>VGVA01000005.1 GCA_016874115.1 Gammaproteobacteria bacterium
CATGCTGGTGGGCACGGACAATGGTGCTGTCGATGAATATTTCCTCAAAATCAGCGTCTTTGCACAATTCCGCAAACACCCGTTGCCACACTCCCGCATCCGACCAACGCGCAAAACGCTTGTAGGCGCTGTTCCAAAAGCCAAACTCGTCTGGCAAGTCCCGCCACGGCGAACCTGTCCTGGCTATCCACAGCACCGCTTCCACGAACAACCGGTTGTCCGCCGCCGTGTGTCCCCGATCAGTCTTTTTGCCCGGCAACATCTGCTCAATCCGTTCCCACTGGTCATCCCGCAGCATCTTTCTTAACATTCGCCAACCTATTCAATTAATTGGCGTAATTATCTCATATTAATTGTCAACAGACTCTAGAGCGCGATCTTAAAAATGATTTTTTTTTGACAGGTAGCAATATCTTGTCTGATTCCTATATCCGGAAAAATAAAAATATTTTATGGGTAAATGATAAGATTGATCTTATGGCACATGTTCCTAATTACATGTTATGGTGCTTAAAAAATAGAGATGAAGGGAATCTGATATGTGATTACACCATTAGTGCTTTAGCGGAATTTGGTAGAAATAAAAACCCTAAAGATGAAAATCTAAACTTTAAATTTCTTTGCAACAAAAAACAAAAGGAAGTGGTTAGTCGCTTTTTAAATTGGTGTTATTCAAATGTACTCTGCCATGAAGAGAAATTGTCAAGGACGATCAAGCGGTGGGAGGCTAGCCCTTAAATCATAGCAATTCGCAAATCGGCCATCTCGCCCTGGCAAATATTTCCAGGTTTTGCTCTACGCCTTGCATTAATCGTTGACAGCCCGCATAAGCAATCATTGCACCGTTGTCGGTGCAGAATTCCGGGCGGGGGAAGTAGCTGTCGGCCTGCTGTTTGGCCGTCATTTGGGTTAAGGTCTGCCGGATTAATGCGTTGGCGCTGACTCCGCCTGCTACCACCAACCGTTTGATCCCGGTTTGCTGGATAGCGCGTTTGCATTTAATCGCCAAAGTTTCCGCCACGGCCTGCTGAAAGGAGGCGGCGATGTCGGCCTTGGTTTGTTCGCCTTGGTCGCTGGCTTGGTAGGTGTTTAAGGTGAAGGTTTTCAGGCCGCTAAAGCTGAAATCCAGCCCCGGCCGGTCGGTCATGGGGCGGGGAAATTTGAAGCGCGGTGTGCCTTGTTCCGCCAGAGCCGACAATCGCGGCCCTCCTGGATAGCTTAAGCCAAGCAGTTTCGCGGTTTTGTCGAAGGCTTCGCCAGCGGCGTCGTCCAACGATTCGCCCAGCAACTCATACTTGCCTAAGCCCTCCACCTTGATTAATAAGGTATGCCCGCCTGAGATTAATAAGGCGATGAAGGGGAAAGCGGGCGGCTTATCTTCCAACATTGGCGCCAGCAAATGGCCTTCCATGTGATGCACGGCAACGGACGGGATTCCCCAAGCCCAGGCCAGACTTTTCGCCACGGCTGCGCCGACCAGCAACGCACCTATCAAGCCCGGTCCCGCTGTATAAGCAATGCCATTAATGTCTGATTTTGTTAATTTACTTTCAATAATACATTGATTAATTAATGGGATAAGTTTGCGTATATGATCGCGTGAAGCCAGTTCCGGCACCACGCCGCCGTAATCGTTGTGCATGGCTACTTGGCTGTGCAGTTGATGACAGATTAATCCGCGTTCGCTATGGTAAATGGCGATACCGGTCTCGTCGCACGAGGTTTCTATCCCTAAAACATACATTGAGGTTTGGAAAATGGCAGGTAAGGGTTATAATACGCAGTCTAGTTGCTGGCAGGCCGGAAAAGGCTTGTTTTAGCCCGTAGTTTCGATTAATACTAACATAATGAGGATATATGCCTTCAGTAAAACTTAAAGAAAACGAACCATTCGATATTGCCATTCGCCGTTTTAAACGCGCATGCGAAAAAGCCGGTGTTCTGGCGGAAGTCCGCCGCCGTGAGTTTTATGAAAAACCTACGACTGAACGTAAACGTAAAGGCGCCGCTGCGGTCAAACGTCATTTGAAAAAACTCGCACGCGAACGTTACGCCTTGAAAAATCTGCGCCGCGGCCGTCCAGCCCTTTAATTGTCATTAATAACTCGATATTAATCAATGACTTCATTAGTCGACCGCATCAAGGACGAGATGAAAGCCGCGATGAAAAGCGGCGACAAAGCTCGTCTGGCTACTATCCGCTTGATATTAGCTGCCTTTAAACAGGTTGAGGTGGACGAACGCATTGTTATCGATGACAGCCGCGCATTACAGATTCTGGATAAGATGTTGAAACAACGGCGAGAATCCATCCGCCAGTTCAGCGATGCCGGCAGAACCGATCTGGTGGCGAATGAAGAAGCGGAAGTTGTCGTTATTCAAGAGTTTATGCCGCAAGCGCTGAGCGAAGCCGAAATCGATGCGATGGTTGTCGCGGCGGTTGCACAAGCAGGCGCGGAATCGGTGAAAGACATGGGCAAAGTCATGGGTCTGTTGAAAGCTGACATGCAGGGCCGCGCCGATATGTCTGTCGTCAGCGCCAAAATCAAGGCTGCGTTGTCCGATTAATGAATCCGGCTTAGGCGATGTCCGGCAGGATTCCCAAGCATTTCATTGACGATCTACTAGCCAGGGTTGATATTGTAGAATTAATCGACACCTACGTTCCTCTTAAAAAAGCAGGCGTTAATTACATCGCCCGTTGTCCTTTTCATAGTGAAAAAACCCCCAGTTTTTCGGTAAACCGAGGCAAACAGTTCTTTCACTGCTTCGGTTGCGGCGCCAGCGGCAACGCCATCGGCTTTCTGATGGATTTCAATCACCTGGATTTTGTCGAAGCGGTAGAAGATCTGGCCACTTTCGCCGGTGTTGACGTCATCCGCGATGCAGCGGAAACCCAACTTAATGCCGTCAGTCGAGATACGGTAAACGATCAGTACCAGCTTTTGGAACACGTCGCGGCGTTTTATGTGCACTCTTTAAGAACCGCCGAAGCCGGGAAAAAAGCGGTGGCTTATCTAAAAGCCAGAAGTATTAATGATGAGCTGGCGCAAAGGTTTATGCTGGGTTATGCGTCGAACGAATGGCAGGCTTTAGCTAATCGATTCGACCGGCAAATATTAATTCAGACGGGTATGCTCATCGAAAAAGACGGCAAGGTTTACGATCGCTTCCGTGACCGTATTATGTTTCCGATCCGCGATAAACGCGGGCGCATCACCGGTTTCGGCGGCAGAGTGCTGGATGATTCGCTGCCGAAATACCTGAATTCGCCGGAAACGGCAATTTTTCATAAAAGCAAGGAAGTCTACGGACTTTACGAATTATTGCGCAAGCAAGGCAAGCCCAAGCGCATATTAATCGTTGAAGGTTATATCGACGTCATTATTCTGGCCGGTTACGGCATCGACTATGCCGTTGCAACCCTGGGAACAGCTACCTCGCAAGCGCATCTGGAATTGTTGTTCAGGTTTGCGCCCGAACTCGTGTTTTGTTTTGACGGTGACAATGCCGGGCGCGAAGCTGCCTGGAAAGCCATGGAGCCTGCGTTCGGTACAGTCAAAGACGGTCGACAAATCCGTATCATGCTGTTGCCCAAAGAACACGATCCCGATTCGCTGGTGCGTACCGAAGGCGCTGATAAATTTACCGAAAGAGTCGGTCGGTCTCAGGCGTTATCCGACTATTTTTTTTCTACATTAACCCATGATTTAAACATTAACGAATTGGAAGGACGTTCCCAACTCATTAATAAAGCAAAACCGTATCTGGATAAGCTATCGCCGGGGGTGTTCAAAGAGATGATGTTCGCTCAATTAAACCAATTGACCCGCGCCGGTGTGCTGGATGTTTCCGCAGATTCGGCTACACTAAGGCAACAGCCCCAACGTCGTAGCGAACGAAAGGACGGCATAGTGCCGCTACCCAGGCGTATCGCAGCGTTGCTCGTACAATATCCGGAATTAATTGCCACTGTCGAACACAAAGAAATTTTGTGGGAAGAAATGGAATTTCCCGGCGTCGATTTGTTCAAACTAATCTTCACCGATATCAAGGAAAAAAAGCCCGCCAACACCGCCGTGTTAATGGAACTGTACCGGGGGCAACCGCAAGCTAAAGCGGTAAATTATTTAGCGGCGCTGAATTTGTTTGTTGACGGGCAAGAACTTGATTTGACAGCAGTAGCCAGCGAGTTTAAGGATGCCTTCGAGAAATTAATGGATCAGGCGAAAAAGAAAGCGGAGTTCCGGGCATTAATGGCGAAAGCCGGAAAAGGCTAATTGTACAAATTGTGTCGGTGCTTTTTATTCGTAACTATAGTATAATTTTCTGTTGGATTTGAAAGTTTGAAAAACGAACACAGGTAACTTATGAACGATCAGCAGTCGCAACTTAGACAATTGATAGCCAAAGGTAAAGTGCAAGGTTACCTGACCTACGCCGAAGTCAACGACCATTTGCCCAGCGATATTGCCGATCCGGAACAAATAGAAGATTTTATCGGCATTATTAATGACATGGGTATCCAGGTGTATGAAACAGCGCCTGATGACGACTCATTAATCACCGATTCGGTCACGGTAATCGCGGCGGACGATGAAGACGCCGAAGAAGTTGCCGCGCTGGCGTCGGTAGACAGTGAGTTCGGGCGCACGACCGATCCTGTGCGCATGTATATGCGGGAAATGGGTTCGGTTGAATTATTAACGCGCGCCGACGAGTTAAAAATCGCCAAACGTATTGAAGAAGGCCATCAGCAACTGCTGAAAGCCATTTCACGTTCCTGTGTTGTTGTAGAAGATGTCTTGCAATCCTTCGATTCTATCTCAGAAGAGGAAGGCAGCATCCGGTTGACCGACATGATTTCTGGTTTCGCCGATTTCAGCGAGCCGGACGATTTATTCGCCAGCGCCGCCAATAGCGATGCAGTGGAAGTCGCCGCCCCGGAAGATGACTTGAAAGGGCTTAATTATGAAGAAGTTAAAGAAAAAATAGAACAGCTTAGAAGTCAGCTTAAACTGGCTTCGGACGCGGTTAGTCAGCATGGCTATGTTAGCGAAAGAACCGAGCAAGCATTCGATGTACTGGCTAATTTGTTCATGGAGTTTAAATGGACGCCCCAGTATCTAAAAAAATTATCGTCCATCATCCCTGATGGCGTGGCGCTCGTCCGTGAGCAAGAACGCTTGATTCACGATGTGTTTGTGAAAAAAGCAAAAATGCCGAGAACCGATTTTATTGAGGCGTACACCAGCAGCGAAACTAATCCGAAATGGCTGGATATTTATCTGGATGACCGGCATCCGTACGCGCTTGTCGTCAGCGAGTACGAAAAAGATTTACGGAAAGCGCAAAAAGTCTTGGTCGATGTTGAAGCCCAATACGGCCTGACCATCAGCGGAATGAAAGACATTAATCGCCGTATTTCAATTGGCGAAGCCAAAGCTCGCCGCGCCAAGAAAGAAATGATCGAAGCCAACTTGCGCTTGGTGATTTCCATAGCAAAAAAATATACCAACCGCGGTTTGCAATTTCTTGATTTAATTCAGGAAGGTAATATCGGATTAATGAAGGCGGTGGATAAATTCGAATACCGCCGCGGCTATAAATTCTCAACTTACGCCACCTGGTGGATTCGGCAGGCGATCACCCGGTCGATTGCCGACCAGGCTAGGACGATCCGTATTCCGGTGCATATGATCGAGACGATTAATAAACTCAACCGGATTTCACGGCAAATATTGCAAGAGCTTGGACGAGAAGCGACACCGGAAGAGTTAGCCGTGCGGATGGAAATGCCGGAAGATAAAGTCCGTAAAGTCTTAAAAATCGCTAAGGAGCCGATCTCCATGGAAACGCCGATCGGCGACGACGAAGACTCGCATCTGGGTGATTTTATCGAAGATTCCAGAGTGTTATCGCCGGTGGAAGCGGCGACCATCGCGGGATTGCGAGAATCCACCCAGAACGTGCTGGCCGGATTAACAGCAAGGGAAGCCAAAGTGCTGCGTATGCGTTTCGGTATTAATATGAATACCGATCACACGCTGGAAGAAGTCGGTAAACAATTTGACGTTACCCGCGAACGCATTCGTCAAATAGAGGCAAAAGCATTACGAAAACTCCGCCATCCATCACGCTCTGAGCAATTAAGATGTTTTCTGGACGGCGAATAATAATTAATTTAGGATAGAGCAGACGGGCCTTTAGCTCAGTTGGTTAGAGCATCCGACTCATAATCGGCAGGTCGTAGGTTCAAGTCCTACAAGGCCCACCATATCCGGAAAACATTCCGGGATGCTCAATTCCGAACCATAATTTATTTTTTATAGTTAAGGTGAAATAGTGAGCGCCAACTTTATTTTTACGTCCGAATCCGTGTCCGAAGGACACCCGGATAAAGTAGCGGATCAAATCTCTGACGCCATATTGGATGCCTTGTTGGCGCAAGATCCACGCTCGCGGGTAGCCTGCGAAACGTTGGTCAAAACCGGCATGGTGGTTTTGGCAGGGGAAATTACCACGAGCGCTTGGGTCGACGTGGAAGAACTCGTTAGAAAAGTTGTTTGTGACATCGGTTACGATCACGGCGATATCGGCTTCGACGGCAATAGTTGCGCGGTTATTAATGCCATCGGCAAACAATCCGCCGATATTGCAATGGGTGTGGATGAATCGGAAAGTCATGAACAAGGCGCCGGCGACCAAGGCCTGATGTTCGGTTACGCCAGCAACGAAACTGAAGTATTAATGCCGGCTCCCATCCAGTATTCACATCTGTTGGTTAAACGCCAGGCCGAAGTACGGAAAAACAAAACCTTACCGTGGTTGCGTCCCGATGCGAAAAGCCAAGTTACCATGCGCTATGAAAACAGCAAGCCGGTGGCCATCGACGCCGTGGTGTTATCAACCCAACACTCGCCTGAAATCAGCGCCAAAGCCATTCACGAAGCGGTCATGGATGAAATCATCCTGCCGACTTTACCGAAAGAATGGTTACACAAAGACACCAAATACTTCATTAATCCGACCGGAAACTTTGTGATCGGCGGTCCGGTAGGCGACTGCGGCTTAACCGGACGGAAAATCATCGTTGACTCTTACGGCGGCATGGCGCGCCATGGCGGCGGTGCGTTTTCCGGAAAAGATCCGTCGAAAGTCGACCGTTCCGCCGCTTATATGGCGCGCTACGTCGCCAAAAATATCGTCGCAGCAGGTTTGGCGGAACGCTGCGAAATTCAGGTTTCCTACGCCATCGGCGTTGCCGAACCGACATCGATCAGCGTCGAAACCTTCGGCACGGGTAAACTGGCTGAAGAACGCTTGGTGCAAATCGTGCGCGAACATTTCGACCTCAGACCCAAAGGCTTGATCGCCATGTTGGATTTATTGAAACCGATTTACCAGCCAACAGCCGCGTACGGTCATTTCGGCCGCACCGAAGCCAGTTTCAGCTGGGAAAAAACCGACAAAGTGGAGGCATTAAAAGATGCAGCAGGCGTATAAAGTAAATCAGGGAGAATCAACCGTGAGTCAGGATTATAAAATTGCCGACCTTTCGCTTGCCGACTGGGGACGCAAGGAAATCAACATCGCTGAAACCGAAATGCCGGGGTTAATGGCGCTTCGCAAGGAATTCGGCGCACAAAAACCATTGAAAGATGCACGTATTGCCGGTTGTTTGCACATGACCATCCAAACTGCGGTATTAATCGAGACATTAACCGCTTTGGGCGCGGAAGTGCGTTGGTCGTCTTGCAATATTTTTTCCACGCAGGATCATGCTGCTGCCGCCATTGCGGCAGCGGGCATTCCGGTTTTTGCCTGGAAAGGTGAAACTGAAGAAGAAGCTGATTGGTGCATCGAACAAACCATCATCGGGCCGAACGGCTGGCGTCCCAACATGATTTTGGACGATGGTGGCGACCTGACCAACATGATGCACGATAAGTTTCCTGAATTAATGAAAGATGTCAAAGGCTTATCCGAAGAGACTACTACCGGTGTGTTACGCTTATACGAGCGCGTCGCGAAAGGTACACTCAAAGTGCCTGCCATTAATGTGAATGATTCGGTGACTAAGTCCAAATTTGACAACCTGTACGGTTGCCGGGAATCGCTGGTAGACGGCATCAAACGCGCCACCGATGTCATGGTAGCCGGAAAAATAGCCGTCGTTTGCGGTTACGGCGATGTCGGCAAAGGCTGTGCGCAATCCCTGCGTGGCTTGGGCGCGACGGTTTGGATTACCGAAATCGACCCGATCTGCGCCTTGCAGGCAGCTATGGAAGGTTACCGCGTGGTGACGATGGAGGAAGCTGCATCGGTCGCCAATATTTTTGTGACCGCCACCGGAAACGTGCATGTCATCACGCACGAGCACATGCTGAAAATGAAGGATCAGGCTATCATCTGCAATATAGGGCATTTCGATTCCGAAATCGAAATCGCCAAACTCCGCCAATACACCTGGGAAAACATCAAGCCGCAAGTTGATCATGTGATTTTTCCCGACGGCAAGCGATTAATCGTATTGGCGGAAGGCCGCTTAGTTAACTTAGGTTGCGCCACCGGTCATCCGAGCTTTGTAATGTCCAATTCGTTCTGTAATCAGGTATTAGCGCAGATTGAACTCTGGCAAAACGCCAGCAATTACGAAAACAAAGTTTATATTTTGCCCAAAAAGCTGGACGAAAAAGTCGCTAAATCGCACTTGGAACAAATCGGTGTCAAATTGACCCAGTTGACTGAGGAACAGGCCAAATACATCAATGTGCCGGTTGAAGGACCTTACAAAGCCGATCATTACCGTTATTAATTAAGGGGATATGTTCGGCAACAAAGGCGCAATAATTGCGCCTTTGTTTTATCCTAAGTTCGTTTTAGCAGAGCATTAATGCCTATGACTCATCAAACAGCACCGGCTAAATCGTTTAGCTTTGAATTTTATCCGCCAAAGACTGAAGAAGGCGCGACCAGTCTTGGGCGGGTGCAGGCGACTTTGTCCGAACAAAACCCTGAATTTTTTTCGGTTACTTTTGGAGCTGGCGGCTCAACGCGGGATCTTACGTTCGATACCGTGGTGGTTATCCAAAACAAAGGGATTCCTGCTGCTCCCCATTTATCCTGTGTGGCTTCAACCAAAGCCAATATTCACACGATCCTAAGGGCTTATCAAGAGCAGGGCATAAAACGCATCGTGGCTTTACGCGGCGATTTACCGTCGGGCATGATGTCGGCGGGAGAATTTCGCTATGCCAATGAATTAGTTAATTTTATTCGGGACGTAACCGGCGATTATTTTCAAATCCACGTCGCGGCATACCCAGAAGTACACCCGCAGTCGCCAAGTGCGGCAGCAGATCTGGCGAATTTTAAGCGTAAAGTAGACGCAGGCGCGAATGCCGCGATTACCCAATATTTTTACAATGCGGACGCTTACTTTCATTTTATGGACGCTTGCGGCAAGCTGGGAATCAAAATACCCATCGTACCTGGCATCATGCCGATCACGCAGTATGCGCAATTGTTCCGTTTCTCGGATATGTGCGGCGCAGAGATTCCTCGCTGGTTAAGAAAGAAACTGGAAGGCTACGGCGACGACAAGGCGTCTATCCAAGCTTTCGGACTCGATGTGGTCAGCGATCTGTGCCGACGATTGTTGGATGGGGGCGCGCCGGGATTGCATTTTTATACGATGAACCAATCCGCGCCGACCATGGCGATTTTGGCTAACTTGTGATAAATGTCGATTCTGTATTAATAAAGATTTAACACACAATAACGGGTAACATATTAAGTTCAGTCTGTTACGTTTAAATCTGCATTTACCGTTGTGATGACCAATCAACAATACGCCGGGCGCGATCTGTCTGTTCTGTGGCATCCTTGCACCCAAATGAAAGACCATGAATCTTTCCCCATTATTCCTATTAAAAGCGGGCAGGGTGTCTGGTTGGTAGATTTTGACGGCAACCGTTATCTGGATGCCATTAGTTCTTGGTGGGTCAATCTGTTCGGCCATGCCAATCCCACGATTAATGCCGCACTGAAAGATCAACTTGATAACCTAGAACACGTCATCTTTGCCGGTTTCAGCCATGAACCGGCAATCAAACTGGCAGAGCAACTGGTAAATATAACGCCCGAAGGGTTAAGCCGTGTGTTTTATGCCGAGATCGGTTCTGCCGCGGTGGAAGTCGCGCTCAAGATGAGTTTCCATTATTGGCGGAACCTGGGTAAAGCTAGAAAAACCAAATTCATTACGCTGGAAAATAGCTATCATGGCGAAACGCTAGGCGCATTGGCGGTAGGCAATGTGTCTCTTTACAAAGAGACTTACGAACCGCTATTAATGGAAACTATAAGCGTTCCTGGACCTGATTGTTATAACCGGGAAGCGGGTGAATCATGGTCTGAATATTCCGCTCGTCGCTTTGCCTTAATGGAGAGCGCATTACAACGACATGCCGATGAGGTATGTGCTGTCATCGTCGAACCGTTGGTGCAATGCGCAGGTGGGATGCGAATGTATGATCCGATTTATTTGCAACTGCTGCGCAAAGCATGCGACCGATACGGCGTACATTTAATTGCCGATGAAATCGCCGTCGGTTTCGGGCGCACCGGCACGATGTTCGCTTGTGAACAAGCTGAGATCCGTCCGGATTTTATGTGTTTGTCCAAAGGCTTGACTGGCGGTTATTTGCCTTTATCTGCTGTATTGACAACGGATAAACTCTATCAGTCTTTTTATGACGAATACCAAACGCTTAAGTCCTTTTTGCATTCGCACAGTTATACCGGCAACGCACTGGCATGCCGGGCGGCGTTGGCCACCTTGGGCATTTTCCAGCACAATGATGTCATTAATCAGAACCGCCGTCTCGCAGCAAGAATGGCGAAGCTGAGTGAACGTTTCAACAGCCATCCCAACGTGGCGGAAGTCCGGCAATGCGGCATGATTGTCGCCATTGAACTTGTCAAGAATAAACAGACAAGGGAACCCTATCCCTGGCAGGAACGGCGCGGCTTGCTGGTTTACCACTATGCCTTGTCAAAAGGCGTGTTGCTTCGTCCTTTAGGCAATGTGGTGTATTTTATGCCGCCTTATGTGATTAACGAAGATGAACTGCAGTTAATGGTTGATGTAGCCTGGAATGGTATTCAATACGCGGTACAGGATTAATGCGCGTTTCCAGGCTGTATGCACCATTAATGTTAACTGCAGGGGGGCAGGTCGAGTTGGACACCGACAGCGGCCATTATGTGCGGACGGTTTTGCGCTTAAAACAGGGCGACGGCATTATCCTGTTTAACGGCAAGGGCGGGGAATATGCCTGCACACTGTCCGAGGTCGGCCGGAACGCCGTTAGGGTAAAGGTTAATGGCTGGTCGGATCGAAGTGTGGAGTCGCCATTACAAATTAATTTAGGTCTGGGTATCTCTCGTGGCGACCGCATGGATTTGTCGGTTCAGAAAGCCGTCGAATTGGGTGTAAATCGAATGACACCCTTATTAACCGAGCGTTGCGTGGTGCAGTTAAAAGGTGAAAAACAGCAACAACGCCGTCAGCATTGGCAGAAAATCGTCCAGCATGCGGCAGAGCAATGCGGCAGAACCGTCTTGCCGGAATTAGACGAGATAACGTCTTTATTCAATTGGGTAAAACAACAGGACGGATTAAAAATTTTTCTCGACCCGTATGCTGAGCAAACGTTGGGGGAACTTCGACCCGGCAATAGCCGGGTAACCTTATTAAGCGGGCCTGAAGGCGGCTTTAGCGAACAAGAACGTCAGTTGGCAAAGTCTGCAGGGTTTATCCCGGTTCGATTAGGAAATCGGATTCTACGCACAGAAACCGCCGCCATTGCGGCTTTGGCGGCGGTGCAGATGTGCTGGGGCGATTTTGCTTTCAGCAACCAGCCTGAAGAAAGCCGATGATTAAAAAATCCTCCTTTTTGCGATGTGTACTGGCGGCGCTTAGCCCAGTCGCCGTATTTATGATTTCCATTTTCTGCGCCAGCATTCTGGCTTATGCAGCGGTATCCGTGTTGGGAGACGATGTGTCGTTCCGCACAATATTTAAGAGGTTTACCCAGTTTTTTTTAGTTGTAAGCTTATTGCCGTTAATGACGTTGTTAAAACTGAACTGGGGCGATCTGGGTTTTGCCACACGGCATCAGTTTATTAATCAATTAAAACACGGTGCCGGTTTAGGCTTTGTTACCTTATTTCCGGTTTTGTGCGCACTGGTGTTGCTGGGCATCCACGTGGTTGACGATAGCAAACCGTGGACAGCCATCTGGCTGGGAAAAAAGTTGTTGCTTGAGTTTTTTCTGGCGCTGTTGATCTCCCTGGTTGAAGAACCCCTGTTCCGAGGCATTTTATTGACCGGATTGCAGAGAACAATGCCAGCGACTGGCGCAGTTATTATTGGTGCTTTTTACTATGCGGCTTTACATTTTATGAATAGCAATATAGAGCTGCCAGCCGATCGGATTAATGCGTTGAGCGGGTTTGTTCTATTTCAAGATGCATTGATGCATGTGTTCAACCGGAATTATTTGACGCCCTTTATCGCTTTGTGGACAGTCGGCATGTTTTTAGGATTAATCAGAACACGACTCAACCTTAGCTTAGGTTTGTGTATCGGTTGCCACGCCAGCTGGGTGTGGCAGATTAAGCTGAGCAAACTGATGTTCGATACCAATCCGCAGTCGGATTATCTGTATTTTGTCAGCGGTTACGATGGCGTAATCGGGCCTTTGGTAACGGTCTGGTTAATGATTGCCATGATGGGTTATTTCGGTTTCTATCGAAAGATCCGACGCGGTGAAGTCTAAAAAATCAGCTGAGGAATTTTTGCATCTGGGTTAATATTCACCGTTTAGTGGATTATCAGGATGTTGCTTAACTATTGCGCTTGCAAATTCAGCGTTAAAAATCGGCTTAAAAAGTTCATTTGCACCAGTAAACTGCGCTTTTGCTCCAATTTTTGCCTTGCCTTTGTAACGTTAAGCAACAACCTGTTAATAGTTGCAATAGTCAACAATCCGGTTTCTTTTATTAATAACAACAAGGTAACAACATGACACAAGATGAATTAAAACAAAAAGTTGCGCAGGCAGCTATGGCTTACGTACAAGGGGTGCCGGTTATCGGCGTGGGTACCGGTTCCACGGTGAAATACTTTATTAATTATCTGGCGGAGATGAAATCACAGATCGAAGGCACGGTATCCAGTTCGGAAGGCACCACTAAATTATTGAAAGAAGCCGGTATTCCGGTGTTGGATTTGAATGATGCCGGCATAATCGAGGTTTATGTCGACGGCGCTGATGAAATTAATCCGAACAAACAACTCATTAAAGGCGGCGGTGCGGCATTAACGCGGGAAAAAATTATCGCCGCGGCTAGTAAAAAATTCGTTTGTATCGCTGACGGCTCCAAGCGGGTCGATGTACTGGGAAGTTTTCCTTTGCCGATTGAAGTTATTCCGATGGCGCGCAGCAATGTCGCACGGGCAATGGAAGAACTCGGCGGCAGGCCGGTGTGGCGGGAAAGCTGCGTTACCGACAACGGCAACCACATTGTCGACGTGCACGGTTTGCATATAACCGATCCGGTCAAGATGGAGCAAACGATTAATAACATCACTGGTGTGGTGGCTGTCGGGATATTCGCCATGCGCCCAGCGGATATTTGTTTGGTGAGCGATGGCGAACAAATTATTACGTTTTAAATCAACGGCAATAAGCCATTAATAAAAAAGGCTGACACCTGTCAGCCTTTTTTTGTGTGTAAGGATTACCAATCCCGTTTGCGCCACCAGTCGCCTTTTCTGCGCGGCCTGATTGGATCGTAATAAATATTCGACAATTTACGTTTAAACTCGTCTGTGACGACGCGGGAATCTTGTTTGGTTTTAACGACACGCGGTGTTAATAATACGACCAGTTCCTGTCGATTATCCTTTAGGTTAGTTGAGCCGAACAAAGGTCCAATCAACGGTAATTCATGTAAGAAAGGTATTCCACTCCTGTTAGCTGTGTTATCGGTTTGAATTAAACCGCCCAAGGCAATAGTTTCACCATTTTTAACGGCGATGGTACTTTCCATTTCTTCCTTATTAATAGTTGGCGATGTAGTGACGCCGGTTTGGGTCTCCTTGGCCGAACTTACAATCTGTAAAATTTCCAAGATAACCATGCCGTTGGAATTAACCCGTGGGGTAACTTCTAGGGTGACACCGGTATCGGTATATTGGATTTGATTGGCTTGGGCAAAACCGGTGTTATTGTTACCTAATATGCCGCCACCGCCGGAACTGGCAATCGCATTGGTCAGGTTGCTGGTTTGAATAGGTACCTGATCGCCGACATTAATCCTGGCTTCCTGGTTGTTCAATACCATAACGGAAGGTGAAGAAATAATTTTGATGTTGTTTAAATCCGCTTGCGCCCTTAACAGGACTTTCAGGTCGCCGGCGTTGTAAATGGTGCTTAGCCCGCCAGTGGAGGCGGCGGCGGCGTCAAATAAAGCGCGAGCAGAATCGAGCGGGCTCGGCGTATCGCTGCCTGCCGCTACGGTTCTTTGTTCGGATAAGTACCATTTAATGCCGTATTCTAATTCGTCCTTTAGGTCAACCTGGGCTATGGTCGCGTCAATTAATACCTGCAACGGCATGATGTCCAGTCGTTTAATCACCGGCATAATTTTGGCGAATTCCAGAGGCGTTGCCGTAATGATTATTGAATTGTTGGCCGTATCGGCTACGATGCTAATGTCGTTGTTTTTGTTGCCGCCACCTCCGCTGCTGCGGCTTGAACCGGAATCGGACTTGTCTTTTTTGCGTACCCGGCTGGATGAACCGCTGCCCGGTGTACCGCCGGTACTGCTCCTCGACCGCGAACTGCTGTTGCCGTCTCCGGCATCTTTATTGGAGACGCTGGACGATTTTCTGCCGGCGGCGACTTTTGCCGATTTGTCGCGTGGCGCAGCCCCGGTAAAGATTTCGTTAAGCGTGGCAGCCAGTTCTTCGGCATCCATGTGTTGTACGCGGTACACATTAACACCGCCGCTGGTTTCCGTATTGGCGCGATCCAGGCGGTAAACCCAGCTTTCGACGTCGCGCAGATAGTTGGCTTGATGGGTAATAGCCAATACCGCATTCATGCGCTCGATGGGTAAAAAGCGGAAGAATTCCGAGCCGTCTTTGCCGGATTCGAGGGCAAAAATGCTTTCCAATTCTTCGATGACCTGCTCGGGCGCAACGTGATTTAACGGAAATAAGGCGAAGGAACGTCCGCGCAGCACATCGATATCGAATGTGCTAACCATGTCCATAATGCGGGCAATCTCATCCGAGGTGCCTTGCACCACAAGAGTATTTCTGGAACTGTCGACGTTTAAGATGCTTTTATCATGCACTAAGGGTTTGATAATGTCGGCGATTTCCTGGGCGGCAACGTTGCGGATCGGTATAACCCGCGATTGAAATCCGGTGCTGCTGCCCGCTACGTTCGCACTGTATAAGGCGTCGCCTTTCGGTTCGATATGGTAGATTTTGCCGTCTTTTACCAAAGCGGCATTATTCATGTTTAAGACCATTTCCAGAGTAGGCAACAGTTCGGCCTTGGATAACGGCTCTGTGGTGTTAAGGGTGACTTTGCCGGTAACCTTGGGACTGAGTACGTAGTTTTGGCCGAGAATGTCGCTTAGAATAACTTTGGCGACTTCGCCCAAATCGGCGTCATCAAAGTTTAAGCTGTAAGTGCCGGGTGCGCCTGCCTTGGAAGGGCGGCGATGGCTTTCCGTGCTGGGATTAAAACGTCCGCCGGGGTACATTTCTATTTTCGACTGTAAAGCAGTGCTCTGCGTTTTATTTTGCAATTCCTGAAAGGCAATGCTGTCGGTTGCAGACTCGGCCTGTTCTTTCGGCACTGGCGTCAACGGAATTTTCGAATTGGTTCTGGGGCCAAGCAGCTCGCAGCTTGTTAATGACAAGCCCAGGCAAATAAAGCCTGCCGTTTTAATGATGTTATTAATATTGTTCTTCATCGCTATTCTCAAAGTTGGAGTCGCTTGAATCGTCAGGGATTAGTTCAGGGTCGATGACCGGTTGCGGTGCGGGTTCCGGTATAGGTTCCGGTGCAATAACCGGTTGCTGCTGAGGAGGCGCAGAGCCGGGAGCCATTCCGGCGGGAAGCGGAACAGGCGGTACATCCATAGGATTGACGCCGGGCGGAACGGTTGCCGGCGTTTTAGGTTTAATTTTGCGTAATAACAGTTCCTTTTGCGTTCCGCCCTGGCTAAACACTGCTTTGTCTTTGGTTAATTCGGTGAGTTGCCAGCCGTCAATATTGCCGTCTTTGGTGATTTTACGGAAGTTGTCTTTCGGTTGTTTGGCGCCATTGCGGCTGAATAATGCGTATAACCGGCCGCTTTGTGTATAAATGCCGTTCAAATCCCAGTTAAAGGTGCTGGAAGCCGTATTAACAGGCGTTGTATCGGCGGGATTGTTTTCTTTTACCGGTCTTCTGCCGGGTATAAACAAGGGTCGTTCGACTAGATCGGTATA
Source organism: Gammaproteobacteria bacterium (assembly GCA_016874115.1). Lineage (GTDB taxonomy): Bacteria > Pseudomonadota > Gammaproteobacteria > Methylococcales > Methylomonadaceae > Methyloglobulus. The sequence goes on from VGVA01000005.1 coordinate 16,583, forward strand.
ACTCGATTCTTCGCGGTTTTCCAGCTCTATGGAGGGTAGCACAGACGCGTTCGACTTATTTTTATCAAGAGCATTAACACTGTCCAGCAGTTGTTTCTGCGCGTACATCGCATACAGCCATTCCAGTAACATAATCAGCGCCAAGGCAGCGCAAATGGCGAGTAAAAATTTAACCAGTTTGAGATTAATCACGGTTGCGACCTCATAAAGCTGACGGCTTGAAAGTTAATATTCAAGCCGTTGCTAGGCTCTATCTGGTGCGTTAGCCGGTTCCTGATGCTGCGCATGGGCCTGATGTCGAGCTGCTCAATGACGATCAGTGGCGTGGCTGTCTCCAGTTTATACAATACGGATCGTAAGACTTCTATATTGCCGGTCATTCTGACGCTGACGGTTATGGGGTTGAATTTATCTTTATTGGCCGATGGCAGCACTTGCGTACTGCTTAATTGACCGCCAGCCTGCACGATGGCTTGTTTAATAAATTCCTGCATTTGCGCTGAAGCAAGGGCGCTGGTGCCCTGGGTATTAAAGTAACCCTGTTCTTCATGCTGTTGTTTAATGTCTTCGATATTGCCGATAATGGCGTTTTTACCCGCCAAAATGTTTTCGTACTTTTTTAAGGTAAAGGCTAAATCATCCTTTTTATCATGAAGTTCCAGACCTTTGCCGATTAATGGAAAGATCGCTATCGAAAATATAAATAATACGACCAGCACCAGCAGGCCAACCGCCAGCCAGCGTTGCGATTGCGGGTTATTCATCAGATCCATTGCTATCTCCGGCCTTGGTAATATCAACGGAAATCTGAAAGCGTTCCAGCTTGCTTATGTTATCGCGGGTTACTGGGGATACGAACTTGGCGTTGGCGAATAGCTCAGAGTCTTCCAATACGGAAATTAAGGTCGATGCAGCGGGCGACTCGCCCTGAATTTGTAACTGGCCATTAGCGTATTGGGCATAAGCCAGCCAGGTATCGTCTTTGATTAATTTGCTTAAGGCGTTAAAAACTTCCACAATCGGCGGTTTTTCGGTTTTTTTGTCGATTAATTGTTGGGTTTCTTCTACCAGCGCAGCTACCTCGGATTGCAAAGCTTTGGTGTTTTTGGCGTCTTTTTCGATGGCGTCGATCTTTTCTTGCAAGGCGTTAACGGCGTGGGATTCGAATAATACCGGCAAGGCGAGGGCAAGCAACAGCATGGTGCATACCAGTCCCGTTAATAGGCCATGGATTAATCGACTCGATTTATCCGGCGGAGGTCGCAGCCATTCAGGAAGCAAGTTATAAGGCTCCTCGTTGCCTTCTAGATCGTTGGGGATATCTTCGTAATCGGCGAATTTCGGGGTAATGCCCAACGATTTCAGGTTGCGGCAAAGGGTGTCGAGCATTTCCCGCGCGGTTAGAATGAGCACAACCCGCAGTTGTCCAGGCTCATTAACAACATCCAGCGCTTTCACATCGTAGTAAGCATGTTCCGTACTGAAAGGCGAATAACGGGATAGCTCGTAAGTAACTACCTGATAGAGATTTTCTTTAGCTGCGGCGGGCAAGGAGAGTTCTTTTTGGATGGCAAGCTTCCGGGTTAAGCGCAAAATAATGTCGGCTTTTTGGTATTTTTCATCCGATGCCAGCAGATCTTTGAATTGGGTGCTGCCGTTTTCGTCCGCTTCAATCTTCATGAGCGGTTCGTTACGCCAATCAAACCAATAGCTTAGGAGAAATTGATTGCCGTCGGGACGAATGATAATGGTGCCCTGTTTATCGCTGATCAGTTCCCTGACTTTATTAGGTACGAGAAATGCAAGTTCGCGTTTCCACCAGCGGAAAAACTTTTTATAGTCTAAGTTAATCGCTGAGTTCAGGTTCGGCATGATGTTTTACTAAAAAATCGGTCATTTCGACAGAAAATAATGAATCCTCGTTTACTGGGTTCCGTTCCCATTTTAATACGGCGTACGGTGCTGACAGATCGGTTTCGTCAGGCAGCAAATCGTCGCCTATGTCCCCTTTAATAACAGTTGCAACGACAATAGCGCTGCTGGCGTCCGGCATGTGCGCTTCTGAAATCATCGTTACCGCGCCGCCGTCCCCGCCGGAATTACCAATACCCGCCAACCCGCCGGTAAATTCCGGAACGGGCAGGTCGTTTCTTGCGCTTTCAAGTCTAGCTGTAATAAAACCATCTATCAAGCCCGCGTCTAATCCTGGTAGGATATTCAATACTTTAGGTGTTGCCAATTTAATATTTACTTGAGGTTTGCCGGAATAGATGGTAACGACCGGCTCAAGCCAATTGTAAATGTTCGCATCCATGCCAAGCACCATTTGCAGTTCTTCCAAACTTTGAAACGGCTTGTTGCGCGGACCGTATTTCAAACCTTCTCTTTTGTATTGATCCTTTTCGGCGCCGTTGAGATTAATAAGGTTATCCGGGTCGCGCCAGTCCATTATGGCGCCGACCAGTTTGCCTTGAAGTTCTTCGTCCGCCGGTGAGTTTGCAAACAACGCCTGCAGCATTGGTAATCCGGCCTTATTAATGTCTATTTTTCCGCTTTCGGAAACCAGTTTGACGCGGACGTAGGTCGCGCCGAAATCGACCTGATAGACGCTGCCGTCAGCGCGCCAGCGCTTGTTAGGTTCCGGATTTAATAGCATTAATTCGGCAAAGGCGATACCTGCCTCCGCCGCGGCTACCGCACCGGCATTGTCCTTAATACCGGCAACAATAGTGGATTCGCGGCGCATGGTCAGGGCAAAACTGCCCGCCATGATAGTTAGCAGACTTAAAATCCACAACACCAGCACCAAAGCGAACGCTTTTTGCACGGTTTTATTAATGATTAATGGTTGTCGGCGCGGCATCATTGTTGGTCGTTTAAGCTGTCGACGTCATCAATGACCTGCTCGTCATCCGGCAGCGACAGGTCGTCTTCTTCGTTTGGATTGGCTTCGTTCTTCAGATCGATGACCATGGCAGGCCAAAAATCACCGTTTTCTGTTTGTATCTGGATTTTCACCAGTTTGGGCATGGCGTCTTGTTCAATCCAGTCTTCCATCCAAATTCCTTCGGTTTCGCTGTCGTCCACCGAATAATAATTAATCGACAGGCTTTTCACGTGGCGCAGCAAAGTGACTTCTTCTTTGCGCCATTCTTCATGTTTATCGATTGGAAAGAAAGGTGTGATGGAGACCTGTATGATTTTTTCCTTATCCTCTTTCAATAACTTCACTTCAAACTGCTGTAAACCGGTCTTGTTGGCGCTGGCGGGAAAATAAGATACGAATTTAAGTTCCTGGTTTCTACCAGAAAAAGAAAACTCATCATTTTCCTGGCTAAAATCGTCCCAAAGCGGTTGGGCTGTGCCTAAATGATTGCGGAAAAATTGATAAACCACAGCAATATCATTAACGGCAGTAATTTTATCTTCGCCTTTCTGCCAGCTTTCTGCGCTGATCCGCATACTGCTGAACAGCAAAACAACCATGACGCTGAGCAACGTCATGGCGATCAGGACTTCAATCAGGGTAAAACCCGAATGATGCTTATTAATGCGCATTGTCCTTGGCGGCCAGTTTTAAGGTGGTTAAATGCAGCAGTCGATCGTCTTCCGTACCGTCATTCCAGGATACATCGACGTTAATCCTATACAACTCGATGGGAATTTTACTGAAATCCGTTTTCTCGCTGACGACCGTGTAAGGGCTGATGGATAATCGCCAGCGGTACTTATTATTGGTATTGCCCGCATCCTGAAACGGTTTTACCGGAATTTCGGATCCGGTTTTGGCGATGAGCGATTCGGCAATTTGCACGGCTACTGTGTAGTCTTCCGCGGTAACGGCGTTGTTAAGTCCGCCGGAAAATATTTTCAAAATAATGCCCAGCGAGACGGCCAGAATAGAAAAGGCAATCAGGATTTCCAGCAAGGAAAAACCTTGTTGATCAGGACGCGTTTTTCTGTTCAAGTTCAATTTGTCCGGTTAACCAATTAATGTCGATTTGCCAGCTATCCGAATCTCTGTCCAGAGTGATGCGTCCGCCGGTAGAGGAGCCGTCGGGAAAAAAACGGATATTGGCCAGACCTTCGCCGACCAACTCTTCCTGCGCCGTTACTACCGTTAAATCAATCGATTCGGGAATATCATAAACTTTGTCACGGTCGGTGACGGTGTAAGCGTTTTCGGTAAGGTCCAGCGCCACGGTGGTTTGCTTATGAAAGATTAAGGCCTGGCCTTTGGCAAATCGTAAGGCGGAGACCAGATCGCGGGCGACTGCTTTATGCTGAGTGGCGTCGTTGCCGGAGGAAATGCTGATGCCGATGGCGCCGAATCCTAAAATCACAATAAACAGCACCAACAGCAGTTCGATTAAGGTAAAGCCGCTGTTGGATTTAATCTGTGTTTGTCGAGTAAGCCAATGATTAATATTTTTTTTGTTAGAAATTAAATGTTTTTTGGTGCGTTGAAGCACAAATTGTTGCGGCATAGTTAATCGTCGGCAAGTCGGCTGGTTGCCGGTTAATTAATAACCAAATGATTAATCACAGCCGTTTAGTTAATCCCAGCTATTAATGTCCTGGTCTTCGCCTTCGCCGCCCTCTTTCCCGTCGGCGCCGAGCGAACTGATGTCGAATTTACCGTGTTCGCCGGGGGAGGCGTATTGATAATCGTTATTCCAGGGATCCAGCGGTACTTTGGATTTACGTAAGTATGGGCCGTTCCAGCGTTTAACGTCGCCCGGATTCTCGATTAATGCGTTCAGGCCTTGCGCGGAAGTGGGATAACTGCCGACATCGAGTTTGTACATATCCAGCGTTTGCGCCAGATCTTCCACTTGTACTTTCGCAGCTTTGACTTTGGATTCGCCCATGTGTTTCATCACTTGCGGACCCACCAATCCGGCCAGCATGGCGATGATACCCAGCACGACCAACAATTCCAGCAACGTGAAACCTTGTTGTTTTTTCATATTAAGTTGTTGTTTTGTCATTATTAATGTTTCGTTAGAAAGCTAAATCGTTAACGCTTAGAATCGCCGTCAGAATCGATACGATAATACCTGCGATCATAAGACCCAAAGTCACAATCAAGGCCGGTTCCAGCAACGCCAAGAGACGGGCGATGGAGGTTCTGAGTTGCTTGTCGTATATGTTGGCGACGCGCAGCAGCATTTCTTCCAACCGTCCGGTTTCTTCCCCCATTTTAATCATTTGCAGCGCCATTTTGGGAAAAATTTCTTTGCTCATCAAGGCGTCGGACATGTGTTTGCCTTGTTTTAATTGCTCTTCCGTGCTTTGTAGCGTTTCTGCCAGCACCCGGTTATCGACGGTTTCCCGCACAATCGACATAGCCGATAGGATGGAAACGCCGTTTCCCAGCAAGGTCCCCAGCGTTCGGCTCATGTTGGCGGTTTCTTTGTTGAGGATGATGTCACCGGCCAGCGGCAGCTTTAACACAAAGCCGTCCCAGCGCTTTTTTCGATTCGGTTCGGCCAGCATGTGGCGAACGTAGCTGGACGCCAGAAATGCAATGCCGATTAATAGCCACCAGTATTTTTGTAGCCACTCGGCAATGCCGACCACAATTTGCGTGGGTATCGGCAAATCTTTACCCGCACTTTCAAACATTTCGGTAAATTGCGGTACGACAAAAACCAGCATGACAAATAATGACGCTACCGACATGACAAGCAGAATCGCCGGATAGATTAATGCGGTGCTGACGGTATCCTTGAGTTCTTTGGAGCGTTCAAGGTAGTCCGACAGTCGGGTGAGTACTTCGCTTAAATTACCGCCTGCTTCACCGGCGCGCAGCATGTTCAAGTAAAATTTACTGAATACGCCGGTCTGTTTTTCCAACGCATCCGCCAGAGAAGAACCGGCTTTGACTTTTTCCAGTACCTTGCCGATCAATTTGCTGAGCTGTTCCTTATCTTCCGCCAATTCCATTAATACGGATAAGGATTTGTCCAACGGCAGTCCGGATTCCAGTAAAGTCGCCAGTTCGCTGGTCAATAAGGCGATATCTTTCTGCGAAATTTTGGCTGGCTTGCCGGTTAGCCCCAAGCCCAGAAACGATTTACCGCTGGCCGGTACGATGCTGATGGGGATGAAGTTGTCTGCTTGCAAGGCGGCCACCAACGATTGCTCGTCGGCGGCGTCTTTGACGCCTTCTTCGGTTTCTCCCGAGCTATTAATAGCTTTATATTTATATAAAGGCATATCGCGCTATTTAATTACGATTCAGATGTTGCGCGCAGCACTTCTTCAATGGTGGTAACGCCCTGCATGGCTTTCGCCAGACCGTTTTCGAACATGGTGGTCATGCCTTCTTCGATAGCAAGTTTTTGGATGGCGCCGGCTTCTTCGTGCGCCATGATTAATTTCCGTAAAGGGTCGGTCATCTGTAAAAATTCAATGATCGCCATCCGTCCTTTATACCCCATGTCGCCGCAGGCGGAACAGCCGACTGGCTTGTGGAGCATGATGTCGCCTTCGGGCGCAAAGCGGCGCAGTCTGAGTTTATTAATTAATTCGGGCGATGCCGGAACCGGCTTTTTACATTCAGGGCACAGTTTTCGTACCAGCCTTTGCGCCAGAATGCCGTTGACGGTAGACGTCAGCAAGTATTCTTCAAGTCCCATGTCCAAAAGCCGGGTAACGCCGCCGGCGGCGTCGTTGGTGTGCAAAGTAGATAACACCAAGTGCCCGGTTAATGCCGATTGCACGGCGATACGCGCGGTTTCCAGATCGCGCATCTCGCCGATCATGATGACATCCGGGTCTTGCCGCACGATGGAACGCAGGGCGGAGGCAAACGTCAGGCCGATTTGCGGTTTAGCCTGAATCTGGTTAACGCCTTCCATTTGATATTCGACCGGGTCTTCCACCGTGATAATTTTCCGTTCAGAAGTGTTAAGCACTTTTAAGGCGGCGTACATGGTGGTCGATTTGCCGCTACCGGTTGGGCCGGTAATCAGGATTATGCCGTGCGGTAGGGCCAGTACTTCCAAGAATTGCGTCAGATGGCGCCCTTCAAAACCCAGCGATTTGAAGTCGAAGACAGTGGTTTCTTTGTCGAGCAGACGGATGACCACGCTTTCGCCGTACATGGTCGGTATGGTGGAAACCCGCAAATCCAGCTCTTTGCCCAGCATCTGTACTTTAATGCGACCGTCTTGCGGCAGTCGGCGTTCGGCAATGTTGAGTTTCGCCATGATTTTAATACGCGAAATAACCGCAGCCGTCGATTTTACGGAAGGCGCGTCGATTTCTTTCAGGACGCCGTCAATGCGCAATCTGACCTTCAGGGTTTGCTCGAAAGGTTCGATGTGGATGTCCGAAGCACGGTTTTCTATCGCCCGTTGCATGATTAAATTAACCATTTTAATGACGGGCGCTTCGCTGGCGAGGTCTTTCAAGTGCTCAAGATCTTCTTCGCCGATGTCGTCAAAATTGAGGTCTTCAATGGTTTTTTCCATTTGCGAGCGGCCTTCGCCGTACTGTACTTCCAGGGCGTTATCGATTTCCGACATTAGCCCGACTTTGACATTGATTTTTTTACCGGTGACCAGCTCTAAAGAATCAATCACAAACTGGTCTTCCGGATCCATCATGGCGACAGTGAATGAACTGTCATCGTGCGTCAGGCCGATAACATGGTATTGCTTGAGAAAGCGTTGGGAGACGCTTTCCGGCAGTTGCATTTCAAGCGGGTACTCGGATGCTTTTACTTTTTCGTATTGGCCCGCTTCAACAAAAGCGTCCGCAACATCCAGCTCCGAACAAAGACCCAGTTTAACCAGCAGTTGCGGCAGGTTTTCCGCCACCGACGTTTTTTTTACACGCTCGACTTTTTTCAATTCCCCAGCCGAAATTTTTTCTTTTCGCTTCAGAATATCGAGTAAGGCTTGGTACGGATCTTGTAGTTCGTTCATCTCGTTAATATGTTTCTAAATCAGGCGTTGTTAACAACATTCGCGCCTGATCGATGATGAGGCGTTCGTCAATATCTTTAATGGAGTCGTCATTTTTATTGAGTTTATAAGGATTAACGATGCTCTTTGATTTGACGGTTTTATTAATTGCTGTCTGGTAAACCCGGTTAACCGGCGTCGGGCCGAAAATAGTGATAGACGGCCTGTTTAACGCCCAGGCAAAATGGGTCGGCCCGGTATCGTTACCGATCACTAAATTCGACTTCGCAATGACCGCTTTTAGTGCATTCAAGTTCAATGGCGGCATCACTTTAATATTAGCACTTTGTGTCGACATCCATTCCGCTTTGCTCTTTTCCTGGGCATTACCCCATATTACCAGGCAATTTTCTTGCAGCGCCTTGGCAATATTAACGAATTTTTCTGGCGGGTAATTACGGCTAGGCCAGGTTGAGCCGATGACGAACACGATGGTCGGCCGCTTACGTTGAAAATACGCATCGAGATTAATGGCCTGGAAATCGGCATATAAAAAAGGCTTTTTTGCCAGAATTTCTTCAGGGGATATGGTAAAACCCAGCGGGTGAGACAGCACGGCGGCGTTTCGGCCGATAGTATTTTCATGGTATGGACATGATACGGTCTGGCTATACAGCCAGGCGGCGGCTTTTTCCCTGATGGAGTGTTTGTCAAAACCGGCAACCTGATTGCCAAGCAGACGGGCGGTAATGGCTGATTTTAATAAGCCCTGAGCATCTATCACTAAATCGTATTGGCGTTTGGTGTAGCTGCGGACTTTGCTGATTTCAGTAATGATAGCGCTTTTTTTCGTTTTTAATGTTTTTAAATCAACCGTTAAAATCTGCGAAATGTCTGGATTATCGACTAAAACGCCGGAAAACCGTTCTTCCACGATCCAATCGATTTCAATGCCGGGGTGATTCGCTTTAATAAATTGCAGGGCTACCATCGCATGTACGATGTCGCCGAGCGCCGACAGTTTAACGATTGCGATACGCATAATTGGCCTAATTTTCGATTAATTCATTAACCTGTTCAGGCGTAATGCCGGTTAAACAGCGGGTGTGATCGGGGTGATCGACGGGATACAAAGGACATACCCGTTTCCGGCACGGCGCACATGGCAGGCTGAGCGACACCGAATGGGCTGTTGGGCTGAGCGGTGGTGCAAACTCAGGCGGTGTTGAGCCGTAAATGGCGATGACTTTCTTACCCAAAGCAGCGGCAAGGTGCATTAATCCTGAATCGTTAGCGATAACCGTATCCGCCAGAGAAAGAATGTCGATAGCTTCGGTTAATGACGTTTGGCCTATGAAATCGCGGCATTGATTGTCAGTTAATGCATTAATAGCATCGGCGGCATCTGTGTCCTTCTCAGAACCCATGAGCCAAACCTGCCAGCCTTGCCGGATTCTCTTAAGCGCGACATTGGCGAAATGATCTGGCGGCCATCGTTTGGACGGGCCGTATTCCGCGCCAGGACATAAAGCCAGCACCTTGCCATTAATGGCTAAGCCGAATTTTTGCTGGACTGCCTTCTGGCTAGTCGGGGTGATAACCAATTTGGGCGATTGGAATGGCGGCGGCTGCGCGGCGGAAGCTGGTAATCCCAAGGCGACAAAGCGTTCCACGGTCATGGTTAACGTCTGCTTGTCGAGGCGTCTGGCGTCATTGAGCAGACCCCATCGGCATTCGCCTAAGTAACCGGTTCTTATGGGTATTTTGGCAAAGTAAGGGATTAATGCCGATTTCCAAGAGTTAGGCAAAACGATTGCCTGATCGTATTTTTCCGAGCGCAATTGCTGCCCCAGTTTAAACCGGGTAGCTAAGTTAAATTCGCCATGATTAATGGGATTAATAATGCCAAGTGCGACTTCCGGCATTCTTTCCAGCAAGGGAATGGACCAAGCCGGCGCCAGCACATGCAATTGACAGGCAGGGTTGCTGGCTTTCAGGGTAATAAACAGGCTTTGCGTCATCACCATGTCACCGACCCAGGACGGGCCGACGATCAGTATTTTCGTAGGGTTATCGTTTCGGTCTTGTAATGTTTGAACCGCTCGTGCTGAATCCTGAGCATGTCGAAGGATCGAAGTTTGAACGGCTTTTAACGAAGGCAAAACAAACAGATACTTAAAAATTATCAAGACCGAATCTGTTGCAAAATTTTATTTAACGTAAGTCAACCACTCGGCATGATCAGCACGTTTGCCTTTGACGTAATCGAAATACATGGATTGCAATTTTTCCGTGATCGGCCCGCGTCCGCCATTTCCGATTTGGCGGTTGTCGTACTCGCGGATTGGCGTGACTTCCGCCGCCGAGCCGGTGAAGAAGGCTTCGTCAGCAACATAGACTTCATCGCGGGTCAACCGTTTTATAGTGACCGGCATGCCTTGTTCTTCGGCGATGGTCATCAGGGTGTCGCGGGTAATGCCTTCGAGCGCCGAAGTCGTTTCGGGCGTGTACAGCTTGCCATTGCGGACGATGAACAGGTTTTCGCCGCTGCCTTCGGCGCAAAAACCCTCATGGTCGAGCAACAAGGCTTCGTCATAGCCTGTAGATAAGGCTTCCTGCAAGGCCAGGATGGAATTGATGTAATTGCCGTTGGCCTTGGCTTTGCACATGGTGCTGTTAACATGGTTCCGGGTATACGACGACGTGCGGATACGGATGCCCCTTTCCATATTTTCCGCGCCCAGGTACGCGCCCCAGGTCCAGGCGGCAACCATGACGTGCACTTTCAGGTTATCGGCGCGCAGGCCCATGCCTTCGGAGCCGTAAAAACACATGGTGCGGATGTAGGCGCTGTCCAGATTATTTTTGCTGATCGCATCGAGTTGCGCCTGGTCGATTTCGTCCTTACTGAACGGCATCGGCATGTTCATGATGTGGGCGGAACGGAACAGCCGGTCGGTATGTTCGCGCATCTTAAAAATCGCCGGACCTTTGTCGGTATGATAGGCGCGCAAGCCTTCAAACACGCCGCAACCATAGTGCAGAGTGTGCGTCAAGACGTGGACTTTGGCGTCCCGCCAGTCAACCCATTGCCCATCCAGCCAGATCAGGCCGTCCTTATCGTCCATTGTTGCCATTGTGTCACCTTAAGTTTTGCTATTTTTTCAAAAAGTTGTTCGGTATTGCGTTTAAACAGCAATTATAAGGTGTGTAGGGCAGATTAGCCATGCAAAATCACGAGTTTGTAGGGCGGGTAAAGACCCGCCTTACATGAAAAGCCATTAATCCCAATCTAAACCGTTTAGTTCAAGCTGTGCAGCCCAATTAGCAGGATAATAACCCGAGCGGATAAATCGGTGAAAGCTCGAATGCGGCCAATCCGAAGCTTTTTCAACAAGACCATGCTTGACTGGATTGTAGTGGATATAGTCAAGATGCCGATCAAAATCGGATTGGTCGCGGATGGCATGCTCCCAAAAACGACGTTGCCAGATTTCGCGTTCCGCTTTCACATGCCTTTGCATCGAAAGCCGCTCTCCCGGTTCAATTGCCCGCGAAAACGCAGATTTTATCAATCGCCAGCGTGTTGAAAAATCGCAATCATTATGAGGTAATGTCCAAAGCCAAGTAGGTCACATTGCCGCGAAGCGGTTATGTGACAAAGTGTTTTTATTATTGTCAGGCAGAGCAAGCTCAACCTGACCTACGGTGTTTACGATTTCTTATTTATAAAATCATGCCATTACCCTTATCCAAACTCCTTGCACCTGCTCCCACAAGTTATGCACTTCGCTTTCGTCAATCACCGCCTTATCGCCTTGCAGGACTTGTTTGTGGCCGATGTCGCGGTAGGTGCAGAAGGCGGTTTTCAGGGTAAGGGCATCGGCTTGGCTGAGGATGCCATGTCGCGCTAGGCCTTCGAGTTGCCGGACATTGTCGGTGAATTCAGTTAGCTCGCCAAATTTCTCCGCATTCGACAGAATTAGGAATTGCACGAGAAACTCGATATCAGCAATGCCGCCTTTGCTCTGTTTCAAGTCGAATTGGCTGGCTGTTGTGGTGTCGAGCGCATCGCGCATTTTTTCGCGCATGTCGCGCACTTCGACTTTAAGTTTCCCCTCATCTCTGGGCAACATTAATATGCGCTGGCGGATGCCTTCAAATTGGTTTTTAAGCCGCTTATCCCCGGCGATAAAGCGGCCGCGTACCAATGCTTGGTGTTCCCACGTCCAGGCTTCATTACGAAGATAATCCTCGTATCGATTAATGTGGGCGACCAGGAGACCGGAATCGCCGTTGGGGCGTAGTCTGAGATCGGCTTCGTAGAGCACTCCGGACAACAGCTTGGTGTCCAGAATATGACGGATTTTTAGTCCCAGGCGACCGTAAAATTGCGCGCAGGACATTGGCTTGATGCCAGCATTTTTGTGATCTGTAAGCTCCGTTCGCCCTGAGCCTGTCGAAGGGTCTGCTTGTTCGTGTTCGGACTTAGATGGACTCAGCCCGAACGGTTTTTCTGTATTAATCGTCATGGCGTTGCCGTCCGCGCAATCGTAGAGAAAAACCAGATCGAGATCGGAGCCGTAACCCAGTTCGATTCCGCCCAGTTTGCCGAAACCAATGATGGCGAAGTTAATGCGGTCGTCGCTGGTATCAGGCGGTAACCCGTGTTTTTCGCACAGCATTAACCAAGTGCGCTTGATGGTCTGGTCAACAATGCTTTCCGCCAGATAGGTCAGATAGTCGCTCACGACCATTAACGGGATGACATTCATGATGTCGGCGGCAGCAACGCGGAGCACATTAATATGTTTAAACTGCCGCAGCGCAATCATTATCGATTCAATGTCTTGGTTGTCGATTGGTGCCAACAATTCGTTGAGTTGCAGGCTGAGCGTTTCTCTTTTCAGTGGTTCGTATAACGTTCTGGTATCCAGCAGTTGATCGAACAGGATGGGGTATTCGGATAAATAATCGCAAAGCCAAGAACTGGCGGAAGATAAGCGGATTAATTGATTGAGTGCGCCCGGGTTTTCCGCCAGTAACGACAGGTAAATATTCCGACCGGCCACTTTTTCAAACAGTTTGATTAATCGGGTAACCGTTTCGTCCGGGTTATCCACTTCTTGAGCCGATTCGATCAGTTGCGGCATTAACCGGTCGATTACACCAGCGCCTTTGGCGGTCATGCGCCTGAGCGCGCCGGATTGTTTGTAATCCTTGATGGCTTTTAAGGTGTTTTCGCCTTGCTGAAAGCCAAAGGATGTTAAATTGGCGATTAATTCTTGATCGTCCGCAGCACCGACCCAGATCGATTGGCTCAGCTTGTTATTAACTTCCTGTTTAGAAAGAGAAAAAACCTGGTCAAAGACGGCGTGGACGGCATGTCTGACGGAATCCAGTTCGGCTTTGAAATGCGGCCAATCCTTATAACCTAAGGAATAGGCGAGGATTAATTGTGCGTGTTCCGATTTTGGCAGGTCGTGCGTTTGCCGGTCTTGATACTGCTGAATATGGTTTTCCACCCGCCGTAAAAACCGATAAGACTGGCTAAGCTGCGCCGCATCGTCCGGCGTAAGCAAGTTCATGTCGCCCAAAAGACGCAAGACTTCCAGAATGCCGCGAATTTGCAGGGCTTTAATCTGGCCGCCGCGGATTAATTGAAACGCCTGGCCGATGAATTCGATTTCACGGATGCCGCCCAGCCCCAGCTTGATGTTGTCCAGCCGGTCCTTGCGTTTCAGTTCCTGGATGATCTGCAATTTCAGGGAGCGCAGTTCTTCAAACGCGCCGTAATCCAGGTAACGTCGGTAGACAAACGGTTTCAACATTGCCATTAATAAGGCGCCCTGTTTGAAGTCGCCCGCCACCTGCCGCGCTTTGATCATGGCGTAGCGTTCCCATTCCCGCGCCTGGGTCAGATAATAATTTTCCATGCCGTCAAAGGTCATGATGACCGGCCCGCTGTCGCCGAAAGGGCGTAGCCTGATGTCAGCCCGGAACACAAAGCCGTCAACGGTTATTTCATCCAGAACCTTGACCAGTTTCTGGCACAGGCGGATAAAGAATTCGCCATAGCTGGTTTCTTTTCGATCGGGCAGGGTGCCTTCTTCAGGATAGGCAAAAATCAGATCGATGTCGGATGAGTAATTCAATTCGTATGCGCCGAGTTTGCCCATCCCAAGGACGACAATTTGCTGCGGGCTGCCGTCTGAAAGCAAGGGCGTACCGCGCAGTTCGCAAGCTTGTCGATACAAAAAATCCAGAGCGAATTGAATGCATCCATCGGCCAGCAGCGATAAATCCATTAATGTTTCGTCCAGTTCCGCCCATCCCGCTAAATCGCGCCAGGCAATCCGCAGCATCTCCCGGCGACGGAAGTGCCGCAATTGGCGCATTAATCCGCTTTCATCGGCAATAGTTAAAGCCGCCAGCTTGTTTTGATAAGTATCGTCCAGATAGCGGTTTTTCAGGTCGCCGGATTCCAGCAAGTCTATGAATAATTGAGGATATTTTTGACAGCTTTCGGCAACAAACTCGCTACAACACCAGACTTTTGCGATGGAATTAATGATTTTGCCGGTAAGTTTTAAGTTATTGCTTTGGTTATTAATGCTTTCAAGCCATCGTTCTAATTCGGCTTTAACCGGTTCTTGTAAGGTTGCAGGCAAGTTACAGATGCCTGATTGGATTTCGCTGATCGTCAGCATAGTGAGCCTTGATAATTGATTTTATCGGCGATGATGCTTCGTAAATTGTCACACGCCGGAGACTGGTATCGAACCGGCAATATCGTGAATAAAATTAATTCCGCAAGCGGAATACTAGCTTTTTTAACTATAGCATAAAAGAAAACGGCATCCGAAGATGCCGTGTTTTGGCGGCTGGCGCAGTTTGTTGCAACTGCATCAACCGGTTGTTGGTTTACGTAACGCTTGATTAATCAGTTACCACGCTGATTTTCTTGGGCTTTACTGCTTCCCGTTTGGGAATGACGATTTCCAGTACGCCATTCTTGGCTTTGGCGCTGATGGCGTCGTTGTCGGCTGTTTCCGGTAAGCTAAAACGACGGTAAAAAGATCCGTAAATGCGTTCAACGCGTTTATAGTTGTCTTTTTCGGTCTTCGCTTCCGATTGTTTTTCGCCTTTAATCGTTAATACGCCGTTTTCCATATCGACGTCGATGTCTTCCGGATTGACGCCGGGAATATCCGCATGAATCACAAAGCGGCTGTCTTCCTCCTTAATGTCTACGGCGGGCGCCCATTCGGCGGTGGCAATGCGGCTGCTGCCTTCGTCGCCTTCGCGGAAGCGGTTCAGTTCCCGTTGCAATTGGTTTAATACAGTAAATGGTTCGTAACGTGTAATTGCCATAAGGCCTCCTCGGATGGGGACATCCAAACAAATGTTAAATACAGGTAACGACTGTCGTTATTAACCAATATTGGGATGCTTGGCTGGTTTTCAAGAGGCAAAAGAGCAAGATAATGTGACGTTATCGAACTTATTCCTTATCGCGGTTAAGAAATAGAAACACTAGTCCGATGCCGATGATGAAGGCAGGGATGGCAAAAAAACTGCCCTGAGGCATTTCTTCGTTTTCTGTGCCTTTACGCAAGGCCGGGTCCTTTTTTTCATCATAAGGTTCGCCGCGTTTTATTTGCAGGGCATTAAGCCATTTCTCCCCGCTGCTAAGGTCGAGACCGGTTATTCCATTAATCGATAAGTTTTTGAAAGTATTGGCGTGTGCGTTTGTTGCCGATATTACGTTGAGCAGGATAATTAAGGATAGTAGAGCTACAGTTTGTTTGGGCATGTCTTCTCCGGAAGTCGGTATCGGTTTGGTGCGCCGCCGTCTATATCAATTGAAAATCAATCCCAGCGCCACTATTTTTCGCGAAAGCTGAAATGGGGTCCAATCCGATTTCAGCAGCGAAAAATGACGTGGCGAGTTTGCCTTCGGCGGCCTGCGTTCGTCCCGCTACAGCCCAAAACACAAAACATCGGCTTCCGCCTTGCTTCGTATTTTGACCTTGCGCGAATGACTTGACGCCGTGTCGTATGGCCTTGCATTTTGACTACGCACTACGCTTGCGCTCCAACTCCGTCAAAACGCCCGGCCTCTACGGCTACGCAGGGGTCGTCGTACATCGCTCGGCTTCGCTCGCTTCCATGTACTCCTTCGGCGGCGCAACAGGTAAGCGATACAACATTACTCGTTCATTAATAACGTTAATTGTCAGTCATAAATTTTTTGGCATAACTTTCCAGATGCGGAATATCAATGCGCAAGCCTTTTATCATGATGTGCCAGTATAAAAACGGAAAGCCGGTGGTTTTGCCCCACCACCACAGCCAGCGGTTTTCTCTGGGGTCGATGAAGGGGAATGACGGCGTAACTTTCCCATCGTAAGAAAATTCCGCTAGAATGACCGTGCCGACTGAGGTTGTTAATGGGCAGGAGCCGTAGCCGTCGTAACCTTCGGCTAATGCTTTGCTGGCCATTAATGCCAGGATATTGTCAACAACGACTGGCACTTGTTTGCGCACGGCTGCGGCGGTTTTGGCGTTGGTGGTGCCTGCTGCATCGCCTAAGCCGAAGATGTTGGTGTATTTGTTATGCTGTAACGTTTTAGGGTGCACATCCAGCCAGCCGCCGACATTCGCCAATGGACTTTTTTTAATGAAATCCGGCGCGCTTTGCGGCGGCGTGACGTGAATCATGTCGAAATTTTTAGTGACTTCGGATTTTTTGTCGCCTTCCGTCACTTCAAACGTAGCGGCTTTTTTATCGCCGTCGATGGCGATCAGGTTGGTCTGGAAATTGGTTTTTATGCCGTAGCCGGCAACGACTTTCATTAATGCTTTCGCAAAGAATGGCACACCGAAGAGGCCGGGCGTAGCAGTGCAGAACTCAATGTTGAATTTATCCAGAATACCTTTTTTACGGAAGCGGTCGGCCGCCAAATACATGATTTTCTGCGGTGCGCCCGCGCATTTGATCGGCATGGGCGGTTGCGTGAAAATGGCGTTGCCGCCTTGCATGGCCTGAAGTGTCGTCCACGTATATTCGACATGATCGACCGAATAATTGCTGCACACATTGTTTTTGCCCAGCGTTTCTTTCAGTCCTTTAATTTTGTCCCAATCCAGTTGCAGGCCAGGGCAGACGACCAGATAATCGTAAGTTATGTCTTCTTTGGAGCGCAGGGTAACGCTATTTTTGTCGGGCGAAAACGAATCGGCGTAGTCTTTAATCCAGGTTACGCTGGGATTAATCAAATCCTTTTCGTCCTTCGTGACTTGTTTAAGGGTGTAAGCGCCGCCGCCGATAATCGTAAATCCCGGCTGGTAATAATGTTTTTCCGACGGCTCTATCAAACCGATGCTAATCGACGAGTTCTGCCGCCGCATGTTATTAGCGACGGATACCCCGGCGGCGCCACCACCAACTATTAATAAGTTGAAATGTTGTGCCATGATTCCTCCTTTAGTTATAGATGGCCCAAATGGGTGTGATTGAATCTGTAGCGAGTTAATAAAAGATTCATCATAGTAAACCATTTTCACTGCTTATAAAGGGTTTGTTTATGCTTTTTAGCTAACTTTTTGTTATTAAGACGCGTTTTGCGGCTTTGGCCGCAGCTGTCACGATGTTGGTCGCCTTGTTTTGGGTGCATTGGGGGAAGGGTTTTTTCATGGCATCGCACGGCATCGAATACGCCCTAGCTTTATTTTCTGCAACCTTAGTGTTAGCCGTGTTGGGCTGCGGGAGTTATTCCGTCGACCATTTTTTGTTTAAATCCAATCGATTACATAGTCAGAATTATGAAAAATAGAGAACTCGCACGATTAATTAACGGGCAAAATACCTCCGATGGCGCTGGGGTTAAGCTGAAACGCATCATTAATCCGCAAGATAAACTGCCTTTCGATCCGTTTATTCTGTTTGACGAATTCGGTTCGGATGAGCCGATGGATTACATTAAAGGCTTTCCCGAACACCCGCACCGTGGCTTCGAGACGGTGACTTACATGCTGGAAGGCGCTATGTTGCACCGCGATCATCTGGGTAACGAAGGTCACTTACGTAAGGGCGATGTGCAATGGATGACGGCGGCGCACGGTATTCTTCATTCGGAAATGCCGGAACAGGAAGACGGTTTGCTGCACGGTTTTCAGTTATGGCTTAATTTGCCCGCCAAAGAAAAAATGAAGCCGCCGCATTACAAAGACATTGCCGCTTATAATATTCCTGTGGTGGATTTGGGCGGCGGCAGTTATCTTAAACTTATCGCCGGACAATATCACGATGGCACAGGCGTCATTTCGGGCGCAGTCCAAGGCATAGCAACGCAACCTATTTTCATGGATGTCCATTTTCACGGCGCCCAGCACCTGCGTATACCCTCATCGTCGCAACACACTGCATTAGTCTATGTTTATAAAGGAGAAATTACGGTGGGTACAGAAGATGATGTCATTCAAGCAGGCCAGTTGGGACAATTAGTTAATGGCGATAATTTATTTTTTGAAACCAAAGAATTAGCTGCCAGTTTTCTGGTTTTGGCGGCCTTGCCGCTTAATGAGCCTGTAGTTCAGGCCGGCCCTTTTGTTATGAATACGGTGGAAGAGATAGAACAGGCTTTTCGTGATTATCGTGACGGTACTTTAACGCTTCAACAGCCTGTTAATGACAATAACCAATAAAGTAAAGGAAATAAAATGCAGCAAAAACAGGCAATAACTTCTGTTCCCATTAATGAAATCATTAACAAACGCTGGAGTCCGCGCGCATTCGACCCAGCGAAACCTGTAAGCCGCGAGGATTTATTGTCATTACTGGAAGCCGCGCGTTGGGCAGCGTCTTGTTTTAACGATCAGCCCTGGCGTTTTATCGTTTGCAACCGGGCAACGGACGAAGCGGCCTGGCAACGCGCCCTGTCTGTATTGGCGGAAAAAAATCAACGATGGGCGAAAAACGCAGGGGTATTACTATGCGCTGTTGTTATGAAAAACTTTAATCATAACGGCCAGCCGAATAGATGGGCGACCTACGATACCGGCGCCGCCAGCACCAGCCTGGCTTTGCAGGCAACGGCGTCGGGATTAATCGTACACCAAATGGGCGGCTTTGATGCCGAAAAGGCGAGGACGGCCTTTAATCTACCCGAAGATTGCCAACCTATAGCTATGATGGCGGTGGGTTATCAGGCCGAAGCCGATAATCTTGACGATGATTTTAAAACTGCGGAACTATCTGAACGTACCCGGGAGCCATTGGCCGAGCGGTTTTTTGCTGGTGCTTGGGGTGTGGGGTTTAATTCATTCTGAGTCGTGAAACAACTAAGCCACCGACAGCGCAGTAACTGCTCGTCCTTATTGATTCGGCCTTTACATGGTTGAACCGTTCGTGCTGAGTTTTTCGACGTTGCTCAGTAGAGCCTTGTCGAAGCACAGACCGCCTTCGACAGGCTCAAGACGAACGAAAATTTTAAGTTTCACAAGTCCGGAGCAATCATCGGTTAACTCTGTTAATTAATATTCGACGAACAAAACCTGCCTTATATTTCTTGTAATGATAGAATTTGCGCTTTTGTCATTGCCGGATCTTTCATTAATACTTCAAATTCCCAAATGATTAATACCTCAGCAGGCAAAACGGACTGGCTGTTGCCGGTGCTGTCCGGCTTTTTTATCGGCACCAGTTACATTCCTTTTCCGCCCTGGGCGTCTCTGTTCGGTTTTGTGCCGATCTGGCTGTTTTGGCAAAGGCAAACGCAATTAAAACCGGTGTTTTGGGGCGGGGTGTTGACTGCTTTTGTGTTCACCATGATCGGCTTTAACTGGGTCACCTACACCATTCACGAGTTCGGCCATCTAAACTGGTTTTTTTCTGTCATCGGCATGATTGTGTATGCGCTGATCGGGCATCTGTTTGTTGCCGTAGCCGGTGTGCTGTGGTTTTTGGGACGGCAAAAATTTGCATGGCAGGAGCCGTTATCGCTGTGGCTAATGGCATTAATAACAATCATGTGCGAAGCGAATTCGGTCACGGTGTTCGACTGGAATTTCGGTTATCCGTGGTATGGCGCAAATATTCCAGTGTACCATTGGGCGGAAGTCATCGGTTTTAGCGGCTTGAGCGCATTAACCTTATTGTGTAATCTTCCACTCTATCGCGCCTGGCAATGGCGAAAAGAACGCAAAGGTAAGTTGATTTTCGGCTCGGTATTAATCGCTTTTACGGCCTTGAATTTGGGAGGACTGGGGTTACAAGCGCGCTTGCCCAAGCCGGACGCCAGCTTGAATGCCTTAATTATTCAGGCCAGTATCGCCAATTCGGAAAAAATGGCTGCTGAATTGGGTGAAGGTTATTCCCATGAGATCATCCGCCGCATCACGGCATTAACCGATAAAGCGCTGGCCGAACACAAAGGTAAAAAAATCGATTTTATCATGTGGCCGGAAACCGCTTTCCCTGCTTTGCTGGGTGAGGAGTTCAAGGAGAAAGAAAATGCAATGTTGTTGTCTTTTTATCTGCATGAGCGGGACAGGGCATTAATAACCGGGGCCTTTGGCGTGGACATGGAATCCCGCTTGATTACTAACTCTCTGTTTTTACTAGATAACCAAGGCAAGTTGGCGGAGCCTCATTACAGTAAATCTATTTTGCTGGCGTTTGGCGAATACATTCCTTTTTCCGATACCTTTCCTATCATCAAGAAAATCTTGCCGCCCATCGGCCAATACGCCAAAGGGCCGGGACCGACCATGCTGTTCGAGTGGAACGGCTTTAAGATGGGTCCGCAGATCTGCTATGAAAGCCTGTTTCCCAAATTTTCGCGGGATTTGGCCAACTTAGGGGCGCAATTCATAGTTAATGCGACGAACGATTCCTGGTACGGCACCTGGCAGGAGCCTTATCAGCATATGTACATGACGCTGGCGCGCGGCGTGGAGTTTCGCAGACCGGTTCTGCGCGCCACCAATACCGGTATTTCCACGGTTTCTTTGGCGTCAGGGCAAGTGCTGGAACAATCGCCGATGATGCAGCCCTGGTACGGATTGTACGAAGTGCCGTATACGACAGAACCCGGCTCGACGTTTTATCAACGCTGGTTTTATCTCGTCCCCGGCTTGCTGTGGAGCAGCCTTGTATTACTATTAATCATGGGTATTTACCAAAAACGTTGTATTAACAGAAATGACGGAGATTAGGCTTATGAAAATCGAAAGTAAAACGGAACAATTGTATAAGGCCATTTCCAATCCGTCGGGCGCGGTTGCATTGACGAATGATTTATTTATCGTGGGGGATGACGAAGATAATCGATTGCGCATCTATGACCGCAACAAGCCGGAAAAACCGCTGCAAACGGTTAGTTTAAGCGAAATATTTAAAGGCATTATCGAGGAGGGCGAAGATCTGGAGATCGATCTTGAAAGCGCGGCGGAAACTGCCGGAACAGTGTTCTGGATCGGATCGCACTCCACCAGCAAGAATGCCGAATTCCGGCCTGCCCGGCATCGTTTATTCGCCGTCAACATCAAAACGAATGCAAAAAATAATGTAGCCGTTACTGCCGTCGGCGACATTTACACGTCGTTAATTAATGATCTGCGTGATGATTCGAGATTCGATAGGTATCATTTCGGCAAAGCTGCAAAATTACAGGCCAAAGCCATTGGCGGTTTAAGTATTGAAGGTCTGGCGTCTACTGCGGATAATGAATTAGTGATCGGTTTCCGCAATCCTTTGCATGGCGGTGACGTAAAAAAAGACAGGCTGAAAAAAGGCAAAGCTATCATCGTTATCTTAAAAAATCCGTTCGCCGTCATTCATGGCGTTAAGGCTGAGTTTGCAGATCCCATCGAATTGGATTTAGACGGCTTCGGCATCCCGGAAATCACCCGGCGAACGAAGAATAAATATCTGATTGTCGCCGGGCCTTATCATGCCAATATTCCCGATGAAAACCATAAGCTGGAAGAAAGCAAGTTGTATCAATGGTCGATGAAATCGGGAAAGCTTGATGAGGTAAAAGGCCTTGATTTAGCTGGGTTAAATATTGAAGCCGCCATTTTTTATCCGGATGACGAAGACACCGTGCAGTTGTTGAGCGACGACGGCAAGATGATGGGCGCGACAGGCTTCAGAAGCCTGACTGTACAACTGTAAGCCTATTAATCAACGTGAGCGCAATGCAAATTATTAATAGGTATACTGCCAGCGTAATAGTTAAGCAACAACTGGTTAGGGAATACTGAAATTATGTCGCAAGTTAGGCGCGTGATTGCATCCACAATGGTAGGTAATGGCCTGGAGTGGTACGACTATGCATTATACGGAACGTTTACCGCATTGATCAGCAAGCATTTCTTTCCGGCAGGGGACGATGCTGTCGCCTTAATCGCAACCTTCGGTATTTTTGCCGCCGGTTTTTTAATGCGGCCGCTGGGCGCGATGTTTTTCGGTTATTTCGGTGACCGCTACGGGCGTAAAAATGCTCTAGCGTTGTCGATTTTATTAATGGCGTTTCCGACTGCTTGTATCGGATTGCTGCCGACTTACCTGGAAATCGGCATTTGGGCGCCCATCCTGTTGACAGTCATCCGTTTGGTGCAAGGCGTTGCCGTAGGCGGGGAATTCGGCGGATCGATTGTTTATTTGGTGGAACACGCGACCACAAGAAATAAAAACCGGATGGGCAGCCTGTCCATGCTCAGTATGCTGGTGGGTTTGTTGTTTGGCGCGATGTTCGCCGCCGCTTTAGCCCAAGTCATGCCGCAGGCCGATTTTGACGAGTGGGGCTGGCGCATACCTTTTATTTTCGGCTTTTTTATTGGTATTATCGGTTTGTATATCCGTATTAAACTGGATGAAAGCCCGGTTTTTACCGAAGCCAAGGCCGCCGGCGACACTTCCGAAGCACCGGTTAAAGAAGCGTTACGGCAGAATTACGGGGAAATTTTCCTCGGCATCGGCTGTTATTTAGCCGTCACCATTCCGTTTTATATTCAAACGGTGTTTATGCCCAGCTTCATGGTTAAATTTTTAAATTTTTCCACGTCCGATTCGCTGCTGATTTTTGCTTTAAGTTTATTAATAATGATGCTGACAGCGCCTATTGCCGCCTGGCTCAGCGATAAAAAAGACCGTGAAGTTGTGTTGAAAGTGCTATTAATCCTGTATGTCGCTTTCGCCATTCCTTATATCTACTTGCTGGAGCTGAAATCATTCAGTTTTGTGCTGATTTCCCAATTGTTTTTTTCCGCGCTGTTAGGCGCGTATATCGCCCCCATTCCCACGCTGGTGGTCGAATTATTTCCCACTAAAACCCGCTACACCGGCATGGCGCTGGCGTGTAATCTGGCGGCGGCTATTTTCGGCGGCACCGCGCCGATCCTGGTAACGAAAATGATTACGCTGTCCGGTTCCAACGCGCCGATTTCTTATTACATCATGCTGGCGGCGTTTATCTCGTTCTTTTGTATTGCGTCGATCAGGAAGCGGAAGCACCAGGATTTATTGCATTTGGTGTGAAAGCAGGAAGATCATGATTGATTTCTAAAGTAAGCTAAAATTCAACCTAATGTTGTCCGGTTTATGATGCGGCTTAGCAATTAATGCCGCGCTATTAATGTTTCATCACAATCTGCGGCGAGGTGCGGTATGCGAAGCATTGGTTTTTTTCTGTTGGGAATGTTTGTTTTCGCGGTACTGTCAGCCATTAATAACAGGAGCGTTGCGGGCGTAATCTACAAATGCAAAAACCGGGAAGGGATTTTGGTTTACCAGAACTCGGCCTGCCGCGAAGATGCCGAAACCCTTACCAGTTGGGAGCATAAAGATAAACCCAAGCCTGCGCCGGTTGACGAAACGCAAGACGAAGAGGCGAAAAAACGCGCCTCAACGGTCTTAAAACTCAGCCAAAACGCCAGCGGACATTTCAGTACCAGCGGCAAAGTGGACGGACAAGCGCTGACTTTTGTGGTCGATACCGGCGCCTCCGTGGTGGCGTTACCGCAGGAACTGGCGACTTCCGCCAACATCGCCTGCGATAAAACAGTTGACATGACAACCGCCAACGGCAATAGCGACGGTTGCGCAGCAAAGGTTAAAGAGCTTAGCTTCGGACCTTACCTGATTAAAGACGTTGATGTAGTGGTGATGCCCAATTTATCTCAGCCATTGCTGGGTATGAATGTGTTGCAAGCGTTCAATGTCGTCCAGGAGAAAGGCGAAATGAAGATTTCGATTATGCCGCAGCCTGACGCGACACCATCCAGCCAAAGCGAAGATCAAGCTGCTTCGCTCTAACGCCAGCGACAGCCGGTGCTTAGCTATCGAGCTGCCGTATTCCCGTTATATGGGCTAGAAAACGGCTCATTAATTCCTTCCGAAGACTGCGTTCTAGTAGTTAGAAGGTAATAACGTATTATTCTGGATTTATTAGATAATAAACGTTAATTAAGCAAGTATGAAGAACGCCGGTTTCGATTGAAACCGGCGTTTTTTTTGATTAATAAAACGATTGTTTTATTAATGGCCGGAATGATTGCCGGAATCTTTAATAACGTCTTTTCTGTGCAAAATATAGCCGTCGGCGCCGTCTTTTGTGATCCGCTTTCCTTCTTCATCCAGCTTAATCAGCAGATCGTCTTCAATTAAATATTTTTGCACGGTAGTCGAACCTTTGCGCGGCGTCAGCACCAAAGTGTTATCCACCACAGAATATTTTCCTTTTTCCACAAATTCACGTTCCGATTTGCCGGCGTAAAGAGAGGTGTACATATAAGTTTCGTTCTTGTTCAAAGCCAGTGTTGTCCTGATGCCCTTACAATCGTCGCAAGGATAGAAACCGAGGTATAATCCTGATAAATTCAGGTGTGCTGGCGATTTTGGCGCTTCCTGGCCTTCCGCCTCTTCAGCTAAAACCGGTTTGTAAACCAAGTTAATGCTCATGATTAATATTAAAACGGCGATGGATGTTATAGTTTTTCTGAATGTTTTCATAATAGCGACTCAACTAAAAAGTGACGACAGGGTATTAATGAATAAATTTGGTCCGGCATTTGATTGTAACACTGTTGCCGCGGCTGCTGAAAACCATTAATCGGGTGCTTTTTTGAGCCTGAACAAGGCGGAAATATCTTCATTGCCGTGGCCTTCGGCCATTAATGCAGCGTAATCGGCGAGGGTCATATCGCTGACCGGGATTTTTATGTGCGCTCGTTCCGCCATTTGCCGGCAGATGAGCAAATCCTTATGATGCAACGCCAACTTGAATCCGGGGTTAAAAACGCCGTTAATCATGGTAAGGCCGCGATTATCCAAAAACCAGTTACCGGCAGCGCCTGCCGAAATAACGGCGATGACCTTTTCCATGGGCAAACCTTGCGCCTGTCCGAATGCCAGGGCTTCGGTAACGGCCTGATTAATACCCGCGCAAATAATCTGGTTGACCGCTTTGGTTGCTTGTCCCGCGCCGACATCGCCCATGTGCGTAATGCGCGTTGCCATGCAGTCTAAAACCGGTTTGGCTTGAGCAAGCACGTCCGCATCGCCGCCAATCATCATCGATAAAGCGCCGGTGCGAGCGCCTTCAACGCCGCCGGAAACTGGCGCATCCAGAAAAAAAGCCTGCTTTTTGGCAAGAATCGCGGCAGCCGTACGTGCGGTATCGCTGCTGACGGTAGACATATCGACTACGATAGCACCGGTTTTTATGGAGCCTGCAATGGCGTTAATCACTTCAAGAACGTCCCGATCGGCGGAAACACAGATTAAGATTAAGTCCACAGCGGCGGCAAGGTCGGCTGGATCCGTATAAGCCGTTACGTTTAATTCTTCAGCTAATTCAATGGCTTTACTCGTTGTGCGGTTGTAGACGGCGCATAAGTAGCCGGCGCCTGCAACGCGTCTAACCATGCCTAGTCCCATTGCGCCTAATCCAATGATGCCCGTTCTCATGATCTCAATTTATCCTTTTTGCGCCTTGCCTGTTAATTATTAATAGCCCGCTTTCATTAATGATGAGTAAGATTTGCTTTCGCTTTTAACTAGCAGCGATAATTCGCCGATCAATACAGTTCAAAAAGCGCATGTTTATTCTACACAGCTCCAATAAAACAGAGAACCTGCTCGAACACTTGGTGTCCGTGATCGAACATGCGCCGCTGCAATCGCCGTTCAGTAAGGAGCTGTTTCTGATCCAAAGCCAGGGTATGGAGCGCTGGTTGGCGCAACAACTGGCCAGCCGTTTTGATGTGTGGGCTAATTACGAATTTTTATTTCCTAGCCATTTTTTCAGCACTATCGCGCAACAGGTGGATAGCCGACTTGACGACGAGGCCTTCGGTCGGCAGTTAATTCTATGGCGGTTGGAAGCGATATTGCGCGATTTGCAAGAAGAAGTATTTGCTCCGCTTGCGCATTATTTGGCAGGGACAAACCCAAGCTTAAAACGTTATCAATTGGCGCGCCATCTTGCACAAATCTTTGATCAGTATCAGATTATGCGGCCTGATCTGCTTGCGGCCTGGCAGCAGGGGCGTTTGCTTTACTACAGCGATGTTGAACGTTGGCAGCAAGCGCTGTGGTTGCGATTAATCAATCAGATCGGGCGTCAACATCGCGGTGCTTTGTGGCTGGAAGTAATCGACAAGTTGAACAACTTGAAGGAAGGCGCGTTGGCCGGACGATTGCCCGAGCGTATCAGCGTATTCGGTATTAATACTATGCCGCCGATATTTTTAAAATATTTGCAGAGCGTATCGAAACATTGCGACGTGCATCTGTTTTTGCTGAATCCGGCGCAGGATTATTGGGCCGATCTGGCTGGCAAACGGAATCAGGGTGATGACGACGACAATAATAACGGTCATCCTTTGCTGGTCAGTTTGGGACAACAGGGCAGGGAGTTTCAGGAGATGCTGCTGGACTATGCCTCATTCGCCGTTGAGCCGTCCAGCTTTGAAGCAATACCAAGCCCAAATAACCTGCAACAGCTACAGAACGATATATTAAATAATGCCGTGGTCGGTCGGGTATTAATGAATGACGGATCGCTTCGCATCCATGCCTGCCACTCAAGGAAACGCGAGGTGGAGATCCTCCGCGATCAATTATTAATGGCGTTGGAAAACGATCCGGCGCTCGAGTTGCGCGATATTGCCGTCATGGCGCCCGATATTCAATTGTACGAGCCTTTTATTTCCGCGGTATTTAGCGACATTCAACATGCTATCGCCGATCGTAGCCAGCGCCAGGAAAATCAGGCGTTGGACGCTTTCATCCGCTTTCTGGCGTTAAGCCAAAGCCGCTTGGGATGGCAAAGCGTAATGGATTTATTGGAGAGACCGGAAATTTATCCCAATTTCGGTTTGTCGGATACCGATCTGGAACTGATCGAATACTGGGTGAAAGATACCAATGTCCGTTGGGGTCAATCCGGACAGCATAAACAGGAGTATGATCTGCCGGAGTTGCACGAATACACCTGGCAGGCTGCGCTCGACCGCTTATTAATGGGCTTGGCGGTCAATCATGAAAATGCCTTTATCGATGGCATTTTGCCGTATTCGGCTATTGAAGGTTCCTCTGCCGAATCATTGGGCGGATTGCACGATTTTCTGCAGTTGCTGTTTCAAGCCAAAGCGGAATTGAAAACGGCAAAACCGCTGAAATCCTGGGGTTTGCGATTAACCTATTTTGCCGGGCAGTTGCTGGGCTCAGCCGAAAGGTTAAATGCTCTGGCCGAACGGCAGCAGTTAAATGAAATATTAATGGATTTAACCGGCGAGCTTGCGGATATTCATACGGAGCCGGTCGAGCTGGCTGTGCTTATCCAGTGGCTGGAAGGCATGGTTGCCGAACGTAAATCCGGGCAGGGCTTTCTGCGTGGCCAATTGACTTTTTGCTCGATGCTGCCGATGCGGTCGATTCCTTTTAAAATCATTGCATTAATGGGTATTAATGAAGGCGAATTTCCCAACCTGGATCGCCAGCCGACGTTCGATTTAATTGCGCAGCATTTCCGCAAGGGCGATCGTTCCCGTCGCGCCGACGACCGTTACCAATTTCTGGAAATACTGTTATCGGCGCGGCAGCAACTCATCATTACTTATACCGGTCAGTCGCAGGCGACTAACGAGCCGATAGCGCCGTCGGTTGTGGTTGCCGAATTATTGGATGTATTGCAGGAGTATTACCAATTAACCGGGTTGGTAATCAAACATCCTTTGCAAGCGTTTAACAGTCGTTATTTTGACGGAAGCAGTCGAGAACTGTTCAGTTTTTCCCAAACCGATTGCGACACAGCCAACGATCTGGCAGGCATTAAGCAGGAAGCCAGCGTATGGTGGCAGGGTGCGATAGATGCAACCCAAGCAATTGAAATATTAACGGAAACGGTCATCGATGTGGCTGATATGTTCAGGTTTTATCAGCATCCGCAACGTTATTTTATGCGCCAGCAACTGGGCTTAAGGTTCAACGTCATCACAGCTGAGACTGAGGAAAGAGAGCCTTTTTCGACAGGCGAACTGGGTTTGTACGGTCTTTACCAGGAATGGCTGGAGCAATTATTAATGGGTAAGGACATGCCGTTGCATAAACTACAGGCGCAAGGCTGGTGGCCCGCAGGGAACGCTGGAGCAGTGGCGTTTGAACAAAACCAGGATGCTTTGCAAACCTTTGCTGAAACCATTAATGCCGTGAATTTGGGCAAACCAGTTGCCGGTCTGGCGATTGACATCAACATTAATGGTTTCCGTTTACGGGGAACGCTGAATCATCGCTATGAAAACGGCAGCCTGTTTTACCGTTACGCTAAACTCAAAGGTAAGGATTTTATAACGGCTTGGTTGCATCATTTGCTGATTAATCGAATCGAGCCGCAGGAAACCATGCTAATCTGCAATGATGAAACTTTGCGCTTTAAACAGGAATATTGCCAGCCGGACCTGCTACCGGCATTTATAGATTTGTATCGGCAGGGCAGGCAGCGGCCTGATGCTTTTTTTACCGAAGTCGCGTTTGCCTACATTACGCAAGCGCTGAAAACGAAGGCCAAAAAATCGCCCAAGGAAGTAGCGGTAGACTACCTGACAAATGTTATTAATAACTATGAAGGCGAACAGGAATTGCGTCAGCTTTACTGTGATTATCAAACAGATATAAGTCATGTAGTGGGCGATAGTTTCACTGACGTCTGCGAAAAACTGTTATTGCGGGTATGGCGGGCCGTACATGAAAATTGAAACATTCGATCCCGCCGTTACACCTTTGCGCACGGGCGTCAGCCTGATCGAAGCCAGCGCGGGAACAGGTAAAACCTACGCCATCGCCAAGCTGGTGTTGCGCTTGGTGGTTGAGTTAAACATACCTGTCAGCAAGGTGCTGGTGGTAACTTTCACCAAGGCAGCCACGGAAGAATTAAAGGCGCGCATTCGTAGCCGACTAGCGGAGACCAGAAAGATCCTGACTGGCGCAAACGTCGACAGCAACGACCAGACGATAACAGCCTGGATTAATAAGCTTGAATTGTCCAGAACGATTGTTTTGCAACGCCTTAGACAGGCGCTGCTGGAAATCGATCAGGCCGGCATATTCACCATTCACGGATTTTGCCAGCGCGTATTAACCGAACATGCGCTGGCTTCAGGGCAATTATTCGACGCCGAACTGACCGAGGATATCGACGCAATCGAACGGGTTTGCGTGGACGATTTCTGGCGGCGGCATGTACAGAAGCGGGAACCGTGGGAATTGGCGGTATTAATGAGTCATTTCCCTACGCCAGACGCCTTACTGAATAGTATTGGGCAAATCTCTGACGAAGCATTGATATTGCCCGAATTATCCGATTTAGATGCGGCATTAATGGCGCTACAACAGTCGGCCGGTAACGCTAAAACCGCGCTTGCAGAGTGTCAGCGTAGACTGCAATCCGGTTTTGTCGGTAAAAAATTCAAGGATAGTTATCAGAATCAATTTCAGGAAACGTATGAATTAATAAACCGATGGCTCAATGGACAGTCGCACTTTTACCCAGGTGTCGAGGTGTTTTCGTTGCTGACTGCGAACGGATTGTGCGATGGCTTGAACGGAATTAAATTTTTAACCACGAAAACGCAAACGTCGGAGCAGCGAAAAAACGATTATCTAAACGAATTGAAGATAAACACTCAGCCTTTCGATGAGCTGGCGGCCAACGCAAAGGCGATTCCGCTTATTCTGCGACGGCAATTGGCGGAAACCTTGCCGGTGGAACTCGACCGGCAATTGGAGCAAAGCAATACGTGGTCGTTCGACAATGTATTAACTCACCTAGCCAATGCGCTTAAAGGCGATCAGGTTGCAAAATTAATGCATGAACTCAGGCAGCGTTTTCAAGCGGCTTTAATCGACGAGTTTCAGGATACCGATAACAAGCAATGGCATATTTTTTCCAAACTTTTTGCCGCTGACAGCCATTATTTAATGATGGTCGGCGATCCCAAACAGGCGATCTATAAATTTCGCGGCGCCGATATCTATTCCTACCTTGAAGCGCAACGACAAGCGCAATTCCGTTACACACTGGTTCGCAACTGGCGCTCTCATCCCCGTCTTGTTGCGGCTGTTAACTACTTGTTTCAGAAAGAGAATGCATTTTTCTTGCCGGAGATTAATTTTCTGGCGTCGCAAGCGGCATTAACGGAGCAGGACGGCGCATTAACGCATAACGGTAATAACCTGAGTCCCATGATGCTATGGCAGTTGCCGGAGAGCGGGGGCGCAAACGGTTACTGGCAGGCAGGTCAGGCTGGGCAACTCATCAGAACATCTGTCGTTAATGAAATAGTCGAATTGTTGACCGGCGCTTACACCATGCAGCCGGAAAACCGAAAAGTCTTGCCCAAGGACATCGCTATTCTGGTCAGAAGGAATCGACAGGCGCGAGAATATCAAGAGGCGTTGCGGTCGGCGTCTGTGTTATCGGTATTGAACAGCACGGAATCCGTGTTTTCTTCACAGGAAGCCAGCCAGCTTTATACGCTGTTGGAAGCCATTGCCCATCCCGGCGATTTGAATTATCTGGGACAGGCGTTGGCGTTAAACTTGTTCGGCTTCGACGGACAGGCGCTTTACCGGTTGCTGAATAGCGAAACGGAGATCGAAGCGTTTTTAACCCGCTTTCTGGGTTACTACCAATTGTGGCGGCAAAAAGGCGTACTGACCATGATGCAGTCCTTATTGCAACAGGAAGCGGTTGTGAAGGTGATTGCAACCGGCGGCCAGGCCGAACGGCGCTTAACCAATTTGCAACACGTGCTGGAATTGCTTCAGCAAGCCGTTATCGACCATCGTTTAGGCATACACAAAACCATTAATTGGCTGAAAACGGCGATTACTGAATCTAACAATAAAAGCACCAGTCCGGAAAATCAGCAGTTACGGTTGGAAAGTGACGCCGACGCAGTCACTATTATCACAATGCATCGCGCCAAAGGCCTTGAATATCCTATCGTTTTTTGTCCTTGTCTGTGGCAGTCAGGTCGGGATAACAACCATAAAAACCCGTTGGTGCAGTGCCATGCGCCGGATACCATTAATGGGCGGAACAATCGATCAATCGTGGATTTAGGCTCGGATCGACTTGAGCTACATCAGAAACAAGCGCGCTTTGAAGAGCGGGCGGAAGACGTTCGGCTGGCTTATGTAGCTTTGACGCGGGCAAAATACCGTTGTTATCTGGCGTGGGCCAATGTTCGCACCCAGGAAAAATCGAATGAATCGGCGTTGGCAGGCTTGTTAGGTTTGGGCGAAAAAAGCAATAGCGAACAACAGATTGTGCTGCAACAACTGGCGACAGAGTATGCAGATGCTTTTTCTTACCGTTTGCTGGAGAATCCGATTGAACTGAATAATGTATACAGCAAAACGGTTAATCCGACTGCACTGTCGGCGAAACAGCGCCGCCGTTCCGTTTACACAACGTGGCAAATGAGCAGTTATACCGCTTTATCGTCGCACGGAATTTCTGATACGCCTGAGTTGCCCGCGGATAAAGCGGGCGAGCTGTATGCTCCAGCTGTAAATCACGCAGACGGATTACCGGCAGGCGCGCATACCGGTAATGTGGCGCATGAACTGCTGGAGAATATTCATTTCGGTGATCTGGCCGAACAATGCGATATCACGGAAGCAAGAAATCTTGCCTGTCATCGTTTCGGCTTAAAACTGGTGCAACCTGAGCTGATTAATGATCTGCTGCTGCGTACGGTAACCACACCGCTTTCCAAAACGGACAGCTCATTTTTATTAATGAATTTACAAGAAAATCAATGCTTGAAGGAAATGCCGTTTTATTTGCATATGGCCGCTTTCAATACCCGTGAGGTTAATAAAATTCTTCGCCGGGAACCGGCTTTTCAACCGCTGAATTATCAGCAAATGAGCGGATTTTTGACCGGATTTATCGATTTGGTTTGCGAATATAAGGGGAAATTTTACGTGATGGATTATAAAACCAACAGTCTGCCGGATTACGGCGAAGATGCTTTAATCCAGGCCATGCGCGAACACAATTACGGCTTGCAATATTGGCTGTATTGCGTGGTATTACACCGCTATTTAACGCATCGCCGCCCCAATTATCGCTATGCCGATCATTTTGGCGGTGTCCGCTATTTATTTGTGCGCGGTATGCAGCCGGATATCGCCATGAGCGGCGTTTTTGCCGCGACGCCGGAGCTTGAAGTTCTGGATGCGCTGTCAGCTCTATTTGGATCATAACGATGCAGGCAGGTAATGAATTCGAACGCGTCAGCCGGTTAGATCTGGCTTTTGCCGGCTTTTTAAGCCAGCGCACCGCGTTGCAGGCGGCGGAAAAAAATCGGTTCAACATGCTATTAATCACTCTGGCGCAGCGACAACGGCAAGGCCATACTTGTATCGAGATTAACCCTCAAGAGCGCGCTTTGTTGCTGGCGTCTGGATTGGTCTGCGACGTCATCCAGGCCGACATTCAAGAGTATCCATTAATCATTGAAGACAACCGTTTGTATCTGCAACGGTATTGGTTTTATGAAAACCGTCTGGCGCAGCAGATTACCCAGCTAGACGTTAACGATTATTCAATTAATAGCCTTGAGCCGTTGCTGGATCGCCATTTCCCCAAATTGACGGATGATATCGATTGGCAACGACGAGTGGCGGAATGCGCCTGTCGGCAGGCGTTGACCATTATTACCGGCGGACCCGGCACCGGCAAAACTACGACGATTTCTAAGATTCTGGCGGTGCTGCAAGAATTGGCGGAAAACCCGTTATTAATCGCTCTAGCCGCGCCGACCGGCAAGGCGGCGATGCGCCTGCAGGAAGCCATTGCGCAGAATGCGGATTTGCTGAATTGCCCACAAACCGTAAAACAATCGATTCCCCAAACGGCGGTAACCCTGCACCGTTTGCTGGGTGCAAAACCGCCGTCGCCTTACTTTAACCATCATGCGGGCAATCCATTAATCTATGATGTTGTTGTGGTCGATGAAGCGTCGATGGTGGATCTGGCGCTGATGAGCAAGCTCTGCGACGCCTTAAAACCGGGAGCCAGGCTGATTCTTCTGGGAGATAAAGATCAGTTGAACTCGGTGGAGTCGGGCGCCGTACTGGCTGATTTAATCGACGCACTACCTGGCAACACGGTGGAATTAACGCAGTCGCACCGGTTTAATGATGAAATCAAAACCCTTGCGGACGTCATTAATAAACAAGACGATAAAACAGCATGGTCGATTCTATCGGTAAACGGCGCAACGCTTGGTGTGCTTGCTCCCAAACAGGTATTGCCATTTATTCTTGCGCAACGGCAACGCTATGTGCAATTAGTCAGCTCCGGCGCTGCGTATAGCGAGATTTATCGCGAATTCAGCCGGTTTCAGGTGTTGTGTTCCAATCGCCACGGCGCGAATGCCGCATTAATGATTAATCAGTTAGTGGAACAAAACCTGTTTGGATATGTTCAGAACTCCGCAAAAAACTCTTGGTATTCGGGTTGTCCTGTAATGGTGACGCAAAATCAATTGGCGCTGCATCTTTACAATGGCGATATCGGCATTTGCCTGCCCGACCGGGAGCAAAACGGACAATTAATGGTTTATTTTCAAAGACCTGACGGCGCGGTCAAAAAAATCCTGCCCGCGCGTATGCCTACGTGTGAAACGGTATTCGCCATGACAATCCATAAGGCGCAGGGTTCGGAATTCGACGACGTATTAATTGTATTGCCGCCGGTAACCAATCCTGTGCTAAGCAAGGAGTTGATCTATACCGCCATCACCAGGGCAAGGAAAACTATCAAGATCGCAACAGACCAGAGTGTGTTTAGCGCCGCCGTCAACAATAAAGTAGGCAGGATGACGGGATTAAAGGCAAAATTAATGAAGTGATTTGGTGCCCAAGGCACTATCACATCTTGCATATAAGCTATTGAATATAAATTAATAAAATTTGTGCTATTAAATATATACCCCCAAATCTACCCCATATAGAATGCTGCTGCCCCTGTGGTTGGCTGATTTTATTGTTGGTTAATTCGTTAATGTTGTTGCTTAAACTGCCTGCTCCTGCTGTCATCACTGCTTTATTTTCTTAACCGCGCCTTTAATACCGTCGCCATTAATGTAGCGCATGTCTTCCGCCTTGCTGTCAATCGCTAAGCGTATAGTGTGCGCCGGTCTGATTGGCCATAATTTTTTTCTCTGAAATCAGTTGCTTATAATTGGATTTTGGGAATTATACAGTCTTTATAGTAAAAATTACAAAAAATCAATAATAAAGCTTATGCAAAGTATGCAGAGCGTCTAGGTTTGAAAATTTAAATTCTTCACAAGCTACCTGCGTAATTAGTTTGTCACTTTTAATGTCAGTTACAAGTACGCCCGTAAAGTCTTCATCGCGCCACATAAAATCACCTACAGAATAGTCATATTTTCCTTTTATAAATCTTATAAATATACTACCTCTTGCGTCGCTGATTATATTTGCGCTATCAAAAGGCGAAGTAATAACCATTTCTGGTTTGCTTCCATGCATACCAAACGTATATTCAACGTTGTTGCCGGACTTGGTTACGTGGATTAGTTTTCCATTTTTTGCCTTACAAGAATAAAGGACTTCTTTGCTGGCATTGTTAGCAGCTTTTGGCGTTGGCGTTTCTGTCTGTGATGTTGCGTTACACCTATTGTATTGATATTTGTATTGAGATTCACTAATTGTTAGTAAGTTGCCTGAATTTCCTAGAGTCCAGGTCTCTTTTTCTGGTCTATCGTAGCATTCACCATATTCACAAGCATACGCTATTACTTCAAGAACGGATCCGTGGGTAATCCATTTAGTAGAAATTATGGTAGTGGCTAACTATTAAGTGATAAGCTCGAATTATAGGTGACAACAAACCAATGGATCACGCCGTCATGCCAACTTTCATCTTTGGATGCAAAACGGCGTACAAAACTTTCCAGGGTCCTGGGGGAAAAGAGCGTTGAAAAGTTTCCATCCCAGGTAGTTCAATGACCGGCTTTTTGCCGGAGAAACCTGGAGTGATAAAAATGGATGTCATACCCGAAATCAGGCGACTGCATTTCGTTGAGAAAGTTACCATCAGCGACTTGGCGAAGCAGTTCAAATTATCCCGTCCCACGATTCGTAAACACCTCAACACGATCGAAGAGCCCGTTTATCCCACTCGTCA
>VGVA01000006.1 GCA_016874115.1 Gammaproteobacteria bacterium
CAAGGCCAACCATCCGCAAACCAACGGCATCTGTGAACGGTTCCATCGCACGATGAAACAGGAGTTCTATGACATCGCCTTCAGGAAGAAAATCTACGCCTCGCTGGAAGAATTACAGGTTGACGTGGACCACTGGATCGCCAAATATAATGAAACGCGGCCGCACAGCGGAAAGTATTGCTACGGCAAAACACCCATGCAAACCTTCCGTGAGACAAAGCATTTGGCAACAGAGAAAACCATCCCTGTTGTTGAATCGCCTGACAGCGCAAACAACCTGACACGCGCTGCTTGAGGTGTCTGTCAGATTAAGTTGAGAGTTTTACAAATAAAGATACAGCCGGTTTCATTATGCATCTTTATTACTCTCTTACACCTGTCGCGCATACGGCCATAGCCATCCTTAACGAATCAGGTTTTTCTTGTTTCTTTCCTTGATGACAATAACGCTTAGAGCGTTCAATGAGCGACGCAATTTTTTATTATCCAAATTTTCCTGTATCAAGCCACTAACAGCTTCGTGAGCCATTTCAAGCTCTCTATAACTCATTAAATATGGGCTCACTGGCAACAATCTGGGCTCATAAACCCTTTGAACTGATTTATCTTCCAGGCGGGCCTGTTGTTCATTCAGACGATTTGCTTTCTCGACTTCTTGCGCAGGACTTAAGTATTTCGGATAGTAGGTTTCTCGGATGCGTTCAGTAACCGAATACCATGCGCCCTCGTCGAAGTACTCTTGTTTATCCGGATAGGTAACTTTTCTGTTCTTTCTAAACCTTTTGTTGGCTATCTTTTGATGGTTTTCATCGATCGCCTGCAATTGCTTGCATTCGATCCGCAAAAGCTCATGGCTCTTATCCTTATTGAAATCCGAGCTGTTCCATCTCTTATCGACACACTCTTCGATAGACAAATATTCCAGGAGATCACGATCACGGTTGATGTTGGTGCATGCCGAAATCAGTATTGCCTGTACAAATACCAAAACCAGTTTCATTTTACCCTTTGCGTTGCTTAAGCTCGCGTCCAATTACCGATTGCAGCTCTCGGTAACGCCATGGGCTACAGAGTGTTTTATGCCCGATCGTCGAATTAGCGGCCATTAACCCATAGAGATCAACCAAGTTCGTGTTGGAAATTTCGTTTAATCGGTTTGGCAAAATCTTCACTTTGTCGTTACGTGCCTTGATTGATTTTTGCGCATTTATTTCCGCCTCTAGTCTCGTTAGGTATTTATTGTCCAGATCTTTCGATATCTGCATTTCTGGATAATTCTCATCAATGTAAAGCCCTTTTACAAATTCCCAGCAAAGTGAGTTTTCCTCTAGCGGGTCTTTCGAGGCTCTTCTGGGCTCGAAAGACCCATCAAGGTTTGATTCGGAAAACTTTTGAACCATCACTATCCGGCGACATTCGTGATGGGCTTGCAAATATCCTTGCTCGCCACTGATTTTAGTTTCTGTCATTCGCTTCATTGCACATGTATCCAGCTCTGAGTATTTTTCCAGCGCAAATCGTTGAGCCAGGGTGCATCCGGACATGCAGGCCACCATCATCATTAAAAAAAACAGTCTAACCATAACCATTCATATCTCAGCTGTTAATTATCGTATTAACCCTGATACAGCATCTCACACCGCGAAAACAACGCAAGAGCGGCTCGGTCTCTTTTTTCAAGCCTTAGTGGACATTGCGACCTATGCCGAATCAACCTAAATCAATGAAAAATTTATTTAGTATTTCACTAAAAAAATTCTCTACAACGAATGAGTGGTGATGATTATTCCTATTATCATCACTAAGCGCGAAAACCTGGCGGTACGATTTCAACGGGTCATTTTATGGTTCTTATGTTCGCTCTAATCAAGCTAAGCGCTTAATATGAAAGGGAATATTACTCACCTTCTTCCTGAAGCCATTCTGCCAAGCTAAGTCGCCAATACCAGATAGAGCAGAAACCCCATGTCTGATGTATCTGAATCCGTCCCTGGACACCACCGCTTTGCCTGGAACAAGCTGCTTGGCTTGAATCTGTAACGGTTATCAATCAGATGCTCAGACTTCATGAAATAACCTGACTCATCAATCTCTAGAAAGCCCCCTGAGACATGCAAATTTTTGTCAAACAGCACAGTCTCAGGATATTAAGATGCAAAAAATATGTGTGAAGGCATGGCAGATACAACAATTAAATTCTATAATTAACAAAATTTTGTTGTATTTTGAATTTATGAGTCTTAATTATGCTGCATAGCTACTCGTTTTCTAATTTCCAGTCGTTCGCCCAGAGGGTCGAGGTTGATCTAACCATTAAGCGCAACACCGCATTGACCGACTGGATGGTCGACGAGGTATGCGGCAACCGCGTTTCCAAGCTAATGGGCATTGTCGGCCACAACGCCAGCGGCAAAACGGCATTGCTCAAGCCGGTGGCGTTTTTGCACTGGTTTATCTGCCACTCATTTGCCAGCCAACCAGATTCACCGATCCCTTTCTCACCGCATTTAGCCCATATTGAGTCGCCGACAGAATTTGAATGCCTATTCGATTTTGATGGCAGCTTGTGGCGTTATGTGCTGCATGTCACGCCGACCAGAGTTTTACACGAAGCTTTGTATCAAAAGAGGGAACGCTTTAATTATGTGTTTGTGCGCGAATGGGATGCTGACAGCAACAACTATTCGGTTAAACAACAAGAGTTTGGTTTACCTGCAAAGTCAGCCAAGAAAGTTCGTCAAAATGTCTCGCTAATTTCCTGGGCAGCCCAATATGATGTTGCGCTGGCTAAGCAATTTATAGCCAGCAGGGTTATTACCAATGTAAATGTCGTCGGTCGTCTGCCTATCAGTGACCAAGCGATTATGCAGGCCGCCGAACATTTTTCTGCTTATCCTGAACAACACACATTAATGAATAATTTGTTATCCACATGGGATTTGGGTTTATCCGGCGTTAGGTTACAGGAAATTCAGCTAAACCCAGTCGATGCTCCGGAGCAAAAATCTTGGATAGCATTAGGCGAGCACGTCAGTGGCAGCACCACATTTAGGTTGCCATTTAATATGGAATCCAGCGGTACTCAAGGTGCTTTTGTTTTGTTGTCGCGGCTCTTGCCAATACTTGAAGAGGGTGGATTAGCTGTAATTGACGAATTTGAGAATGACTTACATCCTCATATGCTGGAGCCCATCTTGGATTTATTTGCAAATCCGGCAACCAATCTTCATGACGCACAGTTACTGTTCTCTACTCACGCCATCGAAGTTTTGAATTTGCTGGAAAAATCTCAAGTCATGCTAGTTGAGAAAGACGAGGATTGCGTTAGCACGGCCTATCGACTGGATACGGTAGATGGCATCCGAAATGACGATAATTTTTATGCCAAATACATGGCTGGAGCCTATGGAGCGGTACCCAATTTATGAGCAAATCCAGACCGCAGAAACAGACTTTGCTCTTAGTTGGCGAAGGTTATGACGAAGAAGCATTTTTAAAATATCTAAAATCACAATTGGTCGGCAGAGAAGCTGGCCTGGAAGTGAAAATCAAAAATGCCAAGGGTAAAGGTGCGAAACATGTTATCGAATGGACGATTCGCCAAGCCAAACAAGCCGAATACGATGTAGTGGCGGCCCTGTTCGATACCGATACAGATTGGTCGGCCGCCGTTCAAAAACAGGCCAAAGCCAAAAAGATCGTTGTTTTGGCGTCCGAACCTTGCTTTGAAGCCATGCTATTACGCTTGCATGGCGTTACGCCGGAATTCGATAACAAAAAACTGAAAAAACAGTTTGAGCCTTATGTGAACGGCGCTGCCGCTGTGCTGGAGCATTATGCAGCGTATTTCAATCCAGATATCCTCAAAAGCAAGCGTCACCAGGAAAAAACCATCGATGTGTTGTTGAAATTACTCAAGGCGTAGACCAAACATTCACTTGTAATTAAAGAAGGCTACGTGTCCCATAATGAGACACAATTGTCCACCATTCTGTGCGAGAAGGGATTGCACAATAAAAAAATAGCAAGTGGTAGCAGGTCTATTTAATCAGTCCTGGGTATTTGAAGGTTTTAAAAGCTCACTGACAAACTCATGAAGCGCTTTTTCTCGCTCATTTCCCAATGCAGCGCATGACAGCGTCAGAGTGATATTTTTTCCATTATTTTTTAACTTGCCCACCGCCTTGCCTTTTTGATCAACGAAAAGCATTGGTTCTGAATTTGATTGAC
Source organism: Gammaproteobacteria bacterium (assembly GCA_016874115.1). GTDB lineage: Bacteria > Pseudomonadota > Gammaproteobacteria > Methylococcales > Methylomonadaceae > Methyloglobulus. Next base: position 4,231 of record VGVA01000006.1, read on the forward strand.
TTCCAGACGATGAATTTGATTTTTGATTCGGTGATGATGGTATTGCTATTTTTTCGACCTCGGAAGCCACTCTAATCTGAGTCAATTCACCGGCTTCAACAAGTTTAATCGCTTTTAGCGTTGCTTCACGATAATTTTGATGGTCGATTGGATCTTTGGCAAAGAGTCTTTTCAGTTCCTCTGCCGCAGTTCGATTGAGTAAGAATGGATTTTCATCCAATTTTGATCTCAACCACTCCGGCAACTCCATAAACGCCAAATAACGGTAGAGTTCGCTCCTCGTTTTTTTAAGATAGCGTGCTAACTCAGTTCGGCTTCCGAAATTTTCTTCGACGCCCTGAATGGCCAACGCCACTTCATAATCACTCAAGCCTTCGCGATCAAGGTTTTCGGCCACAGCAATCAATCGCATTTGCATATCATCGGCGCATCTCACTATGGCGGTGATATGCGGCTTTTTAAGCTGCTGATGAGCACGCCAACGTCTTTCGCCGGCGATAATTTGAAACCGGTTTTCATGTTTTCTAACAATGATAGGTTCAATCAAGCCATGCACATCAATGGATTCGGCGAGATGCTCAATTTTTAATGGATCAAAGTCTCTCCGGGGTTGCCATGGATTCGGGTCTATCAACTCCATTGCTATGGGCTGACTTTCACCGTCGCTACTGGTCAATGAAAAGATTGGATCCGATGCCAAATGCTGATCGAGATTGGTCTTGGATAAAGACTTTAGTTTATCAAGAGGGGATTGTTTTTTAGTGTCGTTCATTTTTAGGATTCCTTGGCTGTCTCATTCTGGAGCAGAGAAAATTTTTTCCGTCCCATTGTGGGACACGTCCAATCTAATTTCCGATCGCTTCTTGGTTGTGTTGCTCAAGACATAACTTATCGATCAGATACCGCGCCAATTCCTCAAAATCTTTGGCTACTTTCCCGTCTTTTTCCAATTTTCGTACCGGCATGCGTGCGATCGATGCTTCGCCAACTTTTGCGCCTGCATGGATCACCATCGGCAATATGTTGCCAATCTTCTCTTGTACCGTTTCAAAAATAGCTTTGCAGGCCCGTCTTCTTTCATCGTGCCTAGAAATCAATACACCGATATTGATCAATTCCGGATTGATGCTTTCTTTGATCCGATTGATGTATGCAGTAAGGTCAGCCACCCCGTACAAAGGGTATTGACTGCTCGTTTCAATTGGGACTATGTAGTGGGTTGACGCCGCCAAGGCATTACCGGTCAGCAATCTCAGAGATGGTGGGGTGTCAATAATGATGACATCATACGCTTCACGCAGCATTTCAATACGCCGGCGCATTTCTTCATACGGTCTTGGCGAATAATTTCTTAGCGCCTCTTCGACTGATTGATCAAGCTCAAGCGAGCCAGGAATTAAATGCACATTTTCGAATCCTGGGTTTGTTTCGATTTGAATCGATTCCATGATTTCCTCAAGACTGCCACGAAACAATACGCTTGAGTTTTTGCTTAACGTGGACGGGTGCGCGACACAAACATGAGTGCTTGCATTTGCTTGAGGGTCAACGTCGATTAAAAGCACATTGAATCCTTGAGCGCCTAGTTCGGCTGCCAAATTTACAGCAAGTGTTGTTTTGGCTGAGCCGCCTTTTTGAATGGCTACGGTAATGACCGGCGCTAATCTTGTTTTTTTCTCGCTCATTGTTTTTCCTGTTTTTTAAATTGAGTGATTTATGTGCCTGTGTCTCATTGTGGGACACAGCGATTCCTTCGAATCACGGTTCATTTTCCGCATATTTGAAATAATGCAACCAACCACAAAAAGATTCCTTTCCAGGAGAGTGTCTCATTGTGGGACGATTTTTTATCGCTGCGACTAAGATGCCTTTTCTTTGTCACTCAATCCCAGCATGGCCTTATAGCGCTCATCCCGGTCGGTATGAACATAGATGGAGGTCGTGGCAATGTTGCTGTGACCCATATTGTCTCGGACGATTGCCAAGGGAACACCGTTGGCAACAGCGTGGCTACCATGTGTGTGCCGAAGCCAATGCGTGCTGGCTAGTTTCAGTTTTTCTGCTGCCAAAGGGTCTTTACCAGCTACTTCACTCGCAGCATCTTCGAAAAATCCTTTGAGCTTTTGATAAAGGCCAGACTCACTAAGCGCTTCTCTGCTTTCCCCACGCAGCTTTCCAATAATGGGTGTGCCCTCTGACACGTAACCCACCGGGCCAAGCTTTCTATCCCTTAGATGGGCGTTAATGCCTTCCATGAGATTTGGGGATATTGGGATTTCGCGGTGCTTATTACCTTTCCCAATGACATCCATCCACCACTGATCCCCATCAAAGCTTGACACTTGCTTCAGATCTCCGATTTTTGCCTTCGTCATTTCGTGAAGCCGAAGTCCTGTTTGGTATGCAAATTTCAGAATGAATGCTGTGCGCCGGAAATCATTCCGTTGCGATTCTGTCAGCGCAACATTGTTCGCCTGATTTTCTGCAAACGTAGAGATTTGCTGCCATAAAGCGGGCGACAACAAACGATCTGTGCTATTGGTTCTTCGTCCGTAACCCTGTGTGCTCAATCCCGAAAATGGATTGCTATCCAAATAACGCTGCCTAACCAGCCATTCACAAAGACCGCTTAAAATGACTTCGGTCTGCCGAATGCTCGAAGGTTTAAGCGGTCCCTTTAGTGGCCTCCATTCTGGAGTCCATCGTGGCGCCGGCTTCCCGATCCATCGATCAGCAGGTTGAGGGTCGGCAAGAAACCGCCTATATTCGGCGCAATCAGGCGTTGTAATCGATGACAAGGCTTTTCTCTTTTCAAGGATCGCCCACAACAGGAATCTCTCGGCTTCTTTACGATAGGCGCGGTGTGTCGACGTATCCTCATCCCAAAGCGACAGCCAGGCCATAATTGACTCGTAATCATTACGCGCATCAATTCTGCATCGTTCGATTGGAGCCCGGTTTGTACCGGTTTCACCAGTTAAATGCGCCGGCGGAGTAAACCGTTCCAAGGGTGCAATGCGATTGCTAACAACAACCACATCAAGATCGGTCCCCTTTTTAGACGACAGGTCCAAAGAAACGCCTAAATCAATCTCTGATGCCAAAAAAAAATCGTGGATTGCTTCTGCTGATTGCTTACCTAGATTGGGTACTTTTTTCCACCAAACGCCTCCTTGTTGATTGATGAACGCAGCGAGATCAGCCAGTGTTTTTATTTTTTTGACGCTGGCTAAGCGAGCTGAAATTTGCTGAGGGAGCCATCGGTTGTAGTGATCTTCTGATTGAGGTCTGGGATCAGGTTTTGATTTGAGCGTATCAACCGATTTGAGTGCTCGATTCATCCATTCCTGGCTGTATTCTCGTTCCTGCTCCCATAGTTTTGCATCAGCATCCAGTCCAAGTTGCTGCGCTTTTCTAGCGAGTTTTTCGCGTAGCTGCCTAACAGCACGCATAACCTCATTTCGATCTGCGTCGTCAAGATACATTTCACCTATGACATCCCATGAGATACCTTGAATCCAACTGCGTATCAAAGCTAATTCGCGGGGATTCAAAGTGAAATCCTTTCGCTGGTTTGTTTTTCTGCAGGACGGCGCTGTTTTTTGACCAACGCCTGTAATTTAACGGATCGTTCTTTCTCTTGAAGTAACGCTTTTTCCGTACTTGACAGTTCAGCACGTAATTTGTCGACCTCTGCTTCCAGCTTCCCTTGGCGCTCTAACTGATCGCCGACTTGGTTCATGATTTGCGTCAGCCGTGCGCGTAACGATTCCTGATCAAGCTTTGCTGTTTCCAGGGATCGATTCAAATTTGAAATGATTCTGGCTTGCTCGTTCTTTGCCGCTTCTTTTTCTTCCTCGATCCGCTTCAAATGCCAAAGATGATCTTTCTCAGATTTTTCCGACCATTCCTTAGTTTGGGCTTCATGCGATTTTCGTGCTTCTTCTAATGCACCTTCCACTCTCGATAGATTTTCTCGATTAACACTCAACGAGGATTCTGTTTCTTTTAACTGTTGGGTAGTGATTTTGAGGTTCTCAGCCAAGTCCTGACCCGATGAAACTTGTTCGGCTAATGCTTGTTTCAATTGGCTATTTTCAGACGCCCATTTCTGCTGGTTTTCAGTGAGATTGTCTTCAAGGCATTTGATTTGGGATTTCCACTCGGATTCCCGAAGGGATAATTCCTTTTCCCTTACGTCGAACGCTTTCTTTGCCTCTGACATAGCTAGCTTCCAGAGCGATTCCGAGGCATCAACAATCACTGCTGGCATGTTGGGATTTTCCAGCTTCTGACGATGCCTTTCGACAAAATGCAATGTCCAATCATTCATCGCCCGCTTGATCACAGCAGGACTGTTGATATGGATACGATCCCGGATAGCATCAATCGTTGGAAAGCGTCCGTCTTCCAAGAAAACTGAATTGCAACATTCGTAGGCCAGGGAATAGGTATCTGATCGCTTTTCCATCTTGATCACCTTCCCAGGTACATTGCTAGATCAAAATTGAGCTGAAGATTTTTTTGTGCGCGGGTTGCAGCGACATAAAGAATGTTCAGATCTTCCTCGATCGGTCGCAAAAGCTCGCGCTTTTCTACTTCGCTGTATTTTGACAGATCAGGTATTTCGCAAAGCTCGATAAAATCTTCATCCAACTGCACATAGGGCCATTCAAGACCTTTTGCTTTGTGCGCGGTTGACATAACGATTTCAGCCGCATCCATAGTGGGAGCGGCACCGACTTTTCGTCTGATCTTGTCGATAATGTCCGGGACGGCATCTCCGTATTCTTCGGTAATCCTGCATCTTGGCTTGATCTCGGCGTCCTCCACTTCCTCCGCGTAAACCTTCAGTTCCGTAAAGTCAGTAAAAGAACGAATGAACGGATCTCTGATCAAATTGAATTGACGCTTCCATAAATGATAAATATCCAAGATTTGTTCGAATCGGTATCCCTCGCTTCCCCCAACATGCCACCAGCTTTGTTTTCTATTGATCGCTCTTGCCGTTTGTGAAAATACGCCGGCGTTCGACCGGCTGATGACCGTTTTAGCCTCGCCGTCGCTGATTTTTCCAATTTTGTCGGTACCGGATAGTCCGTGTACTTTCATCGTTTCGCCTTTGATCGCGAGGATTTTGTTAGCGACTTGGGCGATGTTTGGTCCGAATCTGAATGATCCAGTCAAGTAACGATCAACGCCGCCTTGTTTCAGGGCAAACCCGAGCGCATTTCGAGCACCGCGCCAACCATAGATTGCTTGATGAGAATCCCCCACGAAAACTTTTTGAGATGTCTGTTTGAAGATAATTGACATGCTCACTGGATTCATGTCCTGGCTTTCATCGACCAATAGATAGTCATACTCGGAAAGCACCGGATCCGATAACTGAAACAGCTTCAGATAGCCATCGTGCAGCATTCCGACATCACGGTCGTCAATGTCGATCATTTTCGACCATAGTCTTTTGGCCTGGATTACTATCAATTGTTTGATCGCATTCTCGTCCAGGCCACCGATCCCATTGAACAGTTTTTTCAGACGTTTGTAGTGCTCGTGAACGTGCTTTCCTTGAATCTCTCTATCTGGGCTGTAGAGAAACTTGATCAAAGTTTCCAATACCACGCTGGCGATAACCAGGTCATCGTTGTGATTTCCTCTGTAGCCGATCTCGCGGCCCAATTCATCGGCAAGTCGCAACGCTTTCTCGACTTCATGTGGCTTCAAGCCCGAAATCAATTTGTGTTTATAGCGTGCACCGGTATGACGGAAGGCGAGCGCATGGGATGTGATGGGTTTGACCAACGTGCCTTTGAACTTTTGCTCAGCCTCGATTTGAACCGATTTGTTGAGAACCAGATAAAGCATTTTTTTGTACTTTCTGGTTTTAGCGAATTCCAACAATGTCGATGTTTTGCCAGCTCCAGCAAAAGCTCTTACGACCAATATGGGGGCGTCGGTTTCGACGATGGATTTTTGTTCTACTGTAAGTTGCATGGCGATCTCTGAATGGCTTAGTCTGCTCAAAAGCCTCTCACGAGTCGCCCAATACGCAAGCTTCTTCCATCAATCTGAAAAAGGTTTCAGGATTGACGCTAAATCCTGCGGCATTTTTGTGTCCGCCGCCGCCATATAGCTGTGCTATGGCACTTACGTCATAATCACCCGAAGAACGAATCGCAAAGAACCATCGTTGGTTGGTACCATCGAACTGGTAACTGACCCCGAAGGTCCCTGATGCTTTTGCCAACTCATGTCCCAGTTCATTTGAAAACTCAGATGGTGCATTCACCGCCAACCCTTTGGCATCTCCCAATCTGATCCAGTGTTGTTTGGCTTTCAGGCGCAAGACAGTCTTTTCCCTTTGTTCGAGCAAAATCCTGCCCAAAGACTCTAATTCCGCAATGGACTCTTGACTCATTAGGCCATCAAATTTGTTGATGCTAATGGGTATTTGGCTGTGTAACGCGCACATGACCGCCTTTGTGCTGTCATCATTGAAGCGCCACAAGTCGTGATCCTCGATGATGTTCAGTAGGCGTGGAACGGTTTGGTTTGGGTTGAAATGGCGCCACGCCAACACGCAGCCACTGTTGTTCTGCGAAAAGATAATGCGCACATTCTCTGGCAGGGGATGTGTTGCCCAGTAGGCTTCATGCGCCGTTTGCGCCGTGATGTGGTGATCGATTAGCGTGATGCTTCGGGCTTTTTTCGCCGCCTCGACAATCTCCGGTGGACTATAAGAAAAGTCGACAATAAATACGTCATCGCCGTGAACAAACTCGGGCATGGCTTCGTCGTATCGGACACCTTGGTACCTCGTTTTGATTTCATCCTTCTTGAAATGACGCCATGCCGCCCAGGCAGCCGCGAGTCCGTCCAGACAATTTTTATGATAGAAAATGACGTTCATAGATTAGTAAGCCTGCTCAATTGTTGCCTTGGTTTTATCATCCAGTTCATGCCACACCGACATCACCGCTCTTCCGACGGCCGCCTGTTCATCCCGTTCGCTGCCGAACATCCAGTATGATCCGTAAATGCTCGTTGCCGATGCCGTGAGGCCAATAGCCAGGGCAATCAGTAACTGCGAGCGCACGGACAGGCCATCAGATCGCTTCACCTCGACCATGCGATTGACAGTTTTAGCCACTGATGCATTGAGCTTTTCCTCGAAGATTTTTCTTTCCCTGTCGGCCACTACGGCAAATTCCGCCTCTTTTTCGCGGGCATGGTTGTCCACCCGTGAAATTGAGGCAACCAGTTTGTCTTCCAGTTCAAGAACCAGCGGTACGGTTTTGGTCTCTAGCTCGCAGATCCGTTGAATAAGTACACCGATGTCACCAATTGCTTCGATAATTAGTGCGTCCCTTGTCGTTCGTGGATGCCTGGTTTCGCTCATGGTCATTTAGGAAAATAGTTCCGCGTAACAAGCGTCCAGATTTCGATTAACGCTTTTTGCCAGGGCTTTTAGCCCAAACATCTCGCTCCAATGGCTTCGCTTTTTCTCATCCGCATCCTTGTTATCACGCAATAACGCCTTGTAGTCTTTTGGGTCTGATAGCAATTTTTCGATGGATAACTTCTTAATTGCCAAAATATCAAAAAGCTCGTTTTCGAAAATAGCGGCTTTAGTATTTACTGTTGCAGCATTACTTTTCGTTACATAATTGAGCAATACTTGAAACTCATCTTCAATACTTGTGTTCACTCTATTAAACAACACGCGTATTTTATTAGCTGGGACCCCCAAACCGGACAGCGTTCCAATTATCGATATCGTTTCTCGCTGCTCTTTGGTACCGTTAGTAACCGGTATAATGAAATAGTCAAATTCGACATGAGATTCTTCAAACTTAAACATTCCATCCAAAAAATCTTCTACATTTGAGGCGCCTATATCAATAATGACATCCTCAGTCATCAGCAATTTTTGAAATAATTCCCTAAATTTATCTCCTTTAATCTTCTCTACGGCAACTCCTATTCCAGCCGATGTTTCGTTGATACTTTCTACAGCAATTATTAGTGCGCCTTTCATGCGCGGCGATAATAAATGTGATGCAATCGTGGTCTTGCCAACTGTTCCGGTGTAACTCATAACAGCTATTTTCATTTTTCAATCCTCCGTATAACTTTCTTCATCTATAAGCCTTAGTGCATTTTTTCCATAATCCTTTCGTTCTTGAGGGGTTATGAACCTTTTTTGATCATCTGAATCTTTTTTTATGGTTTCAGAATAATTTGCTGCATCAATCCTGGTATCTGAACGAACGATCAGCTGCTGATTATTTTTTTGCGATGTTTTTGCCTTTAATTCCCCACTCTTCTTTTTTTTTCTTATTCGGTACAAATTCTTCTCGAACGTTTTCATGCTCATGCTGATACCAAGCAATTCCCTAATCGTTTCAAGAACCTTTTTTCTGCATACTCCAGATGACAAGGCCAATTCGACCGATTCGATTACCTCCCTTAGCTTGGCAGCCTCAGACTTCCCATCCACTCCATCCGCCAATCTAACTAGGGCATCAATCGCATTATTTTTTTTGTTATCCAATGTTTTCACTATGTACAACCAAGGCTGTTCTGTACTTGTCCTGTGAATGTCCTGTAAACGCCCCGTTACAGGCCTGAGTTATCCTGTTTTTGTCCTTTTATAGTCCTGATAATGTTCTGCAATCATCCCGTCACGATCTTTCAAATGTCCTGTGACTGTCATGCATCAGCTTACATAGGCCTTTCTTCCGGGTCAGATTGAAAGACGCGCAAAAACCGCTCCTTTCGTTTTGCGGGTGCAATAGCTGTTGACAATTGCTTAAAAAGCGTTGGAAAATGAAAATTCGTTGATGGGTTTTGTGCAGCAGGATGCCTTTATCCCGACAAGAACTGCGGCGATCGCAGTATAAAAAGCTTCGACATCACCTGGACAGCCCACGTGGCGGCACGGATGTCACCAGGCCTTCAGCTCACTAACACTGAGCACTTTCCTTTTTTCCCGCAAATGCGCTGGAAAATCATTGCACTCAAAGTGCGCCTGTCGATAGCAGCATTCGCTGCCGACGACTCATAAACCCTTTATCAAAAGTTGCGCTTTGAGCCCTTGGACGGTGACGCGTAACCAAATTCGACTGGTCAATTTTTTTGCCCCTGGTCTTTTTAAAAACATAGACACTTACCGTCTATGCCAAACCCTCAAAAATCTGCCCTGTAAAACAGCGGCTTATCCACTCCACGCTTCCAAATTCTCAAAAGGAATAGTTGGGGTTTCTCAAATTTTCACGTTGAAAACGCTCAGAACCAGGCAGCGCCTGTCCATAGAAAATGTATGGCCAGCCCGAATGACACCCACCTGATAGGCACTTTTCATCAATCTTTCGCTTCGCGCGGCGAATTCAGAAGTAGCGCATTGACGTTTGTCTTTTTCTCACCCTGCTGGGAGGCCAGTCCCAAGCACCTTTAGCTCACCGTCGAGAGAAATGTGTCCGTAGAAAAAGAGGCGTCGGGGATTCCTGCTGGCATCCCCACTGGAGCCGGTTATGCCTGCTCTCGACGTAAAAGAATTTTTGGACGACCCGGCTCCACGCCAGAGCGGCTATTGACAAGCTGTTCCGGCGTGGGGCTGATGCAACACGGAACAACAACTTTTTTCTATGAGGAATTTATGGAGACACTGACAAAATCAGAAAAGCACGGTTTGAAAGATATTTCGGAATGTATGGCTTTGTAATATGGATAAAGCCTTGTTGCGCCACAAAACCAGTCTTCACCAGCTATACAAAAACGGTGAGTCTGAAATTATCCGTGCCTGTAACGATAATGCCAAAACACAAAAGCGGCTTATTTCCCAATGGCTGAGTTTTTGTATTTGGTCGATTACCAAAGATGGTAACTCGCTAGAAACGATTAACTCAGTGACGCGTGAGCATATTATCCGTTACGGACAATATCTAAAATCAGAATTCGATAACGGAAGATTTGCCAGCACATCGAGCGCGATGAGTTATTTGTCCGGCATAAATACCGTGATGAAACTAATCCACGGGGACAACTGGGAAAAGATAAGTCCTATAAAGGATTGCGGCTTGGAGCCTATTTCTCATATTCCAAACGAGAAACCAGAGCTAGACAAAAATGGCCTACCGGATATTGAAAGCCTTGCCGGCTATTTACTCGAACTTCAAATGTCGCTGGGCGTCGTTATTCGAGAAGCCTTGATCCTGGATTTAAAAGAAGCATTGATTGATGGACGCTCGACAGGATTTGTAACAATTACCAGCTTTCAAAATGGAGTCCGGAGAAAGATCCCTTGTCGCCAAAATGCTATCAAAGCCATTGGCAATGGCATAGCAGCCAGACGCTTGCAAAAACTATTGCCAAAAAAATGGGAGTTTGATGATTTTCTGTCAGCCCATAACAAATTGGCAGCAAGGAAAGGATATTCCACCAACACCGCGCGAGGCATCTATGTCCGCGACCGGTACCAGGAATTGACTGGTGTCGAACCGCCGATCATTTCCGGACTCAGTCAAACTGAACACTGGCAAAAGCTTTCCCAACATTCCAATAAGACACTATCCGAGTCCAAAGGCCTCGACAAAAACGCCCGCCACCAAATCGCCATAGAAATTGGCGTACTGGGCATAGCCCCCCTCAAAGAATACCTGGACAAAAAACCATGAGTCGAAACTACGAAATCGGCAGTCGCGATATGTTTACGGCCGGGAAAATACTATTGAAAGATCGTTCACCGAATGGTTTCAAAACCAAATCCGATTATGGCGACCGGTGGCGACTATTCTGCATGTACGCCGAAGAACATGGCGTCAAAAAAATGGAGGATGTCACGCCAGCCTTCGTGATCGACTATGGCCAGCACCTACAAAAGCAACTCGAAGCCAGGGTCTATTCCAGCGCATCGGCGCCAAAGAATTACTTGTCGACCGTGAATTGCGTCATGCGCCTAGCCACCGGAGGCCAATGGAAAACGGTTCGCCCAAGCAAAGATTGTGGCATCGAACGCAGAAAATACATTCCCAAGGAATCCAAGGCACTGTCTGAAGCCAAGCATCACGAAGTACAGCAAGCGATCGATGACAGACTGTCCCGGATCATGGATCTACAGCGCATCTTGGGTCTGCGCTTCAAAGAAAGCTGCCTTTTCGATGCCAAAGGTGCTTTGAAACAACTCGATAAATTTGACTGCATCACCATTCAGGCCGGCACCAAGGGAGGTAGACAAAGGCGCTTGCCCTGCGATAATGAAATGCGCAAAGTGATAAGTGCGGCTGCAGAAATTCAAAGCGGAAAATCAATGATTCCCAAAGAAATGACCTACATCAAATTCCGTCAGGAATGCTACCAACAGGCAAAGGCGAATGAAATCGCCTTTCACCCAGAACGGCACGCCTTCGCGCAAAAGCGCTACCGCGAGTTGGTTAATGCGCCGTGTCCACTTGAGGCTGGATGGGAGCACAAAGGCCGGATAGAAAAACTGGCCGAATACCTGTCAACTTCCGTAGAAAATGCTAAAGACTTTGACCGCAAAGCCCGCCTCAAAATCTCGATGGAATTAGGTCATTCTCGCGTGGAGATCAGCAATGCGTACCTGGGCTAGAGAACTGGAATCTTATACCCATGACTATGTGCGCCGGGGCGGCAAACAGAACCGCCGTAAACAGGTTTCCCTGATCGTCAACTTTTTGGAATTCACTGACGCCCTGGAAGGATTGACTTCATTGCATCGACTGGGAAAGCGCCATGTCATCACCTTCTGGAAAGCGCATCGAGATTTGCCAGAGAAATCGGCTTACGATTATTGGTTAGGGTTTTGTCAGCTATGGATCTGGCTGGGAAAATCTGAAAAGCCGCCTCGGCCTCATAAAATGATCGCTCCTTCTGAAGAACCAGGAACGAATTAAGCTAATCCTCAAACTGTTTTATGCTTTACCGAATTTTCCGCGGCCATCAAATCGGCTCGTGAAGCTAAAGGCATGCCGGGCCTCAAGCTTGCAAACTTGTCGGGTTGTGATCCAATGGTCATTGATGAAATCGAGTTTGGGCAATACGGATCTGCCTCAATTTCAGACGTTCAGGATATTTTGAAGATTTTGAACATCAACCTAATGATCAAAAATGCCACACGTGAAAGATCAATCCATTCCTAAAAATTCGTTGGCTCACAAAATGGTGAGATTGAATGGTTGGACCAGATCCGATGCAATTATTGAAATAGCTGGGTTTGACAAGGTTGATGAAGCAGAAGCCGCTCGACGCTACGACCTGGCTACCCGGCAAATGATTAATCGCATGATTGGTCAGCGCCGGCGACATGATCGAGCCAAATATGCGATGGAAGAAGCTCGTAACCTGGTTCTCGCCATCGCTTACCATGATTGCGCATTTATTTGTTCTAAAGATTTGCCAAGGATTTCGTACAAGGCTGGATGGGGATCACTGGTCGGTCCAGAAAGCACCGGCCGTGTAATGAAAGACATCATAATCCCAATGGAAAAATCAGGTTTTATTTCCGAAGTGCGAGACGCAGACGACAAATTCATCGGTTATTGTTTGACGGACACGGGGCGAGCCATACTTCTCGGTGAGCAACTTTGCCCATAAAATCGGCTTGCGCGAGCACAGTTTGTGCATTCCTAATTGAAAATTAAATGAAAGAAGCTTGAAACCAGCTTCTTTCGACATGATCATTTCTTTAGCTTTCCATTACGATCATTCCTTTGGGAATATCAGGACTGATCGCATGCACAATCAACAAGTCATTATTTATCCAGAATTCAGCGCCGATGGCTTGGGATCAGCCTGGGCCGCTTGGGAATTTTTTGGCGATGGGGCTTATTACAAACCTTACCGTTACAACGATCCGTTGCCTACGTTCGAGAAAGGCGCCGAAGTTTTTGTGCTGGGCTGCGGTATCCCTTTAGGAATTCTCTACGAAGAAGCCATCAAAGCCGAACGTATCGTCGTCATTGAAAGCCAGTCGCATTACGAAGCGAAGTACTTGGAACATCTCAATGCTCAGATAGTACCACACAATGTTACCTTCATAATTGATAGCTCTCGAAGCGCTTGTGTCATGGCTTGGGAGTTTTTCAACCACACAAAGACGCCACTTTTACTGGAGATGATCCAGGATCACAATCAAGGCCGATTTTCTATCGAGACATCCATCGATGTTGTTGCCGCGCTGAACAATCGACTTCCAATGGATATCATGGAATTTGGGGGTATTTCTGTTGGCGAATTAAGGTCGGAAGGGAAAGCACTGAATGAGCAAACTCGAAGGATTGCCGCAAGATTGATGAAAGCTCGTCATGCAGTTTGCCTCGGTGATATCGTTGGGGTGGCCGTCAACGCACCATCGGCATTCGCCAACGATCTTGGTCTCATGCTATCCATGGAAAGGGGAAGCTTTGGAATGACGTATCACTTCAATGGTGAGCGTAATGCTTGGCTCTGTTCTCTTCGTTCTGATGGTTCTATTAATGTTGGTTTGATTGCAGAAAAATTTGGCGGTGGTGGAAATGAGCGAGCAGCTGGGTTTTCTGTTGAAGGTAGCGCGCCGTTACTCAGTTTTTTAGGTAACGTATAAAATCTTACTGAAGTGATGGCTTAAACAGTTGAAATGGCAGACTTATTCTATTTGAATACCTGATTGAAATCGATACGAATTTATTCTCTCAACTTTTCTAAAATTGGTTGAATTAGCACATTCGGTGCATATCGGCAATTTTGATGTGACCAGAAAACAACAAATAAAACCACTGATAGGCAGGCTTCTATGAATAATCAGTCAGTCAGAAATTTGACGCCCGGCAGTTATAAGGGTGCTTTAATTATTACAATTGATCAACTGATCCTTTCTCATAAATATCTGGTGAGGACAAGGATTATATAGCGATGTTGTATGAGGTAGAGGCAACTAAAGCCGGTGACGGCGAATAATAAATTTCGCCCGTCAATTCAACGCCAACTCCGCTCGCAAACGCTCGGCCATCAAGTCGACGAACGAACGGATTTTGGCCGACGAATGTCGACCTTCCCGGTGCAGGATATGGACGGGAACCGGCGGGCTTTCAAATTCGCCGAGCACGATTTTCAGTTTGCCAGTTCGTAACTGCTCGGCGATTTGATAGTTCAGCAGGCGGGTGATGCCCAATCCGGCCATGGCGGCGCTGGCCGCCGAATCGTTGTCGCTGACACTTAACATCGGTTGTACCTTGACTATTTGCACCTGGCCATCCTGTTGAAAGCGCATTTCATTGTTCGGATTGAGGCCGCGCGCCAGAATGATGCGATGTTTGGTTAAATCATCCGGTGTCTGCGGTATGCCGTGTTCTGCGAGATAGTCCGACGAGGCGCACAATACCCGTCTGACCGAGCCGACCCGTAGCGCCCGGTACGACGAATCGGGCAAATCGGCAATGCGGACCGCCACATCCACACCTTCCTCCAGCATATTGACTACCCGGTCGATGAACAGCGCATCCACTTCCACCGCCGGATAGAGCCGTAAATACTCGACAATGCCCGGCATGATGAACAAGCGGCCGAACAATACCGAGGCGGTCAGCGTGAGTTGGCCGCGCGGTTCGGCGTTGATGCCCAGCGCCGCATCGTCGGCTTCGTCGGCCAAGGCGATGATGCGTTTAGAGTCTTCGTAATACTTCTGGCCAGCCTCGGTCATCCGCACATAGCGGGTGGTGCGATTCAGCAACTTAACACCCAAGCGCTCCTCCAATGCCGCCACTGCGCGCGTCACGGCGGGCGGCGACATGTGCAGCTTGCGGGCTCCGCCCGCAAAGCCCTCGGCTTCGACCACCGCGACATAGACGCTCATCAAATGTAATCTGTCCATTTTTAATTCCACTTTTCGGAATAGTTAATTTAATATTTTAGATATTCTTTATTTTTTCGCAATAGATCACACTGTACACGCCTGTTGAATGTTATTCAGGCGTACAACAACCACTTTCAATTTTTGGAGAACACTCATGAGCCGTATTACCAGCGTTAGCAACGAAGCCGCCAATATCGAACAACAGAATCTGTTGACAGCCATTCAAAGTCAACTGGGCATGGTGCCCAACTTTTTACGGGTATTCGCCCACTCGCCGGACGCTTTAAAAGCCTTCCTCGGCTTGCATCACATCGCCAATCACGGCTCGCTGGACGCCACCACCCGCGAACGTATCGCATTGGCGCTGGCACAGCAGAACCAATGCGAATACTGCCTGTCCGCCCATACCGCCATCGGCCGCAAAGCCGGTTTGAATGGGGCGGAAATCGAAGCCAACCGTGCCGGTACCAGTCAGGACGCCAAGGCGGCGGTGGCGGTTAAATTCGCCCGCGCCCTGGTCGAGCACAAGGGCGAGGTGACCAACGCCGAGTTGCAATCCATGCGTGACGCCGGCTTCAGTGAGGCCGACATCGTCGAGGTGATCACCCATGTCGGCATGAATATCATGACCAATATCTTGGGCAAAGCCAGCCGAGTCGACATTGACTTTCCGAAAGTGACGCTAAAACAGGCCGCGTAATCCTGATGCCAGACCAAGTTCAGGGACGAACTTGAACCCGGATTCTTGCACTGAATGGAATAAAGTATTGCAAATTATGACTATTCAACGCGGCTGATGACTGTGTCAGAGTAACCTTCAACGTTTCACCCCATCCGGAGTAAAGGCCATGGCTCGTGCGTTTGCCAAAATCAGTTTCACACCCGATGTTCAAGCAGTACAAGCCGAAATGGGCAGCCGCACGGCATATCGGGCGGCCGAACTAGGCGAAGCCGAAACGGTGGTGCTGAGCGACTTCGAACAGGCATTCATCGCCGAACGCGATAGCTTTTATCAAGCCACCGTGAGCCAATCCGGTTGGCCTTATGTCCAGCATCGCGGCGGCCCGGCGGGATTCCTGAAAATATTGGATGAACAAACCCTAGGTTATGCCGATTTCAGCGGCAACCGCCAATACCTTTCGGTCGGCAATTTGCGCGGTGACGACCGGGTCAGCTTGCTGCTGATGGACTATCCGGGGCGGCAACGCTTGAAAATCTGGGGCCGGGCGCGGCTGGTGAACGAGCGTAGCGAGCCGGAGCTGCTGGCAAAACTGGAATTACCCGACTTTCGCGCCCCGGTCGAACGCGGCATCGTCATTCACGTCGAAGCTTTCGACTGGAATTGCCCGAAATACATTACGCCGCGCTATAGCCAACGCGAAGTCGAAGCGCTATTGGCTCAGGCTGGTCAGCAACAACCGCTGGCAGACACAACGCATGTGCCCGCCGCGCTGGGAAATGGCTTATTGCCCTTGACTATCTGCGGGATTCGCCAATTGACGCCGCGCATTCGCGCTTACGAATTACGCCATGCCGACGGCGAATCGCTGCCGGACTACCAGGCTGGGGCGCATCTGCGTGTGCCGATCGCGCTACCCGACGGTACGGTAACCAGCCGGGCATATTCTTTGACCGATGTACCGGGTGAACGGGACTGCTACCACATCGCGGTGCTGCGAGTGGAGGACGGCGACGGCGGCTCGTCGGCATTGCACGACAGCTGGGCATTAGGCACCCGCCTCAATGTCGATGCGCCGGAAAACGATTTTCCGCTGCTCGACGACGACCGGCCGGCGCTATTGATCGCCGGTGGCATTGGCATCACCCCTATCAAAGCCATGGCCGAAACTTTGGCCGCACGGGGTACGTCATTTCAACTGCATTACACCGGCCGAGCGCCGCAGGACATGGCTTTTGTCAAAGACTTGCAGGGTCAGTTTCGTGATCGATGCCGGTTTTATTTCAGCCAAGCACACAACCCGATCCGGTTGGACGTTCCGGCATTGCTGGATAACGCCGCCGATAGCGTCATTTATGTCTGCGGCCCAACACGGCTGATCGAAAGTGTGCGCCAAACCGCCAGCCAGCTCGGCATCGCCGACGATCGAGTCCAATTCGAAAGCTTTATTTAATAACCGAAGGAGTCCCAGCATGATGACCCTGTACGACATGTCACTATCCGGCAACTGCCATAAAGTTCGGCTGATGCTGAGTTTTTTGGCGTTGCCCTATCGAACCCAGCTAGTGAATTTACGAGGCGGCGAGCAGCGCAGCCCTGACTATTTACAACGCAACCCGTTCGGCCAGGTGCCGGTGCTGGATGACGACGGCCTGATCGTTCGCGACAGCCAAGCCATTTTGGTCTATCTGGCCAAACGCTACGGCGCCGAACAGTGGTGGCCCGACGATGGCTATCAACTGGCGCAGATCGCTGCTTGGCTATCGACCGCCGCCAATGAAATCTTCCACGGTCCTGCCAAGCTGCGAGTACACCACAAATTCGGTAGTCCTATTGATACGGCAACGGCTCAACAAACCGCCGGCAAAGTGTTGGGCATTATCGACCGCCATCTGCAAAGCAAAGACTGGCTGGTCGGCGATCACGTTTCCATCGCCGATGTTGCCGTCTATCCCTATTTGGCGCTGGCGCCGGAAGGCGGTTTGGACATCGCCCTCTACGCCAACATCATCGCCTGGTTTCAACGCATTCGTGCATTGCCCGGTTATGTTGCTATGCCGGGCATGTGGCAAGCGTAAATCAATCACCCTTTCATCACGGAGATACATCATGACCCAAGAAATCAAAGCCCCCGTTCCGCCTTTTACCGCCGACACTGCGGTGCAGAAAGTACGCATGGCCGAAGACGCCTGGAACTCCCGCGACCCGGACCGCGTCGCCTTGGTTTATACCGAAGACACGCTTTGGCGCAACCGCGCGGAGTTTCCGCAGGGCCGCGACCAAGTCCGTGAATTCTTGCAGCGTAAATGGGCCAAGGAGTTGGATTACCGCTTGATCAAGGAATTATGGGCGTTTACCGACCATCGCATCGCGGTGCGTTTTGCCTACGAATGGCATGACGATTTCGGCCAATGGTTACGCAGTTACGGCAACGAAAATTGGGAATTTAACCGGCAAGGCTTCATGCAACGGCGCTTCGCCAGCATCAATGATCTGCCGATCCAGAAAGAACAGCGCTTGTTTTTCTGGCCATTGGGCCGCCGCCCCGACGATCACGCCGGTTTGAGCGATTTGGGGTTGTGAGGCCCATACACTTAGTAATGGTCGATCGGTTTTGAAGGTGTCGCTCGCCCATGTTTTCAGTCAACCGGCATTGAGAAATTTCCATTAATGGGCGCTGAAAAGTTTCCAGTCTGGATGTTCGGTTATAGGTTTTTCATCGTTTTTATGCGATGCTTAAATCGGTAAGAGTCATTGACCGTTTCGAGGTTGTCGCAATGATGGATTACCCGATCATGTAGAGCGGTGACCATTTTGACACCGTCGAAGACCTGGAGCCATTCACTGAAGTTATGATTGGTCGTCCGTATCCTCCACGAAAGAATGGATGTTGTCAGGCATATTATCTGAGGCAATTTCACTCTCTCAAAAAATGGTCGTTTTTAAAAAACCAGGAAATGGTTTTTGGGACAATTTCTTCGGGTAATGAAACAAATTCACGCTTTCCTTCAAGCAGTTGCTTTTAGCAAGGTCTGGATAATCGGGCATGATACGGGATCGGTGTTGCTTGCGCAGCTGTCTACCAAAATGGACAAAGTGGTTTCCATCGTTCGCAAGCCCTTGATGCGTTCACGAATGAGAATAAGCTTTCTCATAGCAATTTCCTTGGCTTCCCGGCAATGACGCCCCTCTTCGAGACTCAACAATTCTGAAATTTCATCAAGCGAAAAGCCAAGTTTCTGGCCTTGCTTAATGAACCGCACGCGCTGTACATCTTGTTCGGTGTAATGCCGAATGCCCTTGAATGGCTTGATCGGTTCCACAAGCAGGCCGCGCCGTTGATAAAAACGAATGGTTTCTACGTTCACTCCAGCTTTTTTCGCCAGTATGCCGATGGTGAAGCTATTTTGTGTCACGGGTTTGCTTCCGTACATAGGTACGGCACTTATGATATAACAATCTCTGAAAAAAGGTATTCGTCATGAATTCAAAACAAACCCTGATTGCGAGTGTTCTTGCCGGGATAGGCGCGAGCTTGTGTTGTGTTGCTCCCTTGGTGTTGCTGGGCCTTGGCATTGGCGGGGCTTGGATGACCACGCTAACCGCATTGGAACCGGTACGTCCGGTGTTCGTGGGCCTGGCATTGCTTTTTATTGGTCTGACGTTTCGCAAGCTCTACCTGACAACCCCAATATGCGAACCCGGGAAGCCTTGCGCCGAAAATGAGGTTATCAGCAAGCAGCGTTTCATTTTTTGGAGCGTGACCTTTCCTTTACTGGGTTTGCTGGCTTTCCCTTTGTTTGCACCGCTGTTTTATTGAGGATAAAAACGATGAAAACAGAAATTTTTTTCTTCCTTTTGGCGTTTACCGTTATATCTAGCTCGGCTCTGGCCGAGTCACGCAAAATTACGCTGGATATTCAAAACATGACCTGCGCCGTCTGCCCGATCACGGTCAAGAAAGCTCTTGAACAGGTTTCCGGGGTACAACAAGTATCGGTCGATTACGCCAGTAAAACAGCGACGGTACAATTCGACGATACCCTAACCACGGCGGACAAAATGACTGAGGCGACCCAAGCTGCCGGATATCCTTCCACCATTAAAGGGAACGAAAAATGAGCGGCGTCATTTTCGAATCGACGCTCGCCTGCCCACACTGTGGGCATGCCGAATCTGAAACTATGCCGACGGATGCCTGCCAGTTTTTCTATGAATGCAAGTCCTGCGGAATGCTGCTCAGGCCCAAGCCAGGGGATTGCTGCGTATTTTGCTCTTATGGCTCTGTCAAGTGCCCGCCGATTCAGCAACATCAAAACTGTTGCTCCCGCTAAGGTGAAACCTGGTTTATCCGGTCCGAAAGCAGCCTGAAAAACTCAAAGTTGTGAGCAAATACGGTGCCTCAATTGATACCCCTTAAAATACGGTTAGCCGCTTAACTTGGTGTCTTTATTAGGTATTGTGCCGTTCGTAATCAGAGTTGCGTGATGGAACGATTAATCGTCAATACGACAAGATGAATTTCTGTCATTACTTATTCGATTTGCGAGAGTATGCGATGTCTCAACCAGGCATCGACACTCCACCGGCCGCTGCCGCTCAACAGTAGCGAACCGAGCATCATCAAATAAATCAACGGCAGCTTGTAATTGCCGTGGCCCTGATCGGTGATTGCATACCCCCGCCAAAGTTCTGCCAGGCTGTGCCATTCGGCGGGCCAATGCACGGCGGCGATGGCGACGAGGGTCAACACGATCAACGCCGCGCTGAAAAACCGCGTCAGGAAGCCCAGCAGTAAAGTGATCGGCGCGAGGTTTTCCAAACCGGCCGCCAAAGCCCAGTTCCAATCGGGCGGCAGTAGGTTGAACGGAAACGGAAAACTCAGATCGGCAAACCAGTTGTCGCCATGCAGCTTTTCCAGACCGGCCTCGCCGAACTCATAAGCGAGCAGCAGCCGCAGAAATATCGGCGACAGTTCCTTGCCGTGACGTTCAAGCCAACGGGTCAGCCTGCGCGGCATCGCGCAGATGCGTTCCTTGCAGGCGGTCATCATGCAGATCGAACACTTGTTGTCGGTTGTTACTGGGTTCGTGTTCATTGTTGATCTCCTACAAAATTTATTGGCTTGACCGCAATGATCGCGCCGCGGCGATGCAGTTCGGTCAGCGTCTCCAGGCCGAAATGTAAAAAGGCTTCGCGAGCGGCGCTGTCGAATTTGTTACAGAGCCTAACTAGCGCCTGCCGTCCGCTGAGGCCTTCTGCAAGCAACACGACCAGCTTAGCCGTGACTGGATTCAGGGCAATAAAATGCACGCGGTCGTTGGCGTCCCGAAAGCCGAGAATCAAGGACGCTGCCGCAGACGGTTCCGTTGGCAGAAAAGCCGGACTGATATCTTGCACCGGCCACCAGTAATGCACTAGTTGCAAGACCGGCACAAACACCGGTATGCCCGCCAGCATTTGCGCGCCGGTCAACGGTTCGAACATGAAAGGCTCGGCTTCAGCGACCGACAGCTGCAATTCCATCCATTCGTAATGCGCTAATTCGGCTAGAAATGGCAAATCGTCGGGACGATGGCGTTCCTGATTCAAATACTGCACGAACTCGTCGGGAATCCGCCGGTAATAGGGGGTTAGGCAGCGATGTTCGGCGATGAAATCGAGCAGCAGGTCCCGCCAACCCTCCCGAGGCAGGATTCGGCGGATGATCGGAAAACAGGTCGACAAGCTTTCGTCGAATTTATTGTAGAGCAGACCGACATAGACCGCCGCCCGGTCGGGCGCGAATCCCGAAGGCAGCGGGGCCGAATTCGGTTGGCGCAGATGTTCCATAAACCGCCGCTGCTGTTGAAATAGGGGGCTTTGAGTCATGCCGTTATCCTCTGAAGCGCGTACCCGGTATACGACTGAACTTGGTATTTAGCCTGCAAA
Source organism: Gammaproteobacteria bacterium (assembly GCA_016874115.1). GTDB lineage: Bacteria > Pseudomonadota > Gammaproteobacteria > Methylococcales > Methylomonadaceae > Methyloglobulus. The sequence continues at coordinate 25,695 of VGVA01000006.1, forward strand.
TCGCGAATCCGCTCGACTTCGACCAGTAATTCGGACAGCGGCGGAATGTTGCTGTCACGTTCCACCAGGGTCGGAAACACCCCGAAGTGGCGATAAGCCTCGGCCAGCAAGTCCCAGACGGGTTCTATCGTCTTTTGACCGTGGGTATCGATGATCAACCCGGAAGCTTCCAGATCGTGGCCCGCAACGTGTCCATAGACGATGCGCTCGCCCGGCAGTCCGTGCAGGAACGCCAGCGGATCGTAGCCATGATTAACACTGTTGACGTAAATGTTGTTGACGTCCAGATGCAGATGGCAATCGGCCTCATCCAAAACCGCATTGATGAAGGTCAGTTCGTCCATCTCCGCCTGTGGCGGCCGGACGTAATATGAAGCGTTCTCCACGGCGATGGGACGTTCAAGAATAGCTTGGGTTTGGCGAATGCGGCCGGCGACATGCTTGACCGCCTGCTCAGTAAACGGAATCGGGTACAAGTCATACAAATGGCCCTCGTCGCTGCAATAACTCAAATGCTCGGTATATAAGGCAAAATCGTGAGCATCGAGAAATTGTCTCAGCTCAATCAAAAACGTCGTATCGAGCGGCGCCGGACCGCCCAGTGACAACGCCAAACCGTGCGCCACGAAACGGTGACGCTCGGTCAGACGGCGAAATTGCTTGCCCAGTGAACCGCCGATGCCTACCCAGTTCTCCGGCGACACTTCGAAAAAGTTGATGGTCTTCGGCACGTGGGCAAGCAAGGGAGACAGCAGCGGACGCCGCAATCCCAGACCGGAGCCTGACAGGCCGAAAGGATGGGTTGTAATCATCGGCGGTGCCTCCGGTTTATTGGCTCGTTTTACCGCTGCAACCGCCTTCCGGCATCTTGCCGCTACAGCCGCCTTCCGGCATTTTGGCGCTGCAACCGCCCTCGGCGCCTTTCATGTTTTTCATCTTGTTGGCCCCGCATTTGCCTTCGCCGCATTTGCCCTCGCGCATCTTGCCGCTGCAACCGCCTTCCGCGGATTTGTCGTCGGCCGCCGCCAGTTGTTGGGCTTGATCGATGCTGGACAGCGCAAACGGATTTTCGCCAGCCTGGATCGCGGGTGCCATGCTCAATAAAGTCGAAGCCAACGCGCCGCTCAAGGTCAGGGATAAGGTTTTTTTGTTCATAGTAAAATCTCCAAAGTCGATGGTGGATACAGGAGGCAACAGCGCCTTCCTGCCCCATCAGTCGAGGCTAGGCGAGATTCCTTACAATTTTTGAGCGTCGGCCGCTGATTTTTTCGAAACGGGGCAACGCGCGCAGATGGTTGCGAGGTTGGAAAGAGTGCTCAAGGGCATTCGGGATCCCAAATTAAGCGAGCGATCGCCGACAGATCAACGTGCCTGTCGACAGGACAATTCGGGCAGTCGCGCCGATTCGGGCGGTTTGGGCAAGATCGGCATTGGCCGATTAAATCACGGGCGGCTTCGATGTCCCGTTCCAATCGACCGAGCCGTTCGATGTCGGCGCGAATGGCTTCCTGTAGCGCCAAGAGTTCCGTCAGCACACCACAGACGGCCTCAGACCCCGATGAGAATTGCTCTCTCAACGTCGCCAACCGGCTGATCGTTTCCAGTCCGATGCCGGAACGCGAGAGATTCAAGGCGATTTCCATACGCTTCAGGTCCTTGCGCGCATATAGACGGGTGCCGGCCTGGGTACGCGCGGGGACGAGCACGCCCAATTCCTCGTAAAGCCGAATCGTACGTGGGGTCGTGGACAGCATCTCGGCGAGTTCGCCGATTTTTAGATAATTACGGTGCTGACGGGAGGGCAGTCGCATTGCATTATTTAACGTTAATGTTATATTATGTTGACAGTTGGCTTTACTCGCAGTATAAGACAGACGAGCCCAATCCGATAATAATAATCCGCCGAGGAGATGATCATGTTCCTACCCACCGAGCCGATCGGCAGTATTCCCCGTCCCCCCGCTTTACTCGCTTGTATCCGCGATTTCCATGACGGCAAGGCATCTGACGCCACGCTGCGAGCAGAGCAGGACGCCGCTCTACGCGATACGATCCGGCGCCTGGAAGCCACCGGCTCGCCGGTCATCAGTGATGGTGAACAAAGCAAGCCCAGTTTTGCGACTTATCCGTTGACGGATTTGCCGAATATCGCGGAAGACGGCTTGCTGATTCCGTTTGCCGACGGCCACAGCCGCCAATTGCCGCGTTTGACCGCAGGCCCTTTCGCCTATAGCGTCCACGCCGATAGCTATTTGCGCAACGCGCTGCGCTATGCCACGGTACCGGTCAAGCAGGCCGTGATTTCGGCGTCCGCGTTGAGTTTGTTGTATCCGTCCGAGGGTTTGGCGGACTATGACGAACGGACCTTTCTCGACGATCTGGTCAATCAGGCCGAGCGCGATATTCGCGGTTGTCTCGAAGCGGGGGCGCATTGCGTGCAAATCGACTTTACCGAAGGGCGCCTGGCGGTCAAGTTGGATCCCAGTAAAAACTTGCTGCGCCGTTTCATCGAGCTGAATAACCGAGTGCTCGAACGCTTCGGTCCCGAATGGCGATCCCGCCTAGGCGTGCATACCTGTCCGGGCGGCGATCACGATACGACGCACAGCGCCGATGTCGATTACGCCGAACTGCTGCCCGAACTGTTCAAGCTCAACGTCGGTAATTTTTATGTGCAAATGGCCAGCGAAAAACAGCCGGAAAAAGCATTGGCGATGATCAAACAACTCCTGCGTCCAGGGCAGCGTGTCTTTATCGGCGTGATCGATGTACTCGATCCGGCGGTAGAAGCACCCGAAACGGTCCGCGACCGAATCTTGCGGGCCGCTGAATTCATCCCCCTGGACCAACTCGGCACGACCGATGACTGCGGCTTTTCACCATTCGAAGACGATACCTCGACCGGCCGCGAAACCGCGTTCGCCAAAATCGAGGCACGGGTGCTCGGCACGCAAATGGCATCTATGCGACTCGGTTGCTGATTCGGGCTGTATTGAATCGTAAACAGGGACAGGTGCCGGTTTCCATCAGCTACCGGCAGTGTTTAGTCGTTGGGTGACTTTTTGCTCAATCGGTTTTGCAGGCTTTCCGTGTAGCGCTGAGCCGCTTTTCGGAGGAACCACGACTGATTTTGGAAGTTACGGCAACGGGAGCAGATCATCACGTGCAAATTGACGGCAATACGCTCGCCGAAGCTGAGTTTTCTGTCTAATCCTTGCGAGACCAAGGCGGTAATCTCGCGGCAATTACGCATCGCTTTTCTCCTGTTTTATCCTATTGAACCAGCGAATTTCCAGGCATTCGCGCAGCCGTAGCCGCGCACGGTGCATGGTGACCCAGTAATTGGTTTCGCTGAGGCCTGTTTCTTGGCAGACCTCAAGGGCTTCCAGACCGACCAGTTCACGCAGCATGAAGACCCTGGCCATTTTCGGCGGTAGATTGTTGTGGCAAATTTCGTAGATGGCCCAAAATTCCTGTTGCTTGAGCGCGGCCTCTGGGTCGTTCCAAGTTGTGGGACCGCCGTTCCAATGGCCGTTGCATGTGAAAAACGCCTCCTCGTCCACCTCGCCATCCTCGCCATCGACAAGCTCGAAATCGGAGGTGTAAACTTCCCGCGCGCTGCGCCGCCAGTGATCGGCAATCTTGTGCTTTAGAATTCCGATCAGCCACGTCCTAAGCTGGGCTTTCCCCTCAAAATTTGCCAATGATTGCCAAGCGGCAAGCAAAGTTTCCTGCACCAAATCGTCCGCCAAGTCATAGTCTCGGAGTTGCAGCAATGCATAACGGAACAGCACCGGGCGATGTTCGGCCAGCACCGGTTCGGTTAATGGATCATGTGTTGAGTTTGCATCAATACTTAGCACCATACGCTATTTGTCATTAATGTTTTGACTTGAGCTTGTAAACTCTGGCTGTAACGGTGAAGGGAGAATGGGTTGGTTTCGATAAGGACAGTCATAGCGTTTTTCAATGTTTTTGTAATTTTTAGAAATTTATCGCCCGTAGGGTAATCAACAGAGGCCAGCCGGCAGCTAACTACTGGCTGTTCAATGCTAACAGAAGGGCGTTATATACTCTGAGGGAGTTGAGCATTGATGACGTTTCTGACGACCCAATATTCCCATTAGTCGTAAGATGAGTGTATATCCTTACAGAGCTTATTTGCATACCCAACTGTTATCAAATTTACTTGCTCAGGGGGCTTCAAGGAAAGATTTTGACTCGGTGCGGAAATGTCGAAAATTCTATTCACGAGCAGAATCTTCAAGAAAATATTGAGGGTTCGTCTGCTTTTGGAGATAGACAAACATACAGCCACATAGCATAGTCACGGATGGCAAGAAGGGTCGATTGTGTTGAAAAAGCCCATTTTGGATAGAAAGATTTTTCTCACTCCAAATTAATAAACTATAAAACAATGAGATATAGGTATGGTGATTGGTTAAATCGGCCTATATTCGACAAAAACCGTTTTTTTTCAACACAATCAGTCGATAGCTGCTAATCAGCAATCAACACAGCCTTGTATAAGTCGATGGCAAACACCACATGATCTAGCTCCGTTTCACACGAAACGGTACAATTTTCTGACCGGCGAATTAACCTTAACTGGGTATCCATTTCGTTGGTATAAACGCAATATGTTGTGGTGTTAGTTTTTGTTCACAGACACCTTTACTACCCCTAGTAGTCACACCAGTCAAGGAGATACCCAAATAACCTTATTCTGCACAAATCGGCAAACTTTCTGGATGATCAAAAAAAGGCTTCCTAACCACAAAATAACAAAAGTCGGTCAAATTTAGAAAGAAGCCTAAAACCCGCGTCTTTTGTCACTTGCGTTTTCCCATTTCTCCGTAGAATCACAGAGAAACATCAAGGTTTCTCCATGAGCGCGGCGAATACGAAATCATCACAACTCATCAATCTTGGCCGATTAAAGTCACTTGGCATTACTGCGCCCGAATTCGTCCCATTTTTGATGCCGAAGAAATATCTTGATCTGAGATCGGATCAGCTAAAGACCGATTTCAGCGATTTGCCTGATGGTGAAAAATGCGTTGTGTATGGTGAATTGATTGAATTCGAGGTTCATCGTAATACCATTCCATCCAGGACAGTTGCGAAAGTGGTTGACGATCAAGGCAACGAAGTCAGTGCGACATTTTTTGGTGATCCAAGGGCTTATGTTCCTGACCTTGAAGATCATCTGCACTGCAAGGTTTGCTTGGCCGGAACTATTGGCTATTTCAAACAGTTTGCTCAATTAAGAAACCCGGCCGTTATCGATAGCGACTATGTTGGTTACGTTATGCCGGTTTATCCAGGCAAAGCCCGAGTGATTTCAGCGGAAACCGTTTTTGAGCATCTACAGCTTTCGCTGTTGCCAGCGACGGTTCCGATGGCGGCGCAATGGTTGAGACAAAAATTGAGATGGCCATCTGAAACGGAAGCAGAGCGATTAACTGCAATGCCCGGTTTGGCCAGCAATCCGAATTTCGAGGCGCTTCTGAACGTCATTCATTTTCCTGAAACGATTCGTGATGGACTTCTTGCGATCAAAATGTTGAAACTGATCGCCACCTTCGACGTTATATCCGGTGCACGTTCTGAAACATATCGAGAACAAAACATTCGGTCATCCGTTCATATTCCTCACCGATCCATTGAACAATTGCTTTCCGAAACGGAATTAAAGCCAACAGATGAGCAACGGCAAGTCATTCAAGAAATTTGTACCGACATCAGATCTGATATGCCCATGCTCAGACTTCTATCGGCCGACGTGGGGTTTGGTAAAACTTATGTGGCAGCCGCCGCCGGCGCAGCAGTGGTTAGAAATGGCGGTGCTGTCGTATGGCTATGCCCAAATCAGCCGTTGGCTGTTCAAACGAGGGATAACATTGCTGGGTGGTGGCCTGATTTAAAACCAGGGCTTGTTGTTGGCGATTCCAACGAGACACCGGACTCCAAATTCCTGATTGGAACCACAGCGTTACACCATCGGCTGCCCAAAGAATTTCATCCAGATCTGCTTATCATCGACGAATCTCAAAAGTTTGGTCAGCTGCAAAAGGATGAGCTTGCAGGGCCTGCCACCAACATTCTCAATGCTACGGCCACCTGTATACCCAGAACCTCCGCGTTACTTGAATGGGGTGGCATGGCTGTTTCCAGGTTGACAAAGGCTCACGTCGAGAAGGAAATCAAAACGAGGCTGGTAGCGCCCAAATACCGGCAAGCCTTGTTTGAATCGATAAAACGTAACATCCTTGCCGGACATCAGGCGCTGATTATCTACCCATTGGCCGAATCCAAAGAGGACGCAGCGATTGACAGAAAATCCGCCGAGGGCGCATTCGAACTTTGGGATCGCCACTTTCCTGGCCGGGTTCGATACATGCACGGCAAATTGAAGGACGAAGAAAAATTGGCTGCAATAGCCGTCATGCGAAACGATGAAGCAGACATTCTAATCAGTACCATTGCCGTTGAAACCGGGATCGATCTTCCAAGACTCAGGCATGTTGCCGTTGTTCATCCGGAAAGACTGGGCCTGAATACCTTACATCAAATCCGCGGCCGGGTAGCCCGTCGTGGCGGTATCGGCCGATGCGACTTATTCCTGCCGAAGGAAGTAGGTGAAGTGTCCATGAAACGCCTCGAAATCCTCGTTAAATTCTCAGACGGATTTGATGTAGCCTCCGAAAACATGAAGCTCCAGGGCTTTGGCGACCTGGGTACCGATGGTGCCGCGCAGTCAGGGCGATCCTTGAGTTTCATTCCTGGTCACAAGCTCGACCATAAAGAGGTTGAGTGGGTGGCTGAGCGATGGATAAATGAATAACGAACTCCACGGAATTTTTCAACCATAACTGTTGATTTGGACAGCAATAGAAATGACAACCAATAAAGAAAGCAATAGCTCAAAAGAGACAAATAAATTCGAAGATCTGCTTTGTATGATTGATCGATCAAATAGTGTTCTTGCTACACAAATAGCATCGGTAACAGATATTGCTGTAGCGGCTAAATATTGGCTTCAAGACAATATGCCCGGAAACTTCACAGCCGCAGACGTTTTAAAACTATCAGAGATGATTATTTCGACGACTTATCGGGGATACAAAAATGAACATAGCCAAAGCGAGTGAACGTGACATAAACATGGCGATCGATCTGGGTGGCATTCTGGAAAGCATTGAAAAAGGATTCATGCCCGTTGCCGCTATTGCCGACGATGAGGAAGACACGGAATTCGATCGAGATAACCCGGATGATTGCCAGTCGGTGTTAAACCTGATCATCGACAAAATGCGAACCGGCAGCATTGGCCGAGTGATTTGGGGAATGGCCGCGCTGGTAAATCCTGAATCAAAATTGCTTGATCCCGATGCCGACATACTAAAACCACATCCCTCGCTAATCCGGATAGACGACATCAAAGACCAGCGCACCCAGCGGCAATCCGCCATTTTGGAATGGGCCAACGCCACGTTCGGAGAAGCGACAGCGAGCAACATAGGTGAACGCATTCGTCGTTTTGCCGAGGAATCCATCGAGCTTATTCAAGCTACGGGCCTGGATAAACAAGCCATTCATAACATCATCGATCACGTCTACGCCAAACCGGTCGGCAACGTTGCGCTGGAAATTGGTCAAGTCGGTGTCTCGCTTTTAGCATTAGCGGAACATCTAGGTATTTCTGCCGAGGAAGAAGAGCGCAAGGAATTCCAGCGAATTTCCTCACTTCCATCTGAACATTGGCAAGCCCGTCAAAATGCCAAGGCCGATAAGGGGCTGACATTGCCTTCGACGGCAAAAGAACCTTCAAACTGAATGGAGTATATGTCGATGTCGATTAAGCCAAAATTATTTTTGTTACTGTTTTTTATGCTGGCTTCCGCAAGATTATGCGCAGGTGACGCCGATTAAAGTGATGAATCAGAAATTCATCAAAGAAATGGATTTTTTGGTATCAGCAACAGGCCTTCACCCGTGCCGAAGAACCAAAGAAACGATAACCAGCAAGATTATCTTAATGGCTACGACCCAAATTCCATTGCGAATTTCCTGATACCCATGCCACCACAGCCAAGCAGTCAACAACCCGTTTTGATCGACGAAGACTTCATCTACGAAAACGCGAGCGATGAATACATCCTTTACGGCGTTCAGGACTAACCACTATTTGCTCAGAAAATATTGATTGGCGTTTGAGTGCCTTTTCGAATATCCATGTAAGCCCCTTGATGATTCAATCCGCCATGCCGCAACAACGACCAAATCAGTTGCATAGCCACGTTTGCGATGGCACGATTGATCGGCAAATCCTGATTGGCCAAGGCTTCTTCCATACTACATGACGGCGTGTTGTTGTCCTGTATACCATCCAGTTCAGGGTGGAAATCGAATACGGAAGACAGCTTGATCGGATTCTCGTCGGCGTGACCAAGCCTCCCTAAAATGACTTGACCAGTACTCTCGCCATTACCGGTATCAAGCCATAGACAGCTTGTATATCGACTTGCACTCTTAGCTAAATCAGCTCGGAATTGCGCCACATCGACGCAGGTGACTAACAGGTCATAATCCCGGCCACGCTCGGTTTCTGTGTTGAACATACGAGGCATGGCCACCCAATCACGTCCATACAGGTAATTGATACGCTGAATGGAAACCAACGCCTTATTGTGGCCAAGATCGGCAGGATAGAAGGCTTGGCGGCCTATATTGGGTCTTTCAACTACGTCGCCATCCCAAGCAGTCACATGCAGGCCAGGATGGCCCAGTTCGCGGATGGCGTAATCAATTCTTGCCAGACTGGTTAAGACTTCGGAGCCGGTGCCACCGACGCCGATTAAACAGATTTCGACGGGCTTACGCAGCCAACGGTCGGGAGTGCAGAATTTGAAGGGCTTGATGGTTTTGGTTGTCATGATCGGTTCACTACCAGAAAAAACAATTGTTACCGATCTTTCTAACATGACAGATGAATCATGCAAGAAGTAACATTTCTAAAGTTTATTCAATTCATTTCGTGGATACAGCATTATCCTTGGATGGGCAAGGTTGCCATCAACCTCATATTCGTGAAATCTGACCATTTTGCTATTGCCCTTGATCATTCGTAGTGCAGTTAGTCTTGAAGAAACAGCCGTACACACCCCACAACTTCTCAAATAGCCTTTGTTTGTCTTGCCTAACCGGAACTTTACAAAAGTCCTATCTGATTTTCTCTTTCTATCTTTAACAAAACCAGCCATCGATTTTTTGTTCTTCCAATTGGCAAATTGGATCAAGCCGCATTCACCACCATCGATCAATATATCGACATCATTAGGATTTTCGCATCCCTTTGCCGTGGAGCCGAACAGCCACATGCGCTTGATTCTGAAGGCCGTGTATTCACATTCAGGTGTGCCAATAACGCCACTACAATTTTTTACTCGCTCTGCTAGTTTCAAGGCTGTTTTGATTGCCGTCTTCCGTTTCAAGACAAAATCTCCTGCATTTTCTTTTCCCACGCTTCATCAGTTGGCGTTTCCAGAAAATCAAACCGATAAAACAACTCTAACTGGAAATCCCTCGCGCCACGACACAGGTGATCTTCTTCTTTCCCATGAAGCCGTGGATGATGACAAATCTGCGATGCTTCCGTTAGGCATCGGCGCCTAACCATATCGGCAATGTCAGGGACGGCATCATGCCCATTCTCATCTTTGTTGAAAGGACACGTCGGGCATTTGCCTCTCATGACCGGCCAGCCGGAAATGTTGGTTGATTTGCGCATGTCATTAAAATAATTCTGTCAACACAAATCCCATGATTTATGTCTAAAATAAGCCTCACCAGCATTACAAATGTACCAATGCTTTCCAACAAGTCCTTCCATTGATTTCCTTTCCCCGTCAAGATAAAGATTTATTGGGAGATATCCTCCGTTAACCGCAATATAAAGCGCTGCATCAGCATCACTTGAAAATTCGCGAAACCCTTGGTGATTTTTGGGTAGCCAATAACACAACCGCGCCACAACCGCTTTTCCACAGTGATCACCATCGCACCCAAACCATGATGGAATAAACATTCTCCTGTCGCTATCAAGAATCGCTCCACGATCAATAGCTATTTGAATAAATTGTTGTGGACACCTTACTTCGGTCTTGTCCGCTGATTTTGTCCACCTTATTAATTTATGCGCGTCGCAAATATCTCTTGCATACCATGACTTGATAGATGTATCCCAGCGAGCACCGATTTGTTTAGCTTGATCTTTATCAATAAATGGTACATCAAGATATATGCGTTCCATATTTAGCTAATGGCATTAATTTTTTCAAAAAAACTTCCGAAAATCCAGACACTCAAAGAAGTGCCCATTGACCACGATCCGTGTGGCAAATGTCGGCTCACCTGAATCGCAGTTCCCAACCACGCCGGCGATATAAAAGCCACCCATATCGGACCTGTCGTCTGTCTTGGAAAAGAACGCCGGTATGCTCCCATGTGAATGCAGATCCATCACCAGCTCGTATTCATCAGGAACGACATTCCGATAGGAAATATGGCCAGCACTAAACGAAATCACATCAGGCTCATACAGAGCATATTCTTTGCGGATTTTATCCCACACCACCAAACCAGCCCACTCGTTCGGTGAGCAAAGGAAAGTCTTCTCACAGACATCATGCAAAATCCGTTTCGGAATTTGTCCATGCGTCAACCGGGCACCGACTGCGCCTATTTGGCCGTAGGGCAACTTGATCGATGACTTCGCCACCGGCAACCGAACTTCCAGTACCGGATTGACTGCTTCGACATACACGCCATCACCGGCAATCACGAAACGATGCTTGTCTGTTTCAGGCTTGGGCAGCGATTCGCCATATAACGGCTGCATCAAGGTGGGCGTTTCACCAAAAACGATTTGGTCGCGCCGATTGGTGAGATAGTCAATCATCATGAGCGCTTATTCTGCCATCAAATATGCAGTTCAGTTTCTCATTCAGATAATCAATCTCGAAACCTTCCATCGGCAAAGGATTCCCGGTATGACGGTTGCATTCAGTGAAATCGATTCCAGCTTCGTGAGCACGACGACAAGTCTTAATATAAGCCTGCATAATTCCAGTGAATTCAATAAAGGGATGATTATGGATACCAATAGCCTGCTGATAGAAATCATCTACAACGGCTTCCATTTCTTTCAACGCAGTTTCACGCTCTTCTGAACTTAACATTTTTTGCCCTCATCACCAATCATGCTGGTTGTCCAATGTCGGTTCGTTCTTTGGCCCAGCTCGCAAACGATGTAACAGTACAGTTCTGGATCTGATTTCCTGATTCGCTAATTCCTTTGGGATACGGATATTTTCTACCGTCCAGTAGTTCGTACTGGAGGCATTCTCCATCTTCTTGACCGTCGTATAATTTGAATTCTGGCCCCATTCCGATGACTTTTCGGACAGCGCCTTTTTTGTTGGTATATATGCCGCCAACAACGATTTCGCTTTTCTTCATATCCAGCCTTTTTGACTAATTGAATTTTCTGGATGAAACGGGGTTACTCCTGCACATCCTCTTCTGTTAGTACATATTCAAGCACATCATGGACAGTGTAGAAATTGATCGTGACATGCTTTTCCATCCAGCTCTTTAAAAACTCATCAAGCTCCTGTTTTGCTTCTGGAGTAACATCGTCCATAAAATGATCCGCGTATTCACCGCCGATGTCGTAACCCCTGTTTTGCATCAATTCGATAACATCGTTCGCATCGCAAAACTCGCTTAATTTAGGTTTCCGTCCGTCTCCAACATATACGGTTTGCCCAACTGCAAGCTCACCTATATTACTGTCGATCAAATCTTCGAGAGAACTGTAATTGAAGTCCTCGTTATTGGTTGACCAAGCTTCTACTTTTCCCATTTTGTTCGCCTTAAAAATTAGGTTTTTGAAACAATCTTTTCGTACACTTCTGATTTTTTGCATCCATCTAGAGCCTCCCGCCAAGTGTCGAATCCTCTAACACCGCAACCAGGATCGCTAACGAAAAACCAATTTTCTGAAAGCGTAACAATTATTCCTTATCTCTATTTCTTTCGTCATCCACATGGGAAATATAATTTCTTCGGGTCAAAATATCTTTTGATGTTTTCATAATGAATTTTAGGAGTGACTCTCAATGAAATCCTCTACGCCAAACCGCAAAGCATTCAAATGTTCGTGGGGAAATTTGCTCACCTTCTTCTTGGACAGGGAAAGCCAGAACCGATAATGGGCTTTGTTTTCCACTGCCTTGTCCTTATCCCCAGCCAGGGAAAGGGTTGAGGGATTATTGACATGGGAGAATGCGCTATCGAACATGACCGCTTCCCATGCCCTGAGTTGATCGATGCTGCACTCGTCGGGCAATGTTGCCGACCCGGTACACACGTTGCCATTGGCGTAAACATTCATTAACGGCGCTTGATAGAGCCTCGTTTTGGCACTGACCCTTCCGTTGGTTTTTAACGCGGCCACCGCCAGCTTGCCGTTACGGTTGGCTACCATCAGCAACCTTGGCCAAGGCACATCGATCTTTTTCATCGGTATCCCTGTGATATTGAACAGCATGGGACGAACCTGGGCTGGCACTGTCCATGCAATATGGGTTTCGGAAATCGACACGACATTCGGCGGCAAGAGACTGACTTTTCGCTTACCCATTTCTAACATCGACCGCAGCACAGATTCCACATCCTCTTTGGACATTAAGCGACCGGCGCCGATGACCGATTCCCCTTGCTCATTGGCCACGAAGTCGTGCATCGACGCCAGAAAATCATCTGCCCTGTATTGCGAATAGCCACCTGAAATCGCCTTGGCCTGATGAATCAGAATGGCGTGTTTCTGCACGATAGTCGGCTTCTCGCCTTGGTAGAACTGAAAGAAATCATTGGGCTTCACGTTGAGACTCTAAATCCGTATTGATAACCTCGGCCAATCGAATCAATCCTCTCGACTTCGCCAATAAAGTTAGTCTCTCACCAACTTCCGAACATGCAAGCGGATTTAATCGAATGATACCTTCCGGATTTTCCCCGGCTTGAGCTATATCGTCATAAACATCCCTGACCACTGATTCTTCCCAATCGAAGCCAAAGCCGATGACATGACCATAATCCATATACACATCCCCATGACTGTCATCGCAGGGTGATATTCGACATTCGGAGGCTTTTAGTCCGGACTTTTCAACCCATTTCCAAACCTTGATCGTTTCCCGTATGAACTTGACCCACGGATTCTGGCAGATAGCCTGGTTTGATTTTCGCCAACCGGCCAGCATTCGCCTGATTTCACCAATTTCCGGCAACTCTCCGAACAGCGATTTGCAGTTATTGGTTAAGACCGATTTCAGATAACCAATGCGATCCTCCAGATACTCTTGATCTTCTGTAATCTCGGTAAACGGATAAACTTTATTTTCCAAAAAGATTTCAGCCAATTCCCCGTCACTCAAATGGCTTTGAGTTTCTAATGCTTCCTTTAGCGCATCCAGTTCCTCCCCCATCATCATCCAGTTCTTGGATAGATCATCGACCAACACACCTATACCACCATTGAAGATCGTCCATTTCAGACAACCAGCCACGGCTTTGGCAAGTTCGCTATCCATGTCCAACAAGGAAAATTGAGAAAATCTTGGGTAAATACCCATCACCAAGAAAACGCCTTCACTCTGGCTTTGCTGCATTTCAAAGCACAATGACTCGAAATCGTTATGCTCCAAGTCAATGCCTGCAATGCTCATCGATTCTTGGTTTAGGTGATCCATGATCTTGGCGACGACTGCCTGATAAAGCCGATAGACAGCCTCCCAATCAGCCGCTACAGCCTGATCGATTTCCTCTTCTTCGACCAGTCCCATCGAATGCGCTAACAAGATCATGCAGGAAATTCCGGGCCGATTGGCTTCATAATCGGCCTTGTCTCTTCGGCGGCGAATATCGTCGATCAAGTTATTCAGGTCGGTTTCGATCCTGACTTGACCGAACAACTGACCTACAGCATCGGCAGTTGCTTGGGGTCGATACCCATCAATGCTCGATTGGACAATTTCGGAAGTTTCAGACTGAATTGAAAGCATGGCGGCTCGTTCTCCTTGACGGGTTTATCAATGGGGGATTGGCTCCCCCATTCCTTTAGCAGGGCGATGCCGTGATTATCAGCCTTTGGTTTTGACTTCTTGATGCGGTTTGATGGCATAGTGCAGTTCCTCACCAACCAGTTCAGGTTCATTCAGTTCGACGTTGGCCAAATGGGGGTAAGACGCCGAATACAATTTAATCGCTTCTTCCGGCGACAAATCGGGGGCTGGGTCGGCCAATCGGATAGCCCCCATTTTGAAGACTCTGACAGGGCGGATGACAGTAGTAGTGTTGTCCATGTTGAATTCCCAAAAACTTAAAACAGCGATTTATCGGTAACAGCAATATCCGTAGGCTTTTCGTCTGCCTCGTCCTGATGACTTGCTTCTTCAAACCGGGATTTTTCTGTCGGTTTATCCGCCTGCTTGCTTTTAGCCGCCTCGGCCTTCGCTTGTTTTCCGGCTTCCTTGATTCGGCTCATGGCATTCTTCAAGTCGTTGTGGCCGTCTTCACGCACATCGGCAAAATCGGCCAGAGAACGCGGAAAATCCGCCTCCAGAGCTTTCGGGCTGGTTACCACATACAAAGGCATGGCCAATGCGGCTCTCAGTGCCTGAACAGTTTCAGGGGCTTTATCATCGACAGAGCCTTGCAGCACCGGCTGAACCAGTACGGCCAGTTGATCACCCTTGCGGGTGACCGTAAATTGAATGCGCTCGTCGTTTTTGAGCATGTTATGGAAGGTTTCAAAGATCATATTAAGCGGCCTCTTCTTCGGGGTCTTGTGTGTAACCATTGGTGTTTGAAGACATGGCTTCGTCCTCGTCGTCGAACCAATCCGAATCGCTGAGATAGCTGGAAGGTCTTGATGATTCTTCCCCGTCCGAGTCCAAATCATCGAATTCGCCTGTCTTTGCCATCACAGCATCCAAGATCGCGCTTTCGTCGTTGCTGTTTGCGGCATCCGTACTTTGCAGATCGTCATCCATACCTTCAAAATCAGCTTGATCGCTTGAATCCTCGGTATCCGTCAATGACTCGCTCTCCGGCTCAACTGCCTGTTGAGAACCGATTTCTTCCGCCCCTTCAACACCCGCTTCATCGGCTTGCGATTCAGTGGTTGGCTCGAACGAAACCGGCTCGACAACGGCGCTTTGCGTTTGAGTGTGCAACGCCATGTCTTGATGACCATCTTCACCCATAAACTTCAAAACGCAACTCGGCACAAAACCAGTGAAGTCGTAACCGCACCCGAAAACCTCATCCAAGATTTCGTTGTTTTTCTTTTTCGTCAGCGCAGCAATTTTGTGTTTTTCACTTTGCTTTTCGTAATGCTCGACGAATGACAAACCAGCACCGTTTACTGCTTCCCGCAGTACGCCTTCGATACCGGCCTTGGTGAAGGAACCCAAAAACTCCCTGTCCAGAATGAAATGGTCAGCTAATCTCGCTTTCGTCACATTCAACACGGACATAGCGCCTTTCACCCATGTCTTGTTCAGAATCGGCTGGGTTTTTTCATGCTCACCCAGCAAATGGCTCAACAGCCGGTGATTGAAGGCCAGCGTTTCTTCGATACCCAAGAATGATAGTGCCTTCACGAATCCTTCGATTTCGCTACCAATTCTTGTCGGGTCTTTTAAGGGGGCAGGCATTTTCTCAATCGGCAACGAACTTCTTACCAGCCGATACAGCGCAAAGGTGTTTACACACAACACGGCCAGCTTGTTATCTGCGATCTGGTTTGCCCCTAAATTGCGATAGAAGGCCTCGATCTTCTCAATCACCCTGGCAGGGGGAATCGCCGCGCTGGCATTGCCGGTATCGCTCTCGTTTTCATCAACTTCGTTATTGGAAACGTCAGGAGTTTTCCCTGTTGTTTGCTGGTTTGGCTTAGTTGATTTCTTGGTCGAAGCCTTGCCTTTGTCGTTACTGGCAGGGGTGGATGCCGTTTTAAAGCTCTCTTGATAACCGGCAACCTTGTCTTTGTGGCAATCCAGATTAAAGCAGCAATCTTCGGTGATCCGCCCTAGACGATCCGGCGAAGTAGACAACAAAGCGCCGAAGTGGGCGCATTGTCTGCAACCTTGCTCAAGCTGGGCTTTGCCTACGCCTTCCGCACCGGACTGGCAAATGATCTTGTAGGAATCCGGTCTTCTTTCTGTGTCGAGAAAAACGACTGCGTACTGTTCGGACAATGACGCCTTTTTCTCTAACATGGCCGCTTCGGTTTTTTGCTCAAAGCAGGCCCGATTCGCGCACCGGCCTTCGCTGATATGTTCCTCGAACAGGCTGGATTGCATGCTGGAATTATGGGGGCAACCATTGCAACCCGCCTTATCGAAAGTGGCTTTCGACAATTCCAATGCAAACGATGCCAGCCTGCTTTTCAGTTCCGCAACCGAGTAGCCATTTTCGAGAATTTTGGCTAGAGTAGCCGTCTGGAAGTCGCTGGGGAGTTGCGAGAGCAATTCAGCATGACCCAGTTTGATTTTGCGCTCGGTCAGCGCATCGAGGACTTCCGGAGCAGCGTGAAGCAGAAATAACCGCGCATCGAACTTTACACAACTCCAACCCAAAAGCCGTAACGCCTCACCTTTATCACCACCGCAATCAGTTAGCACATCCCTTGCCGCCACCGCTTCTTCGGCTGGACTCATATCAGCCCTTTGCGAATTTTCGACGGTGGCAATCAATCTGGCTTCCCTGTCGCTCAGGGTACGCACCACGGCTGGAATTTCCACCAAACCCGCTTCATTTGCCGCCCTCCACCGGCGCTCACCAGCAACCACCCAGTAGCCATTTCCATCGGCTACCGGCCTGACAATGATCGGCTGAATCACGCCCTCAGCCAATACCGAAACGACTAATTGTTGAAATTCATAGTTATCAAAGAATTTGCGAGGATTGAATCCCTCTTGAACACTGACTTGATCGACAGGCAGTTTTGTGAATTCTGCTTGATTGGTTTGCATGATTTTCTCCATAGCTGTACCACTATTTAGGCTTCCCGAAAAAGCGGCTTGGTTAATAAAAACTCCAGCGATAGATTCTCATGGCCCCTTTCTTATGCAAGCCGGTTTTGGCGAATTTTTACAGTTTTTTAAGACAAAAAATTTATTTCCCGCGACACGGATATTGATTCAACCAAACAAGGTTTTGGTTATTTCAGAATTAAAGATGTACGAGGAAATACATGAAAATCACCAAGTACAAGCTAAACAATATTCAACATGAATACTCAGTCAGATATTACCTGTCAGGATTCAAATGTATTTCTGATGGAATGATTTGCTGGGTTATTCCCGACAGAAATGGAGAGGCGCTTTTCGAGTCTTGTTCAAAGTCTGTTATTTGGCTGCATGACATTCTTGTTGAATTACTGGATGCCAGGTTTATTACTAAAAATTAGTATTGGTATCCATATATGACAATTTTTGAGAGGCTGGCTAGATACTCATCTTTCTAATATGAATTTGTCCGAGGCGAAGTAACCGACAGCCAGTAATTGTTCAGACCCTACCGCTCGAAACTAATAAACCGTCATTTCGGCAGGGAGTGCCTGTATGACGAGCTTCTTGAAAGGGGGGCTGAATAATTACGACAGCCACAATACCCCTGGACAGGGAATCAGGCAAAAATGATGCTTGCATGACTCCAGACCTCAATTTTCAGGCGGCAACCTCCATCCGTCGATAAATGGTTGTTTATGGGTGTAAATATAGATTGACTTATGGCTGTTTATGGGTGTAAATATGGAAAAATAGGACGACATGATGCTGAATACCGACACTATCGAGATCACGCCTGAATTGCTGGCTCTTATCGCTGAGATTGATGAATTCAAAGGAGCTTGGCTTGCCCTGGGCACTTTGGCGCCCGAGCGATTGAGCGCATTGCGGCGTGTAGCAACCATAGAAAGTATTGGTTCTTCAACCCGCATTGAAGGAAGCAAATTATCGGATCGGGATGTTGAGAGGCTGTTAAGTAATCTCGAAATCAAGTCTTTCGCTACGCGAGATGAGCAGGAAGTCGCAGGCTATGCCGAGGTCATGGACACCCTCTTCAATGCTTGGGCGGACATCAGGATAACCGAGAACCATATCAGGCAGCTCCATCGTGACCTTCTGATTTATAGCTACAAGGACGAATGGCATCGAGGCAATTACAAAACTTCGTCGAATAGCGTGGCCGCTTTCGATGAGAATGGCCAGCAGATCGGCATTGTTTTTGAAACAGCCAAGCCCTTCGACACACCGCGTCTTATGGCCGAACTGGTCGATTGGCTGAATAAAGCCCGCGATACTCGCGGCTTACATCCTTTGCTGATGATCGGCGTGTTCGCCGTCGTGTTTTTAGAAATCCATCCTTTTCAGGATGGAAATGGTCGGTTGAGCCGGATTTTGACCACGCTACTTTTGTTGCAGGCGGGCTATGCCTATGTGCCGTACAGCTCACTTGAGAGCATCATAGAGCACAGCAAGGAATCCTACTATCTCGCCTTGCGTCAAACGCAAGGTTCGATTCGCACCGATGCGCCGAACTGGCAACCGTGGCTAAGATTTTTCTTGCGAGCCTTGCACCAACAGATGAAGCGCCTTGCCGTCAAGGTTGAACGTGAAAAGCTGATCGTTGCTGCTCTTCCCGAACTGGCAGTGCAAATTGTTGACCACGCCCGTAACCACGGGCGGGTAACGATGGGCAACATGATTCGACTGACCGGCATCAGCCGCAATACGTTGAAAGAACATTTTCGCAAGCTGGTGGAAAACGGCCACCTTGTTCGGCATGGAACGGGCAAAGGTTCATGGTACTCCTTACCGTGAATTTAAATTCCGTAATAAAGCCACTTAAACGGATTTTACTGCTAACAGGGTGTTTAATTCAGAAAATGCACACATTTTTTTGAACGAGAACAATTTTAATGAAGCTTATTAAAAACAGCGGTAACGAGAGGGTTATCGATGAGCTGCGCAAGTGCCTGACAACACAGGCAACACTCGATATAGCATCACCTTCTTTTTCGCTGTTTGCCTTCGGAGAAGTGCGGGAACTCCTGCATAAACTCGATAAATGCCGCGTGGTATTGCCCAACGCCAAAGCGGACGATCTAGGTATTGTTGATTCTATAGCCGACCGTTCATTTCGTAACCGCCTTCAAACCCGCTGGCTAGCGAAGCAGTGCGCCGATTGGATTGAGAAGACCACAGAAATTAAGCGTGTTCCTGGGGTTATTCCGCAAGCGACTCTTATCACCGAAAGTTCGGAAAAAGCGCTCAATCGCGTCATTACCGGCAATTGTTCTTTTTCGACGGAAGGACTGGGTATTACCCCTGGCAACCAGTTTGGCCTTATCCAGCTTTCCGAGAGTGCCGAAGAATGTGCGCTTCTCGGCTCCTGGTTTACATCCCTATGGGACAGTTTGCCCGCCACCCCAGAAGCAAAAAATGACTTCCTTTCCATGCTCAAGGAGTTGATCGAACATAAGGAGCCATCCCTCGTTTACTATTTGATCCTCTACCGGCTTTTCAAAGATATGGGCGAGGAGCTGGACGAAGAGCGCATTATTAAATCCGCGACCGGTATCCGCAACACAACCGTCTGGAAGAAGTTATACAAATTTCAGCGTGATGGCGTGGTGGGCGCTATCGACAAGCTAGAGCGGCATGGCGGCTGCATCATCGCCGATAGCGTAGGCTTGGGTAAAACTTTCGAAGCCTTGGCTATCATCAAATACTATGAACTTCGCAACGACCGTGTGTTGGTTCTTGTGCCTAAACGCTTGCGGGACAACTGGACGCTCTATAAGGCCAATGACCGTCGCAATAGTTTGGCTTCCGACCGTTTCAACTATGATGTGCTTAATCATACCGATTTATCGCGGGACGGCGGTTTGTCAGGCGACATTGACCTCAACCACGTCAATTGGGGCAATTATGACCTGGTAGTCATTGATGAATCTCACAACTTCCGGAACAAGGCCACCCACAAAGACCGTGAGACCCGCTATGACCGCCTTATGCGCCGGATCATCCAGCAAGGCGTGAAAACCCGCGTGCTGATGCTCTCCGCCACGCCGGTCAACAATCGTCTTGCCGACTTGAAAAACCAGATTGCTTTTGTGACCGAGGGCGACGATACCGCGCTATTCGATCACGGCATTCCCAGTATTGAAACGACCGTCCGCCAGGCACAACTCCAGTTCAACCGCTGGCTTGCCCTGGAAGACACGGATCGCAAGCCGGCACGGCTTATGGATATGCTCGGCTTCGATTACTTCAAGCTGCTCGATATGCTTACCATTGCCCGCTCGCGCAAACACATTGAGAAATACTACGGCACGGCGGAAACCGGTAAGTTTCCGGAGCGATTAAAGCCTATCAACATCAAGCCGGACGTGGATTTATCCGGCGAATTCCGCTCCATTCGGGAGATCAATAACGAAATTCGCCGTCTCACGTTGGCCGCTTATGCGCCGCTTCGCTATGTTTTGCCGCATAAACAGGCGGCCTATGACGCGAAGTACAGCACCAAAATTCGCGGCGGCGAAAGTTTTTTCCGGCAAGCCGACCGTGAAGAAAGCTTGGTTCACCTACTGCGCGTCAATGTCCTTAAACGGATGGAAAGCGCCGTATCGTCTTTTTCGCTGACACTTGAGCGACAGCTTGCCGACGTAAAAGCCACGCTCGCCAAGCTGGAAACGCATGAAAGTAGCATTGAAGAAATCGACATTGAAGATGTGGATGTGGATGATGCCGCGTTTGAAAGTCTTCTGGTCGGGCGTAAAGTGCGGGTGTTGTTGCAAGACGTGGATTTAGTGCGTTGGCGGCAAGACCTCACCGAAGACCGCAACAGGCTTGCCACTTTGCTTTCGGCGGCTCGACAAGTAAACCCTGACCGCGATGCGAAATTAGCCGCATTGCGGCAAGTTATTACGCAAAAAGTGACAAACCCGATCAATACAGGCAACCGTAAGGTGATCGTATTTACCGCCTTCGCCGATACCGCCCACTATCTGTATCAGCAACTTGCGCCGTGGGCGCATGAGAAACTGGGACTGAATACCGCCATTCTTACCGGCACTGGGCGCAACAAAACCACGCTGCCTAATCTGCGCAACGACCTGGCGAGTATCCTCACCGCATTCTCGCCACGCTCCAAGGAACGTCCGGAAGAGTTAGCCAACGAGGGAGAACTCGACCTTCTCATTGCGACAGACTGCATTTCCGAAGGGCAAAATCTTCAAGATTGCGACACGCTCATCAACTATGACATTCACTGGAATCCGGTTCGGATCATTCAGCGCTTCGGGCGAATTGACCGTATCGGTTCGATTAACACGCTTATCCAGCTCGTCAACTTCTGGCCGAATATCGAGCTGGAGGAATATATCAACCTGGAACAACGGGTAAGCGGGCGGATGGTCTTACTGGACATTTCCGCCACCGGCGAGGAAAACGTCATCGAACAGCAATCCGGCAACCAGATGAACGACCTGGAGTATCGCCGCAAACAGCTTTTGAAGCTTCAGGATACTGTCATCGACCTGGAAGACCTAAGCAGCGGCGTTTCGATTGCCGATTTGACGCTCACCGATTTCCGCATTGATCTAGCGGGCTTTCTTAAAGACCATCAGGATCGCTTAGATAGCTTGCCGCTTGGCACCTTTGCCGTCACTACCACAGACGATCTAGGCGAAACGGCCATCCCTTCGGGTGTGGTTTTCTGTTTGCGTGCCGTAGGCGACGCGGCCTTGAATGTGGTGGAGCCTGGCTATCCCCTCGCACCCCATTACCTGGTTCACATTGGCGATGATGGTGCCGTATTGCTGCCATTCAACCAAGCAAAGCAGGTTCTCGACCGGCTCAAGAAACTCTGTATCGGGCGTGATTTACCGGATGCCGTGGCTTGTGCCCGCTTCGATAAAACCACGCGCGACGGCAAAGAAATGAATGCCGTACAGGATTTGCTCGCCAAAGCCGTTGCCTCTATTGTCGGCAAGAAAGAAGAGCGGGCGGTCGCCAGCCTGTTTACCCCCGGCGGCACGCACGCCCAGAAAGGCGAATTTCAAGGCATTAACGATTTCGAGGTCGTGGCCTTTTTGGTCATCCTGCCGGAATCCGTCCCCGCATGATCTTTGCTCCGATCATTGACGCTTTAGGTTTGCCACCCGATGCCCGCGTCGATCAGCGTGTGCCCAAAAAACTGTTGCTGGATCAAGGCGTGCCGACTGCCGCCGACAAACGCCAGATTCAGGATGGCATTGAGGATATGCACTGGATCGCGGCGCTTAAGCCCACCAATATCGGCGTGCCGGATTATCGTGACGCGGTGCGAGAATATCTGGAAATCGCTATTCTCACTGTCTCCTTCCGCCAAGCGGCAAAGCCTACGCGGCTTATAGAACTGATTCATCGGGCTATTCCATACCCCGTTGTATTGTTGTCCGGCCAAAGCGAAAAAGTCAGCCTTTCCCTGGCACATAAGCGTTGGTCACAGGGCGAGGCGGGCAAAGTGGTGATCGAAGACATTCGCCGAACATCTCCGCTAAACATGGAAGCCTTGGATGCTCAAGAGGCGCAATTTCTATCCAGTCTTGCGCTCTCGACCCTCCCAGCCGCCGACCTCTTTGTCCTTTATCAGGCCTGGATTGACCGCTTGGCAGGGCTGGAGGCCGCAAGCATTACGGGCAGCTTTACCCTTCCAACTTCCGCCGAACACTCTACAATCTTGCGGGACGGGCTGGCAAACCACGCTCGGCTCCAGTATGAATTAACGACATTACGCAACCAAGCCGCAAAAGAAAAGCAGCTCAATCGCCGCGTGGAACTGAATATGACGATCAAAAGGCTGGAAGCAGAACTGGCCGAACTCAAAACAACACTCTCCCCCAATAGGGCATAAAGGAAAAAGCTGTGCAGAAATTGACTGACCAAGACCCAGAAACCCAAAGCGCCGATCTGGTTGCCGGAAACATCGCGCAGCTAAAAGCCCTGTTCCCCGAAGCCTTCACCGAAGGCAAGGTGGATTTTGAAGTATTGAAACAATTGCTCGGCGGTGCGGTTGATGATCGCGAGGAAAAATACGGCCTTAACTGGCATGGCAAACGCCGCGCTCGACAAATGGCGCTCACACCGTCAACCGGCACGCTACGCCCTTGTCCGGATGAAAGCGAAGCCTGGGACACCACGCAAAACCTGATGATAGAAGGCGATAATCTGGAAGTGCTTAAACTCTTGCAAAAGAGCTATGCCGGAAAGGTGAAGCTCATCTATATCGACCCGCCCTATAACACCGGCAAAGACTTCGTTTATCCAGACGACTTCCGCGACAACATTAAAAACTACCTGGAACTCACCGGCCAGGTAGAAGGCGGAAAGAAAATCAGCAGCAATACCGAATCCAGTGGGCGCTTCCATACGGACTGGCTGAATATGATGGGCGCATCGAAAAACCCACCCATGTTAAAATAGCATATCTACATAGCCGCTAGATTGATGCACACCACCATGATCAAAGAAAGCCTATTTGCCGCCGAAGAACGTGAAGCCAAACTCGATATGTTGGGCGACATTCTGCAAGTAATGGAAAAGCACGTGGACTTTGCGACCAT
>VGVA01000007.1 GCA_016874115.1 Gammaproteobacteria bacterium
AGCAACCTATAACCTGCGACGACTTTGCAGCCTGAAAACCTGCGGAATTTTGGCCTTTTAACGACCAAGCTGCGCCTGAAATGCACCAAAAAGGGCATTTCAGGATAAAAACCACTGAAAAGTGGGCAATTTTTTGCCCTGATGCATGGGGATCAAGATTCCTATATGTCGTTGGTCAAAGCAACGGCTGATTTTCAAAGTAAATCGAGGTGCCCTCTTATTGTTTGCTTCAAAATAATAGCTTATTTCCAGGGATTTCCGGAAAATTTTCCGCGTTGCGGATCCATTACATCCCACGGCTGAGCAGATGACACCCAGATATCTTTATCCGGTTTATACCAGCCGGGATCGTCCAATGTTACCGCCGACACCGGCCTGACGCCGGTGAATTTGCTGTTCCGCCCGAACAGAGATGTGCCGCACACTGGGCAAAAGGCGCGATACATGGTGTTGCCGCTATCGGCAAGGCTGGCGAATTCCTTATATTCCCCGGTAACTTCCAGGGCGGACGCCGGTACAAACAACGTGGCAAAATGCGGTGCGCCAACCGCTTTTTGACAGGTGCGGCAATGGCAGATAGCCGTATCGACAGGCAGCGCATTAATTACATACCTGACCTTTCCACATAAACAACCGCCTGTAAGTGGTAATTCCATCACGCTCGTCCTATTAACAATCGCTAATTAGTCAATTGATTAATGACTAAAGTTCAGCCGGGGCTGCACCTTTACGAATTAAACAAAAGATATTTAATTCAGATAGCTACCGTTTAATATTTGTATAATATTCGAGTTCAATAATGCAATATGCTGATTAATAATACGTCTATTAATAATGAAACCTGACGGCAAAGTCACCCGGCAACGCTACGACCGGCTTGCGCCTTTTTTCGATTTACTGGAAGCACCCATGGAAGGTTTGTTTTTGAGAACCTGGCGGGAACTGTTGTGGCGAAAAGTAAGCGGTTACCACATTCTGGAAGTAGGCGTCGGCACCGGCAAAAATTTCGACTTTTATCCGCAAAACGCCAGAATAA
Organism: Gammaproteobacteria bacterium; assembly: GCA_016874115.1. Lineage (GTDB taxonomy): Bacteria > Pseudomonadota > Gammaproteobacteria > Methylococcales > Methylomonadaceae > Methyloglobulus. The sequence goes on from VGVA01000007.1 coordinate 1,037, forward strand.
CCGCTATCGATTTCAGCCCTAACATGTTAAAGCAGGCGGAACTGACCAAAGCCCGCAAGGGGGTTACCGTGGAACTGGCATTAATGGACGTGCAATCGTTAGCTTATGCCGATAACAGCTTTGACGCCGTCGTCAGTACATGCGTCTTTTGCTCGGTTCCTCAGCCCAGCAAGGGTTTGAAGGAGTTGTACCGCGTCTGCAAACCCGGCGGACAGGTGCTGCTGCTGGAACATGTGCTCAGCGCAAACCCGTTAATAGCAAAACTTATGAATTTTTTCAACCCGCTGGCGGTCAGACTGACCGGCGCCAACATTAACCGGGAAACGGTAAAAAACGTTCAAGCCTGCGGTTTTTCTTCTGTACGGGTGGATAAAGAAAGCGGCGATATTTTCAAGCTGATTGAAGCCCTCAAGTAACAACCGCCGGAAAAAATCCAGGTCCGCAACAATCCTTTTATTAATACGCCATGACAGCGGCAACTACTGCGGCTAAAAAATAGCCTAGCTTTTGTTGAATTTAGGTAAAATATCGAATCAGCATCGCCATTAATCCCATCCGTGAAACAGCTTGAAGAATTAGTCCAAACACCCCTGCCTACCCGTTACGGCGATTTTTTGCTGCATTATTACCGCAGCAGCATCGATGACAAGGAGCATCTTGCCTTGGTTAAAGGCGACGTGGCTGGCAAATCCAACATACCGGTGCGCATTCATTCCGAATGCTTTACCGGCGATGTGTTGGGTTCCGTGCGCTGCGACTGCGGCGAACAGTTGGCTATGTCGATGCAGATGATTAATGAAGCCAAAGCCGGCGTATTGATTTACTTGCGTCAGGAAGGCCGCGGCATCGGCCTGTTAAAAAAACTGCAAGCCTACAATTTGCAGGATCAGGGCATGGATACGGTAGACGCCAATATTCAACTCGGCCATCTGGCGGATGAACGCGAATACGATGTGGCGGCATTAATTTTAAAAAACCTGCGCGTTAAATCGATTGAGTTAATCACTAATAACCCAAAGAAAATTAATGCCTTGGAAAAGCTTGGCATTGAAGTTGCCATGCGAATACCGATCATCGCCCCAACTCACCAGCACAACCTGAGCTACTTAAAAACCAAGGCCAAGAAAATGGCGCACATGCTGTTTGAAGGTAAGTTGTGATCAACCGCCGTGTAATTCGATCATCTTCTCGACCTGCTTGGCGAAAGCTTTGAGGTCGCCGCGTTTTAGCGTGGCTTCAGGGATAACTAATGCCGTCGTTAAGTCGAAGTAGATAAAAACATAACCGGGACCGTAATCCACGCGCATTAATTCCGGCCAGGCCATCTTGTTTTTGCCGGACGGCGATTGTTCGAACAAAAACTGCGGATTGGCCGGATCGATAGTTAATACATACGTGCCGAACATTTTTTTCCGTTCGGTATAGGTGTAAGTCCTGAGAATCTGCCGTCCTGCATTCAGCAGAATAAGCCGGGGCGACAACCATGACCACAATACTGCCACTAAAAAGATATAGCCGGCAGCCTTTAAATCGACATAATAGTAATAATAAAACGTCCCGATCAACATCATAATACCGGGCACGATCCAACGGTTTTTTTTGAACTGATTTTTATACTCTTCGGTATCTTGATACCGTATCTCGTTGAACTTAATTAAATCGTCTTCTTTAAATTCGTATTCTATTTCCAGCATATTATTTTAATTTATTAAGTTATAGATGGATTTTTAAAAAATCCGTAGCTCCCACTTCATATGCGAGGCGCACGGAAAACAGCCGGAGTGTACATGAAGTTCATGAGGATTACGAGTGCCGCGCTACCCAGCATTCGGAACACATAGCCGGTTTTTTCAGGCATTCATTAATGCATTTTAATCTTACTATGGGCCGTACGCCGGAACAGATTGGACATGGTCAACAACAGGGTTCGATAGTAACCGTGAATCGCCACCTGGTGCATTTTGTATAACGATAGGTAAACCACTCTAGCAATAAAACCGCCGATGGTAACGGTACCCATGAGATTTCCCATGAGATTGCCAATCGTCGAATATTTACCCAAACTGACCAATGATCCGTAATCGTGATACACATATTTAATTAACGACTGACCGTTGAGCCTATTAATTAATGACTTGCTTAAGGTTGAAGCCTGCTGATGGGCAGCTTGCGCCCTGGGCGGCACACCTTTTTCATGACCGAGCCAAGGACACGCGGCGCAATCGCCAATTGCAAAGATATTTTCATCCAGTGTTTGCAAATATTGATTAACCACCAGTTGATTAATCACACTGGTTTCTAAACCGTCCAGCCGTTTTATCCAGTCGGGCGCTTTGATGCCCGCCGCCCAAACTTTTATATCCGCCGGAATAAACTCACCATCCAGCGTTTTTACACCTTTGTCGGTAATTTCAATTACCCGGCAACCCAGTTTGAGATCGATGCCCAGTTTAGCCAATTGATTTTTCGTCGCATTGGCCAATTTTGGCGGTAATGCCGGCAGTAACTGCGGCGAGGCTTCAATGATGGTCATCTTTACGTTGCTGGATTTTTCCAGGCCGTACATCGCCAGCATATCCGTCACTTCGTGCAGTTCCGCTGATAATTCCACGCCGGTCGCACCGCCGCCGATAATGGCTATCGACAGACCTTTCTCTTTCTGCTTACCAATCGCCACCACCGATTTAATGTACGATTCCACCATGTGTTTTTGAAAGCGGAAGGCCTGCGCCGTGGAATCCAGGAAATAACAATACTTATCGACGCCTTTAATGGCGAAAGTATTGCTTTCGCTACCGATGGCTATGACCAGCGTATCGTAGGAAAACGTCCGCTTTGGGATAATTTCTTCACCGTCATCGTTATACGTCGGGCTGGTGTAAATTTCTTTGCGCTTGCGATCCAGGCCGTCCATTTTTCCGATGCGGAAGCGAAAATGATTGCGGTAAGCCTGGGCGATATAATCCACCTGTTCGGCTTCATCCAGCGTACCCGCAGCCACTTCATGTAACAAGGGCTTCCAGATATGTGTAGTCGTCGCATCCAACAACATTACTTCCGCCAAGCCTTTTTTGCCTAGTTTATTGCCCAGGCTGGTGGCAAGCTCAAGCCCTGCCGCGCCGCCGCCGACAATGACAATCTTATGTTTCTTATTCTCAGTCATTGCAACCACACACCCACCCGTTAATTTAGTTTATCATCGAAGTAATTTTAACTCCGGTTTATTAATCCTGCGGTTGTACATTATTTTCCATTGCAGTATATACTGATTAGCCTAGACAAGTGATAATCAAGCAACGGATTTTCTTCTCTTTTTCGAAAATAATAGCGATTCATTGCAAAGATTTGGTATAAATTATTCATTAATAATAACAATAAGGAAATCACCATGACCACAACCGCAACAGTCGCCACACTTTGGCGTTATCCCGTTAAATCCATGATGGGGGAAGAACTTAATGGCGCAAATATCACCGTCAACGGACTTCTGGGCGATCGCGCGTATGCGCTGGTCGATGTAGCCACCGGTAAGGTTATCAGCGCCAAAAATCCCAAAAAATGGCCGGATTTCTTCATCTATCGCGCCAGCTATACCGCGCCTTTGACCGCAAATAGCTTGCAACCGGTATGGATTACCTTGCCCGATGGCGGCATTGTACGTAGCGATCAACCCGACATTAACGATAAATTGTCCGCTGCCTTGGGCCATCCGGTAACTCTGCAATCTCAATCGCCAAAAGACGCCAAGCTGGAACAATACTGGCCTGAGTACGACGGCGAAGCGAATGAAATTTCCAACGAAGCAGTGGCCGGCGACGCGCCGCAAGGCAGTTTTTTCGATTACGCCGCCTTGCATCTATTAACCACCAGTTCCATAGCGGCCATGCAAAGCCATTACCCGGAAGGCCGCTTTGAAGTACGCCGATTCCGACCCAACATCATGGTGGACACCGGCGGCCAGGAAGGTTTCGTGGAAAATAACTGGGTCGGCCTTACCATCAAAATTGGCGATAGTCTGCGCTTGCAAGTAACAGACCCTTGTCCGCGCTGCGTCATGCCCACGCTCGCCCAGGGCGATCTGCCGCAAGACAACGGCATTTTCAAAAACGGCATTGCCCGCAACAAACCGATGGTGCCGTTTGCCGGTAAGGAACTGCCCAGCGTTGGCGTGTATGCGCGAGTATTAACGCCGGGTTGGGTGAAACGCGGTGACGCCATCAGTATTGAAGGTTAAGCTAGGGGCAAACAAGATCGATGCCGTACTGATTAATAAAAATACGGCATCGTCGGTTACTAATGTTGAGTGGAATTGCCTGTCATTAAAGCAATCCTTACGCCGTTCCGCCATCTCCTTCGCTTGGTGCTGCCTCTTCCTTACTTCGGGCTGCGCGGTTACGCCGGAAACCCTTTGCCCAAACGGCCAGAAACCGGCCATTAATGATCTGCTTTACTTGGGTACAGCCACACCCAAAGGTATTGTCAATCCCGAAGACTGGCTACAGTTTCTTAAAATTTCGGTAACTCCTAGATTTCCCAATGGTTTTTCTTTTTGGCCGGCGCAAGGCCAATGGCAAAGCAACACCGGCATCATTGTTTATGAAGCAAGCTACATCCTGAATTTAATCCATCCCAATGACGGCAAAAATGAAACGGCAGTTAACGCCATTATTAACGACTACCGGCAACATTTTGAGCAGGAAGCGGTGTTGCGGGTGCAAAGCCCCGTATGTACGAGCCTGAATAAACTCTAAATCCCGCTTGTGTGCTCTGTGCCGAAAAACCCGTCGACAGTTGATTTATAAAACGAAAAAATGCACCAGCAACCAGGCCAAACCGCCTGCGGCGGGAATTGTTAAAACCCATGCCCAGATAATCCGCTCGATAACAGTTAATTTAAGCGCATGAGGATTTTTAGCGAAGCCCACCCCCATGATTGCAGTGGAAATACTGTGTGTGGTGGACACCGGCATTCCAAAATGGGCAGCAGTTAGTAGAATGGTAGCCGAACTGGTTTCCGCGGCAAAGCCGTTAATGGGATGCAATTTCACCATTTTATGGCCTAAGGTTTTAATGATCCGCCAGCCACCGACTGCCGTGCCTGCCGCCATCACCACGGCGCAGGTGAAGATAATCCAGGTGTCGATATGTTTTTCGTCGCCGCTTGGCCGTAAAAACTCGGCCCACTCCGGCAAATTTTCCAGCGTACCCGCACCATTGGCGGCAAAAATCGCCAACGCGATAATACCCATGGTTTTTTGCGCATCGTTACTGCCGTGAGCAAAACCCATGTAACCGGCGGATAAAAGCTGCGCTTTGCCGAATACGTAATTAATCCACTTGGGACGCGCCATTTGCGCCAATTTACCGCCCGCCGAATTCATCCCGCTGATAATCGCCATTAATGTACCCATAATCAGGATACCCAGAGAAAAACCGGCCACAGGCGAACTGACCATCGGGATGGCCACTTTCCACAGTAAGCCTTTGTTGTCCGTCCATACGGCAGCGGTCTTCGACCAGATTAATACGTCGACATTATTATCGACAGCAGCCAATGCCGCACCGCATAAGCCGCCGATCAATGCATGGCTGGACGATGAAGGCAAACCCAACGCCCAAGTGATGAGATTCCACACGATAGCGCCGGTTAATGCGCATATTAAGATCGGCGAGGTAACGGTAACCAGATCGGTATTCACCAAACCGGACGAAATCGTTTTTGCAACCGCCGTACCCCACAGCGCACCAACTAGGTTTGTAGCCGCCGCCAAAAACACCGCCTGCGTTGGCGTCAACACTTTCGTAGCAACCACGGTGGCAATAGAATTCGCCGTATCGTGAAAGCCATTAATGAATTCAAAGACGAGCGCCGCCAGAATGACGAGCAAAAGCAGGTTCAGCATAGCGGTCCCTTATGAATTTTTTAAGACGATATGGTAAATAACATTACCGGCGTCACGGCAGCGGTCGATGGCTTTTTCCAAAATCTCAAACAAATCTTTTTTGATGAGATAGCGCATGGGATCGGTTTCGCTGGCGTAAGCATCTTTATATAATTCAAGGATTTGCCTGTCCGCCTCGCCTTCGATGGCCTGAAGTTCGTCATTCAAGCCCTTGATTTTATCCAGATCCATGCCGTTACGCAGTTGCGCCACCATTTGCCCGACCACGTCGCAGGCCTGCTCCAGCATAGCCGCGCGATTAACAAAATCGACATCGCCAACGCGACCCGAAGCAATAGCATACCGTTCGGCGAATTTTTCCACGACTTTAGGAATTTTGTACAAAGCGCCGTTCAGGGCTTCGATATCTTCCCGTTCCAACACGGTAACAAAGGTATTAACCAGCTCTTCGCTGATCTGGCGAAATAAATCTTTTTCCCGGCGGCGCGCCTGTTTAAATTTTTCCAAAGAACGTTCCGACGGCGGCGTACTAAGTAATTCCCCCAGGGCTTTGGTGGACGAGCGGGCGGATTCGGCGCTGGCTTCCAGCAAACCGTAAAATTTATCGCCTTTACCAAAGATGGTTTGCAATGAGAACATGTGGTTTTCCCCGTTTATACTATTGATATTATTGAGTTTAAAGCCATCCGCACCGTTTTGATGCTATAAAAAAAGGGATAGCGGAATTATATTCGGCTACAACAACCTGCCAAGCAGACATGTTATTAATGAAATTGAGATGCATTTATTATCGCATAACTTTCGCAACAGAAAAAAAGCATGATTAATAACCCGGAAATATTTTCACCGGCAGAACAGCATTAATTTTATAAGGCTACCACTTTGCGTAACTATAAGTTAGGCACGGCTGGCGGCGTCTTCGACCCGAGCATATGCAGCAGATCGCGCCGCTCAAACAAGGCTGCAATGAATATATACAGCATTAATAACAAAGCCCCCGTCACACCAACCGGCCAGGAACCGTGTGTTTTCAAGACTTCATTCGCTTGATAAATATCTAGACCAACGCCAATGTAGGCCAGAATTCTGAGCACATCGTACTTCACCGGATAATAAATTTGCCCCAAACCGTACGACACCACAGCCATGCCTGCGTACCCGATCAAATGCGCCCAGGCCGAACCCATGTAGCCATAAACGGGTATCCATATTATGTTAAGGTAAATTGTTAATGCCGCCGCAGCCAGTGATACGCATGCGCCGATCAACGTGCGATCAGTCAGTTTGTACCAGATCGACAGATTGACATAAATGCCCAGAAACAGATTGGCGACCAGCAGAATCGGCACGACGTCCAGGCCGCTACGAAACTCAGGGCCGACGAAATATTTAAAGAAATCGATAAACAAGGTCACCAGCAAAAAGATAAAAACGCAGAAAATAACAAAATACTTCAATACCTTAGCATACACGGCGCGCGAATCGTTTTTATCCGCGTAGGCAAAGAAAAACGGCTCGGCGGCAAAGCGGAAAGCCTGGATAAACAACGACATTAATATCGATAGCTTGTAACAAGCGCTGTAAATACCCAGCATTTTCATGTTGGTGGTCATGTCATAAGGCAGCAATTGTTTTAACAGCACCCGATCCAGCATCTCATTAATGATACCCGCAAAACCAATGACAACCATCGGTAAGGAATAGCGGAACATCCGTGGAAATAAAGATTTATCGAAGCCCCAGCTTAAGCCCATTAATTGCGGCGCGAGCATAAAAAATTTGCATACACTGGCGATCAGGTTAGCGATAAAAATATAACCCACGCCAATGGCGGGGTCGTAAATTTTGCCAACCCAGGAAAACTCCGGCTTGCCATACAACATTGGGCACACTTTGATGAACAACAAGCTTAAGCCGACAGTGATTAATATCTCGACGATTTTGATACCGGCAAACCGGAAGGCTTTATCCTCCGCCCGTAAGCGGGCAAAGGGGATGGATGCAATCGCATCCATAATCAGAATTAAGCTGAAGCACAGCACGTATTCGGGATGTTCGGCGTAATTCAACAAGGCCGACAACCATGGATTAATCGTCCAGATAATGCCAAAAAATACGCAATTAATCAGTAAGATAAACCAAAGCGCGGTGCCGTAAGCTTTGTCGCCGACTACTTTATCTTTGTCATGAAAGCGGAAGTAGCCGGTATCGAAACCGAATAACAGCAGCACCGAGAAAAATCCGGCATAAGCATAAAACTCCGACACCACACCATATTCCGCAGCCGAGAAATAATATGTGTAAAGCGGCACCAGCAGGTAATTGAGGAAACGCCCGAAAATACTGCTTAAGCCGTAGACTGCAGTTTGCGAGGCGAGTTTTTTAATGACACTCATGCTGCTGAAATGATGTTTTTTTGTCGGGAGAGAAGCCGGACTTGCCAGACTCAGCGTTTATATTTGTTATTGATGAACGTTTAAATGCCTTTGCATTAATAAAATATAGAAAGCTTTAGCTCGTAAAAATCAGTTTTCCTGCCTGAAGGGTATGACTGACTTTACCCTTAAAGCTTTCACCCCAAAACGGCGTATTAATGCCCTGACTATGCCAGTTATCCGCATTAACCTGCCATTCTTGTTCAGGGTCAAACACACAAATATCGGCCTGAAAACCGGCCGTCAGCGCACCCCGTTCCAGTTGCAGGATTTGCGCCGGATTGTATGTTAATGCAGCAATGCCTTGTTCCAGAGAAATCGTTTCCTGAGGCACCAGACGCAACATTAATGGCAACAGAGTCTCCAGGGCGGAAACGCCCGGTTCGGTTTCAGGGAAAGCACCGAGCTTGGCATCCAAATCATGCGGTTGATGGTCGGAGCAAATGGCATCTATAACACCACTGGCCAGGGCAGCTTGTAACGCCAGTTTGTCCTGTTCGGTACGCAACGGCGGCTGGACGTGATAGGCACTGTCGAACGGCACAATATCGTCCTCGGTTAAATGCAATTGGTGAATTGCCACGTCGGCGCTAATTATTAGACCGGATTTCTTGGCTTCCGCCAATTTTGCTACCGAACGCGCCGAGCTGATCTGTCCGAAATGCACCCGGCAACCCGTCAGTTCGGCCAGTTCAAGACATTGCGCCAGAGCAATGGTTTCCGCCGCATCGGGAATACTGGGCAAGCCGTACCTGGCCGCCATTTTGCCTTCATGAATGCAGCCGTTGTGGCTCAACCAGGGATCGTTCGGCCTAACCATTAATAACAGATCGTGGCTGGCGGCATATTCCATCGATCGCCTGAGCGTCAGTAAATTTTTTACCGGATGGTTAGCATTACTGACGGCAATGCAACCGGCTTGTTTCAGCGCCATCATCGCGCTGAGTTCCGCGCCTTCCAGCTTTTGCGTCAGGGCTGCAATCGGAACGACCTGCGGATAGCCTGCGGCTTTGGCTAATTCTTTAATCTGTTCGGTGATAGCGGGCGTATCGTTAACCGGAAGCGTATCGGGTTGCAGGCATAGGGTGGTAATGCCCGCGGCCGCAGCGGCCTTGGTTTCGCTGGCGAAGGTGGCTTTTTTAGCCTGTCCGGGTTCGCGCAACCGGGTGCCGAGGTCTATGAATCCGGGACAAACAACCAGGTTTTGGGCGTTAATCACCACATCCGGCGTAAAATCCGCAGGCTTAGTTAAAATCGAGACAATTTTGCCGTCGGCAATGGCGACCGTGCCGATACCATTAATGTTATTGGCCGGATCAATTATCCTGCCGTCCTGAATGAGTATCCGTTCCATTAGGCGCCGCCCTGCCATTGCATCGCCATCGCCATGATCGCCATGCGCACGGCAATCCCGTTGCTGACCTGATCCAGGATGACGGATTGTTCGCCATCCGCCACGCTGGAGGCGATTTCCACTCCGCGATTAATGGGTCCCGGATGCATAACGATGGCGTCCGGCTTTGCCAGTTTGAGGCGCTCCGGGGTTAAGCCGAAGGCTTTAAAATATTCATTCTCGCTGGGCAGCAAAGCGGCGGTCATGCGTTCTTTTTGCAGGCGTAACATGATAATAACGTCGATATCTTTTAAACCGTCGGCTAAATTGTGCGAAACGCTAACTCCCATCGTTTCCACCTGCGCGGGTAGCAAGGTCTTCGGCGCAATCACCCTGACTTCAGCAACGCCTAATGTATTCAATGCCTGAATGTTCGATCTAGCCACCCTGGAATGCAAAATATCGCCGACAATGGCGACTTTAAGCGGCGAAAAATCTTTTTTCATCCGGCGGATAGTAAACATATCCAGCATAGCCTGGGTAGGATGCGCATGCTGCCCGTCGCCAGCATTAATCACACTGACCTGTGGGCCGACATGCTCGGCGATAAAATGCGCCGCCCCGCTGATACCATGCCGCACGACAAACATATCCACGTACATGGCTTCCAGATTGCGGATGGTGTCCAGCAGGCTTTCGCCTTTGGAAGTCGATGAGGTGGCAATGCTCATACTTAGCACGTCAGCGGACAGCCGTTTGGCGGCGAGTTCGAAAGTGGTGCGAGTGCGTGTGCTGTTCTCGAAAAACAGGTTGACGATGCTTTTTCCGCGCAGCAACGGAAAGGTTTTGATGCGGCCGTCGATAGGATTAATAAACGACTCGGCCAGATCCAGGATTTCTGTTAATAATCCTTTGCTAAGCCCTTCAATAGTAAGAAAATGTTTAAGTCGTCCCTCTGTATTTAATTGCAGATTATTCATCATGCTAAACGGCTCCGGTGACCGTTTGTATTTTGATGTCAAGCGGTTCCGGACCGGTCAATTTAATGCGTTGCTGCGGATTCAACTCGACTTTTGCACCAACGCAATCGGGACTGATGGGAATATGCTTGCCGCCACGTTCTATTAATACCGCGAGTATCACTTGGTTGGGGCGTCCGTAGTCGAATATTTCATTCAATGCCGCCCTTATAGTACGCCCGGTTTGAAACACATCATCCACTAAAATGATGTCGCGTCCGTCCAGTTGCGGTTGCAGGTGACTGGGTTTAACATCGGGATTGACGCCGATCCGAGAGAAATCATCGCGATAAAACGAAATATCCAACAAGCCAAGTGGCTGTGTAATATCCAATCGTTCGTGAAGCTTTTCGGCAACCCAAACGCCGCCGGTACGGATGCCGATCATTAATGGATCAACAAGATGCCGTTCTGCTATCACGTTTTTTAATTTGCACTCCAGATCATTCAGCAATTCAGGGACGCTAAGGTTAGTTATCATGGCTTATTAAGGCTAAGTTGTCGTTCAACCAGGACTGTAATATCAATTGCGCCGCCAGCTGGTCCTGTACCGCCCATAATTTTTTAGCGCTGAGTTTAACCTCATCGAATAACATCTGTTTAGCTTCAAAAGTGGTCAAGGCTTCATCCTGCTGATAAACCGGAAGCTGGAACCTACCTTCCAGTTGCCGACAGAATTTTAACATACGCGGCGTAATGATGTTGTCCGATCCGTCGTTTTGGAGTGAAATACCGACAACCAGTCCGGACGGACGCCATTCGTCGATTATTTTGGCAATCCCCGCCCAATCCGGATTTTGATTAACCGCGCGCAGGGTAATCAGCGGACTGGCGATACCCGTTAATGCATGACCGACGGCAACGCCGATTTTTTTATTACCGAAATCGAACCCCAGATAGGTTTGGTCGTTTTGTCCAGCGGTAAGCAAATCGAGGCCGACCGGTTCAGCCATGCCCTGCTTGTGTGGTTAACTGATTAATATCGATACCGATTTGACTGGCGGCGGCATTCCAGCGCTGGCTTAACGGCGTCTCGAACAAGATCGATTTGGCGAACGGCGTATTCAGCCAGGAGTTGCTTAGTATTTCCCGTTCCAGTTGGCCTTCGCCCCAACCGGCGTAACCCAAAGCAACCAGATATTGCTGAGGCCCTTCTCCGGCGGCAATGGCTTCGATAACATCCCGCGAAGTCGTCAAACTTATGCCGTCCGATACCCGCAAGGTCATGTCCCATTCGCCGCAGGCGGTATGCACGACAAAACCCCGATCCTGCTGCACCGGCCCGCCCGCATAAATCGGCGTTTCCGCTGCGGTTGGCGACGTGACTTTGATCTCCATCTGCTTGAAGATTTCACCTAATTTCATATCCGCCGAGCGATTAATGACGATGCCCAAAGCCCCTTCCTTGGTATGTTGGCAGACAAAGGCGACGGTATGGTAAAAAATCGGATCGGCCAGTCCCGGCATGGCAACGATAAACTGATTGTTAAGGTAGGTTTCCCCGCTCATTTAAAATTAATCCTGATAAACTGTTTAGGCATTAAGGCGTCGTCATTCCCGATTCGTCGGAAAACTTCCATTTTCGAGTAATTACCAACACATTCAGTTCCTTTAATAAATCGCTGGGCAAGGCCGGAAAAGGCGCGCTCATTTTAACAATGCGTTTGGCTGCTTCATCCAAGGCCGGATAGCCCGACGACCGCACGATGCGCATGCTGTAAATACTGCCGTCCGGTTTAATTCCGACATCCATGGTTAACGATCCTGAAAATCCTTTTTTCGCAGCAATCGACGGATAATTCATATTGCCGGTACGCTCGACTTTCCGTTCCCAATCTTTAATATATTGCGCGGCGACGTATTTATGGGCGCTGACCGAGTTCAACGATTTTATTTTACTCTGATCGGAGCTTTCCTGCTTGCGCCTGATTTCCGTGCCGTATTGGGCGATTTGCTGTTCCAGCATCTCGGCCGTTAAATGGGGGCGCTTGACTTGGTCGTGCGTTGTCTCCGAATGTTTCTCGGCAACCACCTTCACCGGCGCTTTGCGTTGCGTTACCAGCTTTTGTTTCGCTCTGGGCGTTTCTTCCGCCTGCTCTATGTGTGCCTGTTGTTTGCGCTTGCTATCGCCTTGATTAATAATGCGCTTGGCTTCCGGCTGCGGCTTGTTGCTGCTAACTTCACCTGCGCCGATTTGATTGTCCTGCGCTAAATATTGGGCTTTTTTCGGCGCTTTTTTCGCCGGGGTGTCCACCAAAACGATATCGATCGAGCGGCTGTTGTATACGGGGGGCTTGGGTTCGGTAAAGCGGATACCCAAAATGATCATCAAATGGACAATCGCCGCTATAAATAAAGCGCCAAGTAACCGGTCATTATTCGCCAAGGTGTTTTTTGCATCGAATACTGCCTGATACGCCATAACTTAATTAACTGCCCAGTTTTGCGGCAATGTGATCCATTAATTGGCCGCTGATATTCAACCCAAACTGTTTATCAAGCTCCTGAACGCAAGTTGGACTGGTGACGTTAATTTCGGTCAACGTCGTGCCGATAACATCCAAACCGACAAATATCAGGCCTTTTTCCTTCAGTGTCGGCCCGACCTGCCCGGCAATCCAGCGATCCTGTTCGGTTAACGGCCTGCCCTCGCCGGTGCCGCCTACCGCCAGATTGCCCCGGGTTTCGCCTTTAACGGGAATACGGGCAAGGCAATATGGCACAGGTTCGCCATTAACCATTAATATGCGTTTATCGCCGTCTTTGATTTCCGGTAAATATTTTTGCGCCATGACGTAACGGCTGTCGTTGTGGGTCATGACTTCCAGAATCACATTCAGATTTTTTTCACCTTCTTTGATATGAAAGATCGACGCCCCGCCCATGCCGTCCAGGGGTTTCACGATAATATCGCCCAATTCCTGCAAAAACTCCCGGATTCTATGCGAATCTTTGGTGACCAGCGTTTCCGTGCAACATTGCGGAAACCAGGCGGTAAACATCTTTTCGTTCGCATCGCGCAGAGATTGCGGTTTATTAATGACCATTACCCCTTCATTCTCGGTATGCTCCAGCAGGTAGGTAGCGTATAAGTATTTGCGGTCGAACGGCGGATCTTTCCGCATGAGGATGACATCCAGCGCCGACAGCGAAATATCCTGCTCGGACAGAAACCGAAACCATTGCGTTTCATCTCGCTTGACGGACAAGCGCCTTGTCTTGGCGAAAGCCTTGCCGTTGCGCAGATACAGGCTGCCCAGTTCCATGTAATGCAGTTCCCATCCCCTGGCCTGGGCTTCAAGCAACATGGCAAAACTGGTATCTTTATTAATAGTAATGCGGTCGATGGGATCCATCACCATGCCTAGTTTTATTGGCATTTTTTCTGTTCCGTTGTTATTGTAGTCTCATTAATCTCTATCATTTTATAGTTAGATATTTACCTTGCAAAGAATTTTTGGTATAAAGTCCTGCTAATTTGTTAACAGACAAAACATCGAGTTTAACTATGTCCAGAGTATGTCAAGTAACGGGAAAACAGCCGGTTGTCGGCAACAACGTTTCCCACGCCAACAACAAAACCAAAAGGCGCTTCCTGCCAAACCTGCATCACCACCGTTTTTGGGTGGAAAGCGAAAACCGTTGGGTGCGCTTGCGGGTGTCGGCGAAAGGCATGCGCGTCATCGATAAAAGAGGCATTGACGCCGTGTTGGCGGATTTGCGTAAAAACGGCGTAACCGTATAAGGAGCAACAGCCATGCGCGATAAAATCAAACTTATTTCCAGCGAAGGCACCGGCCACTTCTATACCACTACCAAAAATAAAAAAACCATGCCGGAAAAAATGGAGATTAAAAAATTCGATCCCGTTGTCCGTAAGCATGTGATCTACAAAGAAGGCAAAATTAAATAATCCTGCCTTGCATTAATGATTTACAGGCTACCGTAAAACGGTAGCCTTGTCGTTTTACCTCATCAATTAATATCGCTTATTTCAGTTTTGCCAGACGATTGGTAATTTCTTTCAATCGCTCCAATTGCTGACTTAACGCTAGGCATTGCTGTTCCAAGTCGATTTTTTCCGCCTGTAGCCTGGCGTTTGCTTCTTCCAATTCCCGATTGCGCTGCGTCAGACTCTCGTAATCCGGCGGTATGCTTGTCGGTACTTCAGTAGTATTAATGTCAGGCTCGCTGTCTTTTATCTCCGCCTTACTCTCCGGCGCTGGCTGCGTAGATTGAGGCAAACCGTCCTGATTTTCGTGCTGGCCGTTGTTATTGTTTTCGGCAACCTCTTGAATGCCCATACCGTTTCTCAGGACGACGGCATCAAAGCCCTGCTTGGTTAATAGATAAGCCGCCGCTTTGCTTAATCTGCCGTTGGCGCACACCACAATAATCTGCCTGTCCTTGGGGATTTCAGACAGCCTCATTCTAAGCGATAGCAAAGGAATATTGGCGCTATCCGGCAAATTGTAATTGTCGAAATGATGCGGTAAGCGCACATCCAGAACTACTGAACCTTTTCCCTGCGCCGACGCAATCTCGTCCGCATTAATATAACGCAAAGACGGCTTCTTAATGTGGCTTAAAAACAGGCTTTTTTCCAGCTGAATCACACTGGTGTCGGTTAAAGCAATAATCGTTTCCAGGGCAGGCATATCGGTAATCACGTATTCGTCGCCAAAACTATCGCCCGCATTCAACTTGATTTCACTGATTTCCTCGCCCCGGTTCCGGGTTAATAAACACTGTCCTTTGTAAACAATATAAAAATGCTCCACATTACTGCCGTTTTCAAGGATGGTATCGCCTTCCTTTACCTGATTAATGCGCAAAGAAATTAATATTTTTTGCAGACTGGTTGCCGGTAAAGCCTCAAACACCGGAAAACGCAGTACCGACGTCATCCAGTCGTCAGGATCTTCGTCTGTGGACTCGACCACGGTATAACCCAAGTCTTCTTTGTACACGGCAGGCGGCGGATTATTGACCTCATGGGCGTTTAATCTGACAATCCTCACCATGCCATTCGCTACTGCGTCGATTTTGCGCGGAATCTGGTGCGCGAGAGCAAACTTAGCGGACTCGCTGCCCGACTGAATCACTTCCACAACCAAACCATCGGATTGCAACGTAACGCTACCTGACAACAAATAAACCAGTTCTGTCTCGGTATCGCCCCGCTTAAAGACGGCGACATCCTGTACGGTTTCCACATTAACGTTAGTGCATAAATCTTTAAACGCTTCGCTGGGAAACGTTATTAACGGATAAAAAGACCGTAGAATTCGTCCGTCTTCCGAATTATTATTAATAGCCATCGAAGACGCCTAATGTTACAAAATCGTCTTGCCAAATAAATAACCTTGTTTTAAACATTTTTGTACCTATATTGTCTATCAACAACGTTGACTAACACCCGGGTTCATCATGATTACACATAAATTAACCAAAACTTTGTTTTATATTAATATTTTTATTACTCTATTACTTTTAAGCAGTACCGGATACGGTATCGGACTGCCTTCATTTACTGAAAATCAGGCCATGCCCTCTCTTGCGCCGATGCTGGAACGCAGCATGCCCGCTGTAGTGAACATTTCGACCACAACCACCATCGACGTCAGCCAAAACCCATTAATGCAAGATCCGTTTTTCCGGCATTTTTTCGGCGTCCCCCGGCAATCGCCGCGCCAGCAGAAAAACAGTTTGGGTTCTGGCGTAATTATAGACAGCGATCAGGGTTATGTGTTGACCAATAACCACGTTATCGACAAAGCCGACAAGATCATGGTGACCCTAAACGATGGCCGCCACCTGAATGCGGAATTAGTCGGCAAAGATCCAGAAGCCGATGTCGCCATTATCCGGGTTCCAGCCGATCATTTGACCGAATTACCCATCGCCGACTCCAGCAAACTCAGAGTTGGCGATTTTGTGGTTGCTATCGGCAATCCCTTTGGCCTGGGGCAAACCGTTACTTCCGGTATTATCAGCGCCTTAGGCCGTTCCGGACTGGGCATTGAAGGCTATGAAGACTTTATCCAGACCGACGCTTCCATTAATCCGGGCAATTCCGGCGGCGCGTTGGTCAATTTGAAAGGTGAATTCATCGGCATGAATACCGCTATTTTAGCGCCCAGCGGCGGCAATGTCGGCATCGGCTTCGCCATTCCTTCCAATATGGTCATGACAATCAAGGAGTCTTTGGTTAAACATGGCGAAGTCCGCCGCGGTCTGTTGGGCGTTACCACCCAGGATTTAACACCGGAACTGGTCAAGGCGTTTAATTTGAAAGACGTCCAAGGCGCTGCCATCAGCCGGATAGAAAACAACTCGCCGGCAGAAAAAGCCGGTCTGGCACTGGGCGATATAATCGTTTCCGCCAATGGTAAATCTATTAAAAACAGTTACGATTTACGCAATATCATCGGCTTGCTGCAAATCGGCGATTCGGTCGATCTGGAATATTACCGTGGTGATGAAAAGCGCGAAGCTACGGCCATTATCGGCAAACAGGTTCGTCCGCAGCAAGCTGGCGATAAATCCCATGCCCGCCTGCGCGGCACCGTTTTAACCAATACGCAGCGCGACCAAGTGGAAGGAGTCGTTATTGAGAAAATCGACACGGGTTCTTATGCCTGGAAAACCGGCTTACGCCCTGGCGACGTGATTGTATCCGCCAACCAGTACCGGATTCATAACCTAGACGAACTGAAACAAGTGCTGCAGTCCGGCGGCGAACTGGTGATTAATATTCAACGTGGCGAGGAAGCCTTTTTTGTGATGTTGAATTAATCCATTACCGCGAAAACCTTTCTGTTACGCCCGGTTTAGCAAGCAAAAATTACTTGTCTTACCGGGCTTCTTGGTTATTTAATAGCCGGACATAACCACTATTAATCAGCATGAACCAGGAAAAATCATTCATTTCGCTTCCGATTGGTGTGCTCGTCGTTTCGGATACCCGCACCGAAGCGGACGACGTTTCCGGCCTTACCCTGGTAGAATGCCTGACCGCCTCAGGACACCGGTTGCACCAAAAAACCATTGTTCCGGATAATATCTACCAAATCAGGACCGTCGTTTCCAATTGGATTGCGTCTGACGACGTACGCGTTATTATCATTACGGGCGGCACTGGCGTAACTGGACGCGACGGCACGCCGGAAGCCGTTCTGCCTTTGCTGGATAAAGTGCTCGATGGGTTTGGCGAAACTTTCCGGATGCTGTCCTATAAGGACATCCTTACCTCGACTATCCAATCGCGCGCTATTGCTGGCGTAGCCAACGGCACTTACATTTTTTGCTTGCCCGGCTCCGCCAATGCCTGCCGAACAGCATGGGAATATATCATTAAAGATCAACTTGATAGCCGCACCAAACCCTGCAATCTGGTGCAATTAATGCCTCGGTTGACGGAAAAATAATTAATAATGTCATCGAAATTTTTTAATCTGGGCGCGTTCTGTGCTTTTCTGGGCGTAGCGTTCGGCGCATTCGGCGCACACAGCTTAAAAGCCGTCCTAAGCCCAGAATTAATGACCGTGTACCAAACGGGCGTTACTTACCAGATGTGGCATTCTTTGGGCTTAATAATCGTCGCTTTAGTTCAGCACAACATCTCCGGTTCGACAGCGATTAACCGGGCGGGCTGGTTAATGTTTTTGGGTATTGTGTTATTTTCGGGTAGTCTGTACTTACGGGTGCTGTTGGATCAGCCCGTATTCGGCATGATTACACCGCTAGGCGGCGTCTGTTTTTTGCTGGCTTGGCTTACTCTTTGCTTTTCCGCCCGAAACATAACTAAAAAAAATTTATAGGTATCTTCCATGCGCGACACCAATCCCCAAGCGATTTATTTAAAAGATTATCAGGTTCCGGATTATTTAATCGACACCGTTAATCTTACTTTCACGCTTGACGAACAGCATACCAAAGTTACCGCCAAACTGGCGCTCAGGCGGAATCCAGCCAGCAAAAATACGAATAAAATATTGATTTTACATGGCGAAAAACTGAATTTGCTGCGTCTTGTCTTGAATGACGTCACCGAATTAACGGAAAACGACTACCAAATCACGCCGGAAACCTTAATCATTCATCAAGCGCCGCAAGAACCGTTTACTTTAACCATCGAAAACGAGATTAATCCCAAAGCGAACACCGCCCTGGAAGGGCTGTATTTGTCGAACGGCATGTTATGCACTCAATGCGAAGCGGAAGGATTCCGTAAAATTACCTACTTTCTCGACCGTCCCGATGTGATGGCGAAATTCACTACGACATTAATGGGCGATAAAGACCGCTATCCGGTCTTGCTGTCCAACGGCAATCGCATCGCCCAAGGCAAAACGGACAATAACTGCCATTGGGTAACCTGGGAAGATCCTTTTCCAAAACCTTGTTACCTCTTTGCTCTGGTCGCCGGACAGTTGGCTTGTCTGGAAGACAGTTTTACCACGCTGTCCGGTCGGCAAGTCGGCTTGCAGATCTTTGTGGAAGCGCACGATTTGGACAAATGCGCACACGCCATGCAATCTCTGAAAAACGCCATGGCCTGGGATGAACACGTGTACGGACTGGAGTACGATCTCGATCTTTACATGATTGTCGCCGTCAGCCATTTCAATATGGGTGCTATGGAAAACAAGGGCTTGAATGTCTTTAATACCAAATTCGTGCTGGCGCGCCCGGATACTGCCACCGACGCGGACTACGAACACATTGAGGGCGTCATCGGCCATGAATATTTTCATAACTGGACCGGCAACCGCGTCACCTGTCGGGACTGGTTTCAGCTCAGCCTGAAAGAAGGCTTTACCGTTTTTAGAGATCAGGAATTTACCGGCGACCGCACTTCAAAAGCCGTAAAGCGCATAGAAGACGTCAACATGCTGAGAACGCGCCAGTTTGCCGAGGACTCCGGCCCGATGGCGCACCCGATACGACCGGATTCGTACATTGAAATCAATAACTTCTATACATTAACCGTGTACGAAAAAGGCGCGGAAGTAGTGCGCATGCTACACACTATTTTGGGCGCAGACGGTTTCCGCAAAGGCTGCGATCTGTATTTTCAGCGACACGACGGCCAAGCGGTAACCTGCGATGACTTTGTTAATGCAATGGAAACGGCGAACGGACGCGATTTAAGCCAATTCAGGCTGTGGTACAGTCAGGCCGGAACGCCCGTTATTCATGCTCAAGAAGATTACGATCCGGCCCGGCAAACGCTCACATTAATGTTGAAACAATCCTGCCCGGCAACGCCCGGACAAACCAACAAAGCGCCTTTGTTAATCCCGGTGACGGTAGGATTCATTAATCGACAAGGCCAAACCATGAGCTGTAACCTGCCACCGGACGATCAGAGCCGCACCGAATTTACCTTGCAATTAACCGCACAGGAGCAAGCATTTACCTTTAATAACCTTGCGGAAAAGCCCGTTGTTTCTATTTTGCGGAATTTTTCCGCGCCGGTAAAACTGGTGATGGAACGCAGTTTGGATGAACTGGCGTTTTTGCTCAGTTACGACAGCGATACCTTTAACCGATGGGAAGCGGGCCAGCAATTGGCCTGCGACGTCATTAATAATTTAATTGCCGATATCCAGCAAAACCGCCCGCTGCAGCTTGATCCCATCCTATTAACGGCCTTTGCGAAAGTATTAACGCAACCCTGGCAAGATTTGTCGTATTTCTCCCTGCTACTCAGCCTGCCCTCTGAAAGTTATTTGGCGGAACAGATGGCGGTTGTCGATGTCGACGCCATTCATACGGCGCGGGAATTTGTCGTGCTGTCGCTGGCAACAAAGCTACAATCGGAACTGGAAACTTTGTATATTAATCATCATCGCGACGAGTCGGGACAGTTCGACGCCGCCGCCATTGGCCGAAGACGTATCAAAAACATCTGTTTGAGCTACCTCAGCCGCCTCAACAACGAGCGAATACAGCACTGGTCGGAGCAGCAATTTCACAGCGCCGGTAACATGACCGACCAAATTGCCGCACTGGCCAATATCGTGCACTTTCAACACCCGGCAAAAACCGACTGTCTCACCCGTTTTTACCAGCAATGGCAAGCCGATGCGCTGGTCGTCGACAAATGGTTTGCCATCCAGGCAACCAGCCCAATGCCGGATGCCTTCACCAAGGTACAATCATTAACACGTCATCCGGCTTTCAGCATCGCTAACCCAAACCGTGTGCGCGCCGTCATCGGTTCGTTCACGCAAGCGAATCCCGTCCGTTTTCACGCCAACAACGGGCAAGGTTATAGCTTTCTGGCCGATCAGGTAATTACCCTCAACCAGCTCAACCCGCAAGTCGCCTCACGTATGCTAGGCCCGTTAACGTCCTGGCGCCGCTTTGACGACAACCGGCAACACCTGATGAAAACGCAACTGGAGCGAATTATAAACACTCCGGAAATTTCCAAGGATGTGTATGAAGTGGCGAGCAAGAGTTTGATGTGATAATGAGTGCAAGCCGTTTCCTTGTTGGGCGAGCGGCTATGTATCAGCTTAATGCGGAGCGTTGTCTGTTAGATAGCTTGTTTACTTTCCTGAACATTCCCCAACGATAACATCGTTTTAGTCATGTATCGTTACACTTGCCCTGCATTCATCAGGATTGGTAACATACTCTAAGCTCATTAATTAATGCATCCCAAACCGTGACTCCGCACAGCCAGGCGCTAAATCTACTTTCCTTTATCGACCAAAGCCCCAGCCCGTGGCATGTGGTTAATAGCGTGGAAGCGCTTCTCACGCCCTATCAATTCGTAAAATTGGATGAAACCAGCGACTGGCGCATTGAACCCGGCGGACGATATTACGTAGTTCGGGACGATTCGTCTGTCATTGTCATCGTTGCGGGCAGCAAGCCATTAATCGATACCGGTTTTAAACTGGTCGGCGCGCATACCGATTCGCCCGGATTGCGGGTAAAACCCAACGCTGTTAATAACAAAGATGGGCTGCAACGGGTCAATGTTGAGGTCTACGGTAGCCCGATCCTGGCTACTTTTACCGACCGTGATTTAAGCCTGGCCGGGCGTATTTGTTTCTTAAACGAGCCAAATCAGATTGCAAGCCGGTTAATCCGCTTTGACGAGCCGTTAATCCGACTGGCTAATCTTGCCATCCACATGAACCGGAATGTCAATGAGGACGGTTTAAAGCTGCATAAACAAAATGAACTGCCGTTAATATTGTCGGCTATTACGGAACAACTGCCGGATCGGTATTTTCTTGACCTACTGGCTCGGCAATCCGGTCTTGCTGTCGAAAGCATCCTGTCCTGGGATTTGGCGGTTTACGACACGCAAAAGGGTGCAATCTGGGGCGCGCAGCAAGAATTTATCAGCAACAGCCAGTTGGATAATCTGGCTTCCTGCCATGCCGCCCTGCAGGCATTGCTGGCTGAAGACAGTTTAAACAGCGGCAATACGCTGGTGTGCGCGTTGTTCGATCACGAAGAGATCGGCAGCACCAGCAAACACGGCGCGGACGGCAGTTTTCTACCGGACGTCCTGCATCGGCTAGATCTGACGCAACAGTATGATAGGCACGAGTACGCCAGAATTCTGGCGCTTAGCTTTCTCATCAGCGCCGATATGGCGCATGCTTACCATCCCAATTTTCCTGCGGCTTACGACCCTGAACACCGGATCGCCGTTAATGGCGGGCCGGTCATCAAAACCAACGCCAATCAACGGTACAGTTCGGAAGGCCTGTCGGAAGCATTATTCATTAATTGGTGCCGTCAGGCTGAAGTGCCTTATCAACACTATTCTCATCGCTGCGATCTGCCCTGCGGCAGCACTATTGGGCCGATTGTGTCGGCAAAATTAGGCATACGTTCCGTGGATGTCGGCTGTCCCATGTGGGCCATGCACAGCATCCGGGAAAGCGCGGGTGTTGCCGATCACAGTGACATGATTAAAGTCTTGGAGCAATTTTTCCGTTCGTAAAACATCGGTTACACAACGCATGGTTAAACATGCATTTTCTGCTTTACTGGCAGCGCAATTCCCTTAATAATAGTCTTATATTAATTAAAGCAACATTATTGAATAGTTATTTTTCAATGAGTTAATAACATTGAATTAACAAACCCGGCCTTCTTGCGGTACCGTCGGCTTTTACCTATAAAAAATCTCATAAGTTTGATAACGACGGCAGGGCGCTTGATTATTAATGATGTTGTTTTCTGTCTTAATTCGCAGTTATTTCATTAATTAAGTTTCGGTTCCGTAAATAATTCTTTTTTACCAGCGCACATCTTTGCCGTGCTGCTGTTGCAATCGCTTGACGAGTATTAATGTAATTTCGGTAACTTCGACTTTTATTCCAGACGGTTTCGGGGATGTAATGCATGCTTGAAAAACTGAACAACCTATCCATTAACCGAAAATTGTTATCGATATTGTTGTTTTCCAGCGTCGTTTCCATGCTAATTGCGGGTGCGCTATTAATGTTGTTGGAGCTGTCCGAGTTTCAACGCAGCACAAAAGAAGATTTACTGGCGCTGGCGGCGGCAATCGGAGGGCAAAGCGCTGAAGCCCTATTGAAGGACGACCGCAATATGGCGACGGAAAATCTAAAAGTTTTCAATAACATACCCGCTGTTGAAGTTACTTGCATATACAATCGAAACGATGTCTTATTCATCGGCTTCGCTAACAACGAATACAACAAAATAAACTGTCCGCGCACGGTTGACGATCAGCAAAACCGCTTCTATCGGATTCAATTAATCGTCATTAAAACCATTACCGTCGATAAGAAAAAAATCGGCTCGGTTCTTCTACTTGCGGATCTGTCACGCGCTTACTGGCGCAAAATAAGGTTTATCGGCCTAGTCTTTTTAACGCTTGCCGTTGTTTCCTTAGTGTCGTTTTTGCTCTCACAGCCGCTGCTGAAATTTATCACGACACCCATCAGACAATTAGCCGCCACAGTTAACAAAATTACGGATACCGGGGATTACTCGCTGCGCGCGAAAAAACTGGGTAACGACGAAACCGGGGTTCTAATCGACTCCATTAACAGCTTGATCGAGACGGTCGGTACGCAGAATCAGGCCTTGGTCCGGGCGAAAAATTGTTATCTGAATCTTTACGACGATAACCCGACGATGGTTTTTAATGTCTCCCATGAGGGATTAATCATTTCAGCCAATTTAACGGGGCGAAACAATTCGGCGTGTCGGTGGACGAGTTACAGAATTGTTCCATCTATGATTTTATCCATGCCGACGACGCCGTATTAATGCAAAAGCTGATTAACAATTGCCTGGGCAATCCATTGCAGGTACATCATGTCGAACTGCGTAATATTTGCCCGAAAGGCCGCATTTTATGGGTCAGAGTAACCGCAAGGCTGGTCGAAAACGAATTTAATGAAAGCAGTTTGTTATTAGTTCACGAAGACATCACCGAAACCCATAGTTTAAACGAACAAATTGCTTATCAAGCCGATCACGATTCGTTAACCGGCCTGGGCAACCGCAACAAATTCGACCGGCATTTAAAGCAGGCGATCACCCTGTCCCAAACCGAAAATATCGAACATGCGTTGTGTTATCTCGATCTCGACCAGTTCAAAATCATTAACGACACCTGCGGCCATTTAGCCGGTGACGAACTGCTCAGACAATTGGGCGACCTGCTCAGAAAAAACATCCGGCAACACGATTTCGTGGCGCGCCTAGGCGGCGATGAATTCGGCGTGTTGATGTACGATTGCTCATCACCTCAAGCCTTGCGCGCCTGCGAAAAATTGCGCGATTTGATTAAAGATTTTACCTTTGCCTGGGAAGGTAGAAGCTTTACTATCGGGGTCAGCATCGGCGTATCTTCCATTAATGTCACCAGCAGTAATGCCGTGGAATTGATGAAAGAAGCCGATGCTGCTTGTTATGTCGCAAAGGGGAAAGGCCGCAACCGGGTGCATTTGTTTAGCCCCGACGACGAAGAAATGGCGATGCGGCAAGGCGAAATGCAATGGGTGGAAAAAATACGCTTAGGGCTGGAGCAAAACCGCTTCCTATTATACGGACAACCGATTGTCCCGCTGCGCGACCTGGACGAAAAAATGCATTTTGAAGTGTTGCTCAGGTACCGGGACGACAGAGGCAATATCATCCCGCCGGGCGCTTTTCTGCCTGCCGCCGAACGCTATAACGTGGCTGCCGAAGTCGACCGCTGGATGATTGCCAATCTGCTGCAATGGCTGTCCGAACATCCGGCTTTTCTGAATGAATTATCTTTGTGTTCGCTCAATCTTTCCGGTTTGACCTTGTCCGATGAAAAAATCCTGTTGTTTATTTCCGAACAGTTCGCTCTTACCGGTGTCGCCACGCATAAAATATGTTTTGAGATTACGGAAACAGCCGCCATTTCCAATTTATCTCAAGCCACGCATTTTATTAATGAATTGAAAGAACAGGGTTGCCAGTTTTCCCTGGACGATTTCGGCAGCGGTTTATCGTCCTTTGCGTATCTCAAAAATCTGCCGGTTGACTATCTGAAAATCGACGGCTTATTCGTCAAAGATATACTGGACGATGAAGTAGATCTGGCGATGGTAAAATCGATTAATGAAGTCGGCCATGTGATGAAGAAAAAAACCATTGCGGAATTTGTCGAGAATAAAAAGGTACTGAACCTGCTCAAATCACTCAACGTCGATTACGCGCAAGGCTACGGTCTTGGTAAACCCGTGCCTCTGGACAATCTAAAACCTATCTCTCCCGCTTAAACACCATGTTTAGCCAGCGTTCAGTCCTGAAATTCGTTACTGAAGACCGGCACATTAATTATGCCTTGGACGACAATGCCGAGTTGTATGTCATCAAAGCATTTTACCCGGTGATCGAAGCCGATCGGCTTTA
Organism: Gammaproteobacteria bacterium; assembly: GCA_016874115.1. Taxonomy (GTDB): domain Bacteria; phylum Pseudomonadota; class Gammaproteobacteria; order Methylococcales; family Methylomonadaceae; genus Methyloglobulus. Next base: position 26,631 of record VGVA01000007.1, read on the forward strand.
TGACGTGCTATTTCATCAATTGTCGTGGCAGGAAGAAGACATCCATATCTTCGGCAAATGGGTGAAAGTACCGCGATTAATGTGCTGGTACGGCGATGTCGGCACCCAATACACCTATTCCAGCGTTAATCACCAACCCCTACCGTGGCATCCTGAATTACTGGCGATCAAGGAAACTATCGAGCGCCAGTGCAATTGTATATTTAACAGCGTATTGGCGAATTTGTACCGGGACGGCAGCGATTCGATGGGCTGCCATGCCGATGACGAACCGGAACTGGGCATTGATCCAACGATTGCATCCTTAAGTTTAGGCGCCGACCGGCGCTTTAAAATGCACCATAAAAAGACGAAACAATCCTTTACCATTAATCTGCAACATGGCGATCTATTGGTGATGGGCGGCGCCTGTCAGCAATTTTGGCTGCATTCGGTTCCGAAAACCAAAGCGGTTACAGCACCGCGCATTAACTTGACGTACCGCCAGATTATAATTTGTTAATGCTGAAATATAACTTCTTATAAGCTAAGCGGTTCGCAAAAACGCAAGCGCAACCTGACATTCTATTACCGACGTCAATCCCTGTAATTACAAGATTCACTTAATCGCTTTGAAACCAATATCCGTCCGATAGTAAACATTATCCCAATGGATTTTACTAATCTGCTCATATGCTTTTTTCTGGGCGTCCCCAATCGTTTCGCCCAATGCGCATACGCATAATACGCGCCCGCCCGCGGTGATAACGTCGCCATTGTGAGTTTTCGTACCGGCATGAAAAACCTTGGTTCCGTCCGCTTCCTGTGCGGGCAGGCCATTAATGACGTCGTCTTGCCGGTAAGCATCTGGATAACCGCCAGCCGCCATCACCACGCCTAAAGCCGCCTGGTCGTCCCATTCGCTTGTTACCGTATCCAGCTTACCGGCCAAAGCAGCTTCGCACAGTGCTACCAGATCGCTTTTTAAGCGCATCATGATCGGTTGTGTTTCCGGATCGCCGAAGCGGCAATTAAACTCCAGCATCTTGACTTCGCCCTTCGGGGTAATCATTAATCCGGCGTAAAGAAAACCGGTATACGGTACGCCATCGGCTGCCATGCCGCGCAATGTCGGTTCGATGACTTCCTGCATCACCCGATGATGAATGTCCGGCGTTACGACGGGAGCGGGCGAATACGCACCCATCCCGCCGGTATTGGGACCTTTATCGCCGTTATCGCGCGCTTTATGATCTTGCGAGGTCGCCATCGCCAAAGCATGTTTGCCATCGGCCATGACGATAAAGCTGGCTTCTTCGCCTGTCAAAAACTCTTCTATGACGACCCGGCTGCCTGCATCGCCAAAGGCATTGCCGGATAACATGTCATTAACGGCATTAATCGCTTCCTGTTCGGTTTGCGCGACAACAACGCCCTTACCTGCCGCTAGTCCATCCGCCTTGACGACAATCGGCGCGCCTTGTGTTTTGATGTAGGCAATTGCCTGATGGGTATCCGTAAAACTTTGGTATTTTGCGGTCGGAATGTGATGCCTGACCATGAAATCCTTGCAAAAACTTTTCGAACCTTCCAGTTGCGCCGCCTTAGCTGTCGGCCCGAAACAAGGCAACCCGGCCTGCTGGAAGCTATCGACTATGCCTAAAGTTAACGGCACTTCCGGCCCGATAATGGTAAGACCGATATTCTCTTGCTTGGCAAATGCCATTAATGCCGGAATATCGGTCACAGCTATAGCTATGTTTTCTATGCCGTCTTCCCCTGCAGTCCCCGCATTGCCGGGCGCGACAAAAACCTTATCTGCTTTAGACGATTGCTTCGCTTTCCAGGCCAATGCATGCTCGCGTCCGCCGCTGCCGACAATCAGTATATTCATATAAAACCGGTAATTATTGTAAAGTTATTAATAGCGTATGGCGGCTATCGTTTGGAAATTCATTAGCAGATTGTTGCTTATCGTGATGAACGTAGCAAAGACAAGGCAACAATTGGCGCAAAAGAGCGGTTTACTGGCCGTAAATGCTCATTTTGAGCCAATTTTTAACGCTGACTTTGCAAGAGCAATAGTTAAGCAACCTTGTTAATGCCGAAAATGCCGCATTCCAGTAAACACCATAGTAATATTATGTTCATTGGCGGCAGCAATAACTTCATCGTCGCGCTTTGAGCCGCCGGGTTGAATGATGGCGGTTATTCCTGCCTCGGCAGCAGAATCTATACCATCGCGAAAAGGGAAAAATGCATCGGAAGCCATCGAAGAGCCAGCCACTTGCAAACCTTCATCCGCCGCTTTAATACCGGCTATTTTAGCCGAATATACCCGGCTCATCTGGCCAGCGCCTACTCCGATAGTCTGCCCGTTTTTCGCATAGACGATAGCATTGGATTTAACGAATTTAGCGACTTTCCAGGCAAACAGCATGTCCCTTAATTCCCGCTCGGTAGGCTGGCGTACGCTCACCACCGTTAAATCGGCGGCTTGTATGTCGCCGTTGTCCTGTTCTTGCACCAGCAAACCGCCGCTGACTTTTTTCAGATCGATACTTTCTGCCTTGCTAAAACCGAATTCGCCAGTTTGCAGCACCCGCACATTAGTTTTTGTTCCCAGCACAGTCTGCGCCGCCTTGCTGACTGAAGGCGCGATAATCACTTCGACGAATTGCCGGGCTATAATCTCCGCGGCGGTTTTTTCATCAAGCTCACGGTTAAAAGCGATAATTCCGCCGAATGCGGACGTAGGGTCAGTCGCATAAGCTTTGTTATAGGCTTCAAGCAGCGATGCGCCTTCCGCCACGCCGCAAGGATTGGCGTGTTTAACAATCACGCAGGTAGGATGATCCAAGAAAGCTTTTACGCATTCCAATGCGGCATCGGCATCGGCAATATTGTTGTAAGACAATTCCTTGCCCTGTAATTGGCGAGCCGCGCCAATTGTGCCGGATAGCGGTTCCAGCTCAGCATAAAAAGCCCCCTTTTGGTGGGGATTTTCGCCGTAACGCAAGGGTTGGCTTAGATGATATTGCAGGTTAAGTACGTCCGGGAAATCGGCATTGACAACTTTACCCAGGTAGGCGGCAACCGCCGCATCGTACTGTGCCGTATGCTGGAAGCACTTTGCCGCCAGACCGAACCGGGTCGGCAAGGATAGTGCTTTATCTTTTTTGATTTCCGCCAAAATGCGGTTGTAGTCTTGCGGATCAACTACCACACCGACATCGGTATAATTCTTCGCCGCCGCCCGCAACATGGTTGGTCCGCCTATATCGATATTCTCGATAGCAAGCGCCAAATCACAGTCCGGCCTTTTAATGGTGGACTGAAAGGGATACAAATTTACCACGACCAAATCGATAGCTTTGATGCCGTTTGCCTGCATAATCTGATCGTCCGTTCCGCGCCGTCCTAAAATGCCGCCGTGGATTTTCGGATGCAAGGTTTTTACCCGTCCGTCCATCATTTCCGGAAAACCGGTGTAATCGGCAACTTCGATAACATTAATGGCATTTTCAGCGAGCGTTTTGGCGGTGCCGCCGGTCGATAAAATCTCAATACCCAGTCGGCTCAATTCGCGGCAAAACTCCACAATGCCGGTTTTATCGGATACGCTGATCAGCGCACGCGTAATAGTATTCATAAACAGTAATTCTTGTGTAAACGGTAATTAATAGGAAACGTACAGCGGAAAAGATTTAATTAACGAGAAGCCATTCAGCGCTTAGCTAACTCAAGCAACGCAACCGCCAAAGCCGGTATTTTTTCGATAACGCATCGATTAATGAAACGGAAAAACGTAAACGCGCGTGTTTTTGTTAACTTAAGCCGTAATGTTCCATTTTTTTGCGTAGGGTGCTACGGCTTAAACCCAGTACTTTCGCGGTTTTGCTTTGGTTGTGCCCAGAATGCTCCAGCACAACTTGCAGTAACGGTTTTTCGACTTCCGCCATAACGATTTCATACAGATCGACTGCATCATGCCCATGTAAATGCTCCAGATAGCATTGCACCGTGTTCCTGACATGGACGCATAACGGCGTAACCGTAGTTGAATGATCGTTTATATCAGTCACTGTGTTGCCTTCCACGGACGTATCCATATTATGTAGCACTATTGCTTTTAATTAGGAAAATACCGAATTGATCATCGCTATTTGTTGATCCGGCTGACAGGCTTGGTTGATCTTACTTTTCGCCTCTTGGCTGACGAACGCCACTTGTTTAAGATACCAACCGATATGTTTTCTAGCCATTTTAACACCAGTTACCCCGCCATAGAAACTATAAAGATGCTCTAAATGCGCCATCATGGTTTGGTAAATTTCATTAACCGTCGGCTTTTGGGCTTTAGCGTTATGATTAATTAATTGATCCAATTCCCTGAAAAACCAAGGATTTCCTTGCGCGCCACGGCCTATCATGACCGCATCGGCCTGGGTTTCCGCCAATACCAGACGCGCTTTCTCGGCGGAATCGATATCGCCGTTGGCAATTACGGGAATATTAACGACCTGTTTAACCTGTTTGATGGTTTCGTATTCGGCCTGACCTTCAAATTTATCGGCGCGGGTTCGCCCATGCACGGCCAGCGCGGCAATCCCGGCATTCTCGGCAATTCTAGCGATCTCGACTGCATTACGGCTTTGCCGGTCCCAACCCGTACGGATTTTTAAGGTAACCGGCACATTAATGGCATTAACAACGGCATCCAGGATGCGTTTAACCAAATCCGCATCACGTAGCAACGCCGAACCCGCCGCCACGGCGCAGACTTTTTTGGCGGGACAACCCATATTAATGTCGATTATCTTGGCGCCGCGCGCCACGTTAAAAACAGCCGCGTCCGCCATGATGTCGGGATCGGTGCCGACAATCTGCACCGAACACAGTCCCGGCTCCTGATCGTGATCGAGCTTTAACAACGTGGCCTTATGCTCCCGTAACGCCGGGTTTGAAGCAACCATTTCCGAAACCGCCATGCCTGCGCCTAAATTTTTGCAAACCGTTCTGAACGGACGGTCGCTGATCCCCGCCATCGGCGCCAATATGAATCTGTTGGGCAGTTGATGAGGACCGATGCGCATGACAGCAGATATTGATTAATGCTTGCAGGTTATTAATCGCCGATGACCCGAACGTCGTTATTTTTTGGTGTCTTTGTCGGTATCTTCATTCCAAATCGGATTGTCGCGGTCTTCAGGATTTAACTTGACGATATCTTCCGGATAAATATGCCAGAATGACTTGTCGATTTTGGCGTTGCTGTAGCTTTCTTTGGTGCTGTGGCCGAACGGACACCACCAGTTTTCCACCAATTTTACCAGATAGGCATGCCATTCCATTAATGCCACGCTCACCGGACAGTACCATGTGCAATTTAATATCCAGTACAGACGGAATTGAGACGCGCTTATGCCAAAGGTTGGCTCCATGGTAATTTGGTTTTTCATGGTATAGCGGTGGCTGTCGCGGTCTGGCAGGAAGTCGGTGAATTTTTTGACGTTTTTAGCGCCGACCAGCCACAGGTGGAAGTACGTCATGTACGCGCTGGCAAACACAAAAGGTAAGGTTGCGATGGGCGCGTAAACAAAAAACAGACCGATTGCCCTGCGCAGGACGGACATACTGTTATGATTTTTACCGATTTCCACGCGATGAGCGCAAGATTCGCATGCTTTCATTGCTTAATTATCCTCTTTTTTATTAATAGTTTTATGTTCAGTTTCTGCTTTGGGTTTATTCATGTAGATAAGCTGATAAATGCTTTGACAGCCGGCACAGCAGAATGCAAGCCTGCCTTGCGGCGTATCCGTTGAAAACCCTTCGATTTCAACCGGCTGCTCGCAAAGAACGCATTTAACCGGATATTTTACAACGACCACAGAGGCTGCCTCAACGACTTTATATAGCGCTTATGCATTTTGCCGGCTAGGTGAGTTTAATGCGCATTATTAATGCCGCTATAACCTATCAATAGACCAGGTTAAAGCTATAACCGCCAACCGGCATTGTCGGCGCAGCGATTACGAGCGTTGCTTCCACGGTTTCATCGGGCAACAGCGTTAACCGCGAAGACGTACGCGTCAGATATTCTGACGGATTAAAAACCCGTTGCGCGATTAATTGTTCGTTGTAATCCAACAAATTTAACTGAATATTGGGTATGCGCTGACGAAAAGGCGCTTGATTATTGATCACCGTCTTGAAAACAACCGTGTTATCCGGCTGCGGTGTAAACGAACTGGTCATGACGGTAAAATCGCTGAGATTTTCATAATCGGCCAGCGTTATGCCGCTCCACTGGCAAAATTTTTCCATTAATGGCCGATACAACGGACTTTGGCTCAATTTCGGCGCTTCAAAATACAGCGCTTGTCCGATCAGCATTAATGCAGCCGCCGCCACCCCGATTGACCAGTTCGGGTGAGTGGCACTGTTTTTGTTTTCCCAGGGCAAGGGTTCTTGCGGCGGCGCCTGCGGTGTCGTAACAGCGGCAACGCGGGTGTTGCTTTTTTTGAGAACGCCGCCGAAACCGGCAGAATGCGCCTGATTTTCCCGATTTTTTCCGGCATTCTGTAATTGCCGGGGATCTTCTTTGGGGATGAATTCGGCTTTGGCTTCCGCTATTAATGCAGGAGAAATATCGGGCTTGTTTTCCGCTGTAAGCACCGGATTGTTATCTGCCGTCGCGGACGTTATTTGAGCGTTATTTTTTTTTCTGATTGAAGGCATTGGCCTCAGCGGTTTTTGCGGTTTTTTCGACCAGAATTTCGGCTACGATAAATTTTTTCTTACATTGAGTGCAATAAACCTGCGTTTTCGGCGCGCGCAACTGTTTTTTGGTGACCGGATAGAGTTTACCGCAATCGGGACACTGGCTGCGCATGGGGTTAATGTTTAGTACCCGCTAAGCGCACCCATTCTTCCTGCTGCACACAACAATTCAGCATGATAAAGGGGTTGTAACCGGCGACGACATCTTCTTTTTGCTCGGCCAATATGCCGGACAAGACCAACTGTCCGCCGATTATTAATAAGTTACTGATATGACTGGCCATATCGATTAACGGCTTGGCCAGGATATTAGCCACCACCACATTTGCCCTGACATCTGAAGCGGCAAACTGCTCAGGCAAGCAACTGATAAGCTTATCCTGCACCTTGTTTTTCTCCGCATTATTTTGCGTTGCGGTGATGGCTTGCGGGTCGATATCGACGGCATACGCGTTTTCCGCGCCCAGCAACAGCGAGGCAATCGCCAGAATGCCGGAACCGCAGCCGAAATCCACAATGGTCTTGCCGCGTAAATTTTGCCGCGCCAGCCAGTCTAAACACAGCGCCGTGGTGGGATGTGTGCCGGTGCCGAATGCCAGCCCCGGATCCAGCGTCAGACACACGGTATCCTTTTCATAGCGTTCCTGGTCGGTTGGACAAACCCAAAGCCGGTCGGCAAATTTCATGGGGTGGTAATGTTCCATCCACGCCCGCTCCCACACCTGGTCATTAATGACGTCGAATTCCCAGTGTCGTAGCCGACTAAGCTGAAAGCTTTCAGAAATCCGATGTTTTATTAATACCGGATCTGCGGTCATTTCATACAATGCAACGACCTGTGTGTGCGACCAGATGACGGTTTCGTTGAGCGCGGGCTCATACACCGGCTCGTCTTCCGCATCCATATAGGTTACCGAAAGCGCGCCGAGTTCGGTGAACAAATCGGCAACTTCATGCGCCGCCTGTTGATCGGCAACAACAGAAATCTGTAACCAAGCCATTGTTTGTATACTCCTTTTTTAATTATTTTTGGCTTGAATCTAATCTTTATTAATTAATAAAGCTGTTAAACAATACCTAATTTCTTCTCCAGATAATGGATATTCTGTCCGCCTGCCGCAAAGGCGGCGTCGTTCATGATGTCCTGCTGCAACGGAATATTGGTTTTGATACCGTCGATGATAATTTCGCTCAGCGCGGTATTCATGCGCGCAATGGCGCTTGTACGGTCTTCGCCGTGCGCTATCAGCTTGCCGATCATGGAATCGTAGTACGGCGGCACCCGATAACCGTTGTAAATGTGGGTTTCACAGCGAATTCCCGGCCCGCCCGGCATATGAAACTGCTCTATCGTACCTGGGCAAGGCATAAAGGTTTTGGGATCTTCGGCATTGAGTCGGCATTCGATGGCGTGACCTGTAAATTTGACCTCATCCTGTTTAATGGATAACGGCATTCCGGCAGCAATCCGCAGTTGTTCTTTAACGATGTCGAAACCGGTGATCATTTCAGTCACCGGATGCTCGACCTGAACGCGCGTATTCATCTCGATAAAAAAGAATTCGCCTTTTTCGTACAGAAACTCGAACGTACCGGCGCCTAAATAGCCGATATCAATACAGGCCTTTGCGCAACGCTCGCCCATTTGTTGGCGTTGCTCGTCCGTTATGCCGGGAGCAGGGGCTTCTTCTACCACTTTTTGGTGCCGTCTTTGCATGGAGCAGTCGCGCTCGCCCAGATGAATGGCGTTGCCGTGTGCGTCCGCCAACACCTGGAATTCGATATGCCGCGGATTTTCCAGGAATTTTTCCATGTAAACCGTGCTGTTATTAAAGGCTGTCGCCGCTTCGGCTTTAGTCATATTAATGGCGTTCAGCAAGGCTGCTTCGGTATGCACAGTACGCATACCGCGTCCGCCACCGCCGCCAGCTGCTTTAATAATGACCGGATAGCCGATTTCCTGCGCGAGTTTGACGTTTTTTTTCGGATTATCGCTGAGCGGATCGTTATTGCCCGGTACGCAAGGAATGCCCGCCGCAATCATGGCATTTTTCGCCGAGATTTTATCGCCCATCATGCGAATGGTATCGGGGTTGGGTCCGATAAAAACAAAACCGCTTTGTTTGACCTTTTCGGAAAAATCGGCGTTTTCGGAAAGAAATCCGTAACCGGGATGGATGGCTTCGGCGTCGGTTACCTCGGCGGCGCTGATGATAGCCGGAATATTCAGGTAACTGTCGATGGATGGCGCCGGGCCTATACAGACAGATTCATCCGCCAGACGGACATGTTTTAAGTCCCGGTCGGCTTCGGAATGAACCGCTACGACTTTAATTCCCAATTCCCGGCAAGCGCGCAATATCCTGAGCGCTATCTCACCGCGATTTGCGATCACAATCTTATCGAACATGGCTGCTCCCTTGCGCATCATTCAATTACAAACAAAGGCTGTCCGTACTCGACAGGCTCGGCATTCTCAACCAGAATTTTAGTAATCGTGCCGCTTTTATCGGCCTCAATCTGGTTCAGAATTTTCATTGCTTCAATAATGCAGAGGGTCTCGCCCTGTTTTACGTTGTGGCCTATGTCCACAAAAGATTTGGCGCCCGGCGAAGCCGAACGGTAGAACGTACCCACCATCGGCGATTTCACGATATGACCGGCATGAACTTCTTCCGCAACCGGTGCAGCAGCCACAGCGGCCGACGCGGGTTGATGCGCCTGTACCGGCGCAGGCGGCGGCGGGGCGTAAGCAATCGGCGCAGCAACCGACAAATGGCGGCTGATGCGGATCGCTTCCTCGCCTTCTTTGATTTCTATTTCAGCAATGCCGGATTCTTCAAGAATTTCGATAAGCTTTTTTATTTTTCTAATATCCATTGTTATCTCTTTATAGTTATTAATGTTTGTCTTTCGACAGAATTTTTTCGTGTGCGGCTATTAATGCCAGTTCGTAGCCGGTTGCACCCAATCCGCAAATAACTCCCACAGCAATATCTGACAAATAAGAATGCCGCCTAAACGGCTCGCGCGCGTGGACATTGCTGAGATGGACTTCAATAAACGGGATTTGAGTGGCTAACAACGCATCGCGGATAGCGACGCTGGTATGGGTAAAAGCGGCAGGATTAATGACGATAAAATCAACCCGGGATTGATAGGCCTGATGAATTAATTCTATAATTTCCTGTTCACCGTTGTTTTGGTAAAAATGCAAGACATGGTTTAGTTCCGCTGCTTTAGTTTGCAGCCTTTGTTCGATATCGACTAACGACTGCTTACCGTAAATTCCCGGTTCGCGCAGGCCTAACAGATTCAAATTCGGGCCGTTCAGGACGGTAATGGTCGCCATAGCAGGGAATAAAATTAAACCTAAGTAGTTTTAGCTGCTAATTGTCCATAAATTCCGTTAATTTGTCCAGAAATTGCCTTTTTTAAGTAAAATCGAAACATTAACTTGCAACTCGATTATTATTACTTAATATTAATAGTCGGTAAATCTATCGACATTTCTCCCGTTAATGGTGTTGTTTTTGTGCTGTATCTCTTTGCGGTATGCAAGTTAATCGAAGTAAACATCAATTTCCGACAATTATCTGCATTTTTTACAACAGTTCAGTAACCAAAATGGCGCTAATCGACCGCGTTTAATGATTGATTTCATTTTTAATGGCGTTAGTATTAATCCCTGACTAAAATTTCTGGAATAACAATGCCTCACAGAAGATTTAAAAAAAGCTCTCCCACTTCAACAATCTGCTCGCTTCCCGAGCTGGGCATGTCGGAATCGAAACTCGTAGCCGATTTTAAACGCTATTACGGGCACCGTTTAGGCCGCGACGAAAATTGCAAATCCCTGCACTACGCCTACGAAGCTTTGTCCTTAGCTATCAGCGATCGTCTGGTTGAACGTTGGAAAAAAACCTACAATGCCTACAAAACCAGCAACTGCAAGCGCGCCTATTATTTATCCATGGAATTTTTGATGGGCAGGACGCTGAGCAACGCCATGATTAATCTCGGCCTGACCGACACTGCCAACAAAGCCATGTATGACGTCGGCTTGGCAATGGAAGAGTTGATCGACGCCGAATACGATGCAGGTTTAGGCAACGGCGGCCTGGGTCGTCTGGCCGCCTGTTTTATCGACAGCTGCGCCACCCTGCAATTGCCGGTTACCGGCTACGGTTTGCGCTACGAATACGGCATGTTCTCGCAATTAATCATTAATGGCGAACAGGTTGAGAAACCGGACCACTGGCTGCGTAACGGCAATATCTGGGAAATCGAACGTTTCGAATATAAACAGGTGATTAAATTCGGCGGACGTACGGAAACTCATATTGACGAGCGCGGCCTTAAACGGGTCACCTGGATCGATACCATGGACGTACTGGCTGTGCCTTACGATACGCCGGTGCCCGGTTATCAAAACCATACCGTAAATACCCTGCGCCTTTGGAAAGCGATGGCGGCGGAAGAATTCAATCTGAAAGAATTTAACGAAGGCGACTACGCCGAAGCCGTAGCAGCAAAAAACGGGGCGGAAAACATTACCATGGTTCTGTATCCGAATGACGCCAGCGAAAACGGCAAAGTGTTGCGCCTAAAGCAGCAATATTTGTTGGCCTCCGCCAGTTTGCAGGACGTTATCGCTACATGGGTGGGCCGCCACGGTAATGATCTTACCGATTTTGCCGCTAAAAACTGTTTTCAGCTTAACGACACTCACCCCAGTATTGCCGTAGCCGAATTAATGCGACTATTAATCGACATTCACGGCCTGGATTGGGATCACGCTTGGGACATTACCCGGAACACCATGGCGTACACCAACCACACCTTGTTGCCGGAAGCCCTGGAACGCTGGTCGGTAGAGCTATTCAAACAGTTGCTGCCGCGGCTGTTGGAAATTATTTTCGACATTAACGCGCATTTTCTGGCGGAAGTATCGGCGCATTGGCCGGGCGATAAAGAACGCATCGTCCGCATGTCGTTAATCGAAGAAGGAGCGGTACAATATGTGCGCATGGCGTATTTGGCTATTGTCGGCAGTTATTCGGTAAACGGTGTTGCCGCCCTGCATTCCAAACTGCTGCAGCAAGGGCTGTTCCGCGATTTTTACGAGTTGTGGCCGCAAAAATTCAACAATAAAACCAATGGCGTAACGCCGCGACGCTGGCTGGCGTCCTGCAACCCGGAGTTGGCGAGCCTGATTACCGAAACCATCGGCAACGGCTGGCTGACCGATTTGTCACTGCTAAAAAAACTAGCGCCTTTTGCCGACGATAAAAATTTCCGTACCCGCTGGCAAGCCGTGCAACAAAGCGCCAAGCAGCGATTGGTAGACCTGAAAAAACAAGAAAATCATGTCGATATCGATCCTCATGCCTTATTTGATATTCAGGTAAAACGGATTCACGAATACAAACGGCAATTACTGAATGTGCTGCACGTCATCCACCTGTACGACCGCATCAAGCGCGGCGATACCGCCAATTGGACTAACCGCTGCGTATTGATCGGCGGCAAGGCGGCGCCGGGTTATTTCATGGCCAAACGCATCATCAAGTTGATTAATAACATCGCCAACGTCATTAATCACGACCCGGATGTCGGCGATAAGCTGAAACTGGTGTTTCTTGCCAATTACCGCGTGTCCGCCATGGAAGTCATCTGCCCAGGCGCGGATTTATCGGAGCAGATTTCCACCGCGGGCAAAGAAGCATCCGGCACCGGCAACATGAAGTTTATGATGAACGGTGCATTGACCATCGGCACATTGGACGGCGCGAATATCGAAATCCGCGAGGAAGTCTGCGATGAGAATTTCTTTCTGTTCGGCTTAACGGAAGAAGAAGTGGAAGCCATGCGTCATCATTACTATCCGGAAGGTATTATCGAACAGGATGAAGACCTGAAACGGGTGATGAATTTGCTGGAATGGGAGCATTTCAACCAATTCGAGCCGGGCATTTTCGATTGCATTATTCAATCGCTGAAAAGCCCGCACGATCCGTGGATGACGATTGCCGATTTCCGCAGCTTTATCGATACGCAAAAGAAGGTGGAAGCCGCTTATCAAGATCGGGAACGCTGGACGCGCATGAGCATTCTGAACACCGCGTACAGCGGCAAATTTTCCACTGACCGTACGATTAATGAATACAACGACGACATCTGGAAATTAACGCCGGTATCTGCAACGCAGTGCTAACCGATGTTGCACATCGTCCTGTATGAGCCGGAAATTCCCGCGAATACTGGCAACATCATTCGCTTGTGCGCCAATACCGGCGCACAGTTGCATTTAATCCAGCCCCTGGGGTTTACCCTCGACGATAAAAAACTACGCCGGGCGGGGCTGGATTACCATGAATGGGCGACGGTGCAAATCTATCCGTCGCTTTCCGCATTTATTAATAAGTTTCAACCGGAGCGGCTGTTTGCCCTTAGCACCAAAGGCAAAAAACGCGTCAGCGATGCCGTGTTTCAGGAAAACGATGTCTTGTTGTTCGGTCCCGAAACTCGCGGTCTGCCCGCCGATTTACTGGCTGCGATGTCTCCAGAACACTGCCTGTATTTGCCGATGCAAGCGGATAGCCGAAGCTTGAATCTGTCCAATGCCGTATCGATTGTGCTTTACGAAGCCTGGCGGCAATTGGGATTTCCCGGCGCAATTGAGAAATAGGCTGTTCTTACCGCCATCCGCGCTTATAATAAGCCAGCTTTTCACAACACCATTACGAGGAATAACTGTGCGCAAATTATCTCAACAATTAATCACATTACTGCTTGCATTGATCGTCGGCTTCGCACTCTTGAATGCCGCCAATGCGGGTTCACCGGAAGAAAACAAAGCCGCCGGAGAAAAATTTCTGGCCGAAAACGGCAAAAAACCGAACATCAAAACCACCGCCAGCGGCCTGCAATACGAAGTCCTCAGCGAAAGCAAAGGCAAAAAACCGGCCGCCACCGATAGCGTAACCGTGCATTACAAAGGCACCACCATTGACGGCAAAGAATTCGACAGTTCCTACGGCCGCGGCGAACCGGCTACATTTCCGTTAAACGGCGTTATTCCCGGCTGGACGGAGGGTGTGCAATTAATGGCGGAAGGCTCAAAATACAAATTTTACATTCCTTCCAGTCTGGCCTACGGCGAAAATGGCGCGGGCGGCGCTATCGGACCCAATGAAACGCTGATTTTTGAAGTTGAATTGATTAAAATTAACTAGTCTCTACGTCTTTACAAACTTTCTGCCCCGTTTAGCCCGCCTTTAGCCGAACGGGGCTTTCTGTCTTTTAAAGGTAAATTAATTCAGAGGCTTGCTGAAATAGCAAGACTTTCTCCTTTCCTCTTATGACCTTAGCATTCTTCGCCGCTACACCGAAAGCCATGGAGCACTTGCTCGCTGAGGAACTGCACAGTCTCGGCGCACAGCAGATTAAAGAGACGGTAGCGGGCGTACATTTTAGCGGAGATTTATCCACCGGATACCGTGCCTGCCTGTGGTCGAGGATTGCCAACCGGGTGCTGTTGCCGTTGGCTCACTTTCCGGTTACCAGCCAGGAAGATTTATACCGGGGCGTACAAACGATTAATTGGCACGATCATCTCAAACCGGACGGCAGTTTTGCGGTCACTTTTAACGCCAAGAACTCAACCGTTATTAATAACAGTCACTTCGGCGCACTGAAGGTAAAAGACGCGGTTGTCGATCAACTACGAGAAAATTACGGCAGTCGCCCGCACATTGATACAGAACGCCCGGATATCCGCATTAATGTCCTTCTCAATCGTAGCGAGGCAACCCTGAGCCTGGATTTATCCGGCGAAAGCCTGCACCGGCGCGGCTACCGTGACGCCAGCATTAAAGCGCCCATCAAGGAGAACCTTGCCGCCGCCTTATTAATGCGCTGCAACTGGCCTAAAATTGCCCGGCAGGGCGGCACATTAATCGACCCCATGTGCGGCTCAGGCACTTTTTTAATTGAAGGCGCAATGATGGCTGCGGATTATGCTCCCGGCTTATTGCGCGATTATTTCGGCTTTCTGGGCTGGAAACAACATCAACCCACGCTTTGGAAAACATTAATAGCCGAAGCCAACACACGTAAATCCGCCGGTTTGGTCACGTTGCCAGTTATCGCAGGCTTCGACCATAACCGCCGCAATTTAAGTGCAGCGCAGATTCATGTTAACAACGCGGGACTGACCAAGTGGATTCAGCTGGACTGCCAGGACATTAGTACGGCAGCGCCGCAGCAAAATTGGCAACCCGGCTTATTAATCTGCAATCCGCCTTACGGCGAACGCCTGGGCGATACGCAGTCCACCGCCCTGCTCTACAAGCAATTCGGCGAAACGCTGAAACGCCGGTTTAATGGCTGGCAGGCGGGATTGATTATCGGCGACCAGGAACTCGGCTTCCGCATCGGCATCCGCTCGCAAAAACCGGTCGTTTTTTACAATGGCGCGCTGGAATGCGTACTCTTGCGTATGACGATTGACGACAAAGCCTTCTTCGAACCCAAACCATTGACCGCTGAAGACCGGCTGGAACGCATTAATTCCCTGATTAACGACCCTTACCGTAGCGCCAAAGCCAGGATTAATGCAATTGATGAAGATAAACCAATCAAACATCAACAGACAACGCCATTAATGGCTGAAGAAACATACAAAACGCCAGCAACCGGCACTACCGATGCACCTGAAAAACCAAAAGAAGAAACAAGCAACAACCTGACCGCAACCGACTTTGCTAACCGGCTGAAGAAAAATCTAAAAAATTTAGCGGCTTGGGCCAACAAAAACAAGATTAACTGTTACCGGATTTACGACGCTGATTTGCCGGAATATGCCGCCGCTATCGACCTGTACCGGGACATTAATGATACGGTTTGGCTTAACGTACAGGAATACGAGCCGCCCAAAACCGTCGATCCGGCCAAAGCCAACCAGCGACTGGCGGCGCTATTAACCGAATTGCCCAAGGCATTAATGATTCAACCATCTCAAATCAGCCTGAAGATCCGCCGCAAGCAAAAGCAAACCGACCAGTACGAGAAACTCGACGACCAGGGCCGGTTTCATATTGTTGACGAACACGGCTGTCGACTTCAGGTTAATTTTACCGATTACCTGGACACCGGCTTGTTTCTGGACCACCGCCCGCTGCGATTAATGATCCAGCAGCAAGCCAAAGGCAAACGTTTTTTAAACCTGTTCGCCTACACCGGCAGCGCTACCGTTCATGCCGCGATAGGCGGTGCGAAAACGACTACAACGGTGGACTTATCCAACACATATCTGGACTGGGCTAAAACCAATCTGGCGTTGAATAAAAATGACGGTAACCATGAATTTATCCAGGCCGATTGCCTGCAATGGCTGGAAGACGAAGCCAAACATCCCTATCCCCGGCAGTACGATTTAATTTTGCTGGATCCGCCGACATTTTCTAACTCCAAGCGCATGGATGACATTTTCGACATCCAGCAAGATCATGTCAGACTCATTAATCAAGCCTTAAAATTGTTGCACCGAAGCGGAGTTCTGTATTTTTCCACCAATTTTCGCCGCTTTAAACTCGATCAGGACGCGCTATCCTCGGCTAAAATTGAAGACATCAGCGCGCAGACCATCCCTGCCGACTTTGCCCGCAACCCGAAAATACATTATTGTTGGAGGATAACGAAGTAATGCGCACCGTTCGATTAATCATCTCAGGCCGAGTGCAAGGCGTGTATTTTCGCCGGTTTACCAAGCATAAAGCGCATGATTTAGGTATTAACGGCACGGTTTGCAATCGCGCCGACGGCAGCGTGGAAATTATCGCCCAGGCTGAAGCCGGGAAACTCGAACCGTTCATCAAGTGGTGCCACAAAGGGCCGATTACGGCGCGGGTGGATAAGGTAGAGATTAAAGACTTGGACGGAAGCCATCCCTACCAGTCGTTTGAGATAATTTAATGAACAAAAATATCCTAATCACCGGCGGCGGAAAACGTATCGGCGCGGTCTGCGCCCGGCTCTTGCATGGCAAAGGTTGTAATATTCTGCTGCATTACCGCTCATCGGCGCAGGAAGCACAGCAACTTCAAGAAGAACTGAACAGCAAGCGCACCGATTCCGTCCGGCTGGTTCAGGGCGATCTGACACGCATGGCGGAACTGGAACATATCGCCCAGATTGCATTAACAAGCTGGGGCGGCGTGGATGTATTAATTAATAACGCCTCTACGTTTTACCCCACGCCCTTGTCAATCGCGACGGAAAGCGACTGGAACAGTCTGCTGGACAGCAATCTGAAAGCGCCGTACTTTCTTGCTCAACGGTTGTCGGCAAGCCTGCAAGAACGCCAGGGCTGCATCATTAATATGGTGGATATTCATGCCGAACGCGGCCTGCCGGAACATTCCATCTACTGCATTGCGAAAGCAGGGTTGGTCGCCATGACCAAAATACTCGCCAAAGAACTCGCCCCCAACGTGCGGGTAAACGCCATTGCCCCCGGCGCGATACTCTGGCCGGAAAATGGCGCAGACAAACCCAGTACAGACGACATCCTGAGCCGCATTCCGTTGGCCCGATCCGGCGAATCGGACGATATCGCCCAAGCGATGTACTACCTGATCAAACACGCCCCTTACACCACCGGACAAATATTGACTATAGACGGCGGCAGGACATTGTTTTATTAATGGTTGATTGCACTTGCAATTACTGCAAGACCTTTACACGTTAAATAGACAACACTTGCACAGCCTAATCTTCTGTTTCTACACGGAATCGACCAGGTTATGACGAACGAATGGAAAAAATCTTTCGCTTTGAGATTTCTCCGATAGGTCGAAATAGCTACATTAATAAAACCTGTAAATCATCCGTTTTTCAAAGCAGCTTGTTGTTTTTCCAGTAGTTGATTAACCCCCTGCTTGGCAAGTTCTAACATTTGTTCAAGTTCTTCTTTTCTGAAAGCATGGCCTTCGGCGGTGCCTTGCAGCTCGATAAAAGCGGAAGCATCGTTCATCACTACGTTCATGTCGGTTTCCGCTTCGCTGTCTTCGGCGTAATCCAAATCCAGAATCGGCTCACCCTGGTATATCCCTACCGAAACAGATGCGATTTGGCCGTGCAAGGGATTGGTTTTAATGATTTTTTTTGCCAGCATGTGATTGACGGCCAACGACAGGGCGACAAAGCCGCCTGTAATGGACGCGGTACGCGTACCGCCATCGGCCTGCAACACGTCGCAATCGATAGTGATGGTATGTTCGCCCAGCGCTTTCATGTCAACCGCCGCACGCAAGGAACGGCCGATTAATCGCTGGATTTCCATCGTCCTGCCGCCTTGCTTGCCCTGGCTGGCTTCGCGACCGATCCGGCTGTGCGTAGAGCGCGGCAACATGCCGTATTCCGCCGTTACCCAGCCTTCGCCTTTACCTTTCAGAAAGCGCGGCACGTTGTTTAAATCCACGCTGGCGGTGCACAGTACGCGGGTTTCGCCGAATTCCACCAGCACCGACCCTTCCGCATGTTTGGTGTAGCCGCAGGTAAATTTGATTTCACGCAATTGATTGGGCGCACGACCGCTTGGTCTCATAATCTCTCCATTAGTATTAATTAATGAGAGAGAGTATACCTGAAGCGCGCCGGATTTGAGGCGATTAATCTGGAAGAACGCCGGTATCCGGCGAGCTGAGTTTGTGTTGCATTATTGATTAATACATTGATATTAATTAAATTTATGGAATAACCAACGCTTGTTTGAATTCCGCAATTGTTTGCGGGCGATCTGCCGCATTAACCGCCATTGCCCAGTCTATGGCTTTCAGCAAATAGTCAGGGTATTTTTTCTGAAACAGTTTGGCCGCCGGTATTAGGTTGTCTTTTTCTTTTCGTTCTACTGCCGGAACCGGTGTTTTGGTTTCAAGACAAGTCCGCAAACTGGCGCCGATGGCGTAAATATCCGTCCATCCTCCTAAAGGCGAGTTCACATCATATTGCTCAATAGGAGAATAACCGGGCGTTAATACGGTATCCAGTTTATTAACACGATAAACGCCTATATTTTGAATGGCGCCGAAATCAAGCAGCAAAGCGTCATTGCCCGGACACACCAGAATATTGGCGGGCTTGATATCCAGGTGTACAAAATCCCGTTCGTGAACATAACTGATCCCCGCCAGCAGAGAATTAAAGACTTTCAGTAAAAATTCTTCGGTGATGGGCAGCGTTTTCTTGGTGATGATTTTATCCAAAGTGACGCCATAGTCGTAGGTCATCACCATGTAAACGGTTTCATTGGCGCGAAAAAAATTGGTCACCTCAACGATATTGGGGTGTTTTAAATTCGCCAGTACCTTGGCTTCTTCAAAAAATAAAGCTCTGCCGCGTTTAAACATGGCGATGGTCTGCTTGCTATTCGCCACAATTACATTATTCCAGGTGCGGTGAGCGAGCTTTCTGGGCAAATATTCTTTTAGGGCAACCTGATATTGATCCGACAACTGGCGCGCCAGGTACACCGAGCTAAAGCCGCCATGCGCCAATTCCCGCTCGACCATGTACTGGTCTATAATGGTGCCGGTCTGGAGGTAATTCCACGCTTTGGGATAGGTTTCGGGATCGTAATACTCTGCCATATGCGTCAAAATGAATAGTTCGTCCAAAAGTATAGGTGAAAAATGATAAGAAGCATGACGGCGTTTGCTGCGGGTGAAGCCGAGATCGAAGGTCTGAACATCGGTTGCGAGCTGCGCTCCGTTAATCATCGCTATCTGGACGTTACTTTAAAGCTGCCCGAGCGTTTACGGTTTGCGGAAGCCGATGTGCGCGGGCTGATAGCCGCAAAAATCAGCCGAGGCCGTATCGAATGCGCCATTAATATTAAAAAACACATCAGTAATCAAAGCTTTACCATTAATGAAGAGGCCGTTACCGCGCTTTTGAACGCAACCCGGCACATCGAGCAGGAGATGGGTGCGGCCTTATCGTTTTCTGCGCTGGATGTCCTGGCTTTTCCGGGCATTCAACAAGAACCGGAATTGAATAAAGCGAAAATTACCCAGGAAACACTGGCTTTAGTCGCCGATGCCGTCGCCCAACTTTCCGAAACCAGAGCGCGCGAAGGCAAACAGATTAATGCCTTCATTGCCGAACGCTGCCATAAAATGCACGGTTTGATCGCTGCCGCGCAACAACGCATGCCCGAGGTTTTGGCTAATTTACGCAGCAAACTGACCGCGCGGATCATGGAAATTGCCGCGCAGCCCGATCAAGACCGCCTGGAGCAGGAGCTGGTTTATCACGCGCAAAAGCTGGATATTGCCGAAGAACTGGACCGGCTGACCACGCATGTTAACGAAGTTTCCCGTCTTATCGGCCTGCCGGAGCCGGTCGGCCGACAACTGGATTTTCTCATGCAGGAGCTGAACCGCGAGGCGAATACGCTGGGTTCGAAAGCGGGCGACAAAGACATGACGCAAATTTCCATTGAACTGAAAGTGCTGATCGAACAAATCCGCGAACAAGTCCAAAACATTGAATAGCTCATTAATAACCGATACTTCCGCCATGAGTTCCGGCAGGCTTTACATCATTTCCGCACCGTCCGGCGCGGGCAAAACCACTTTGGTCAGACAATTAATTACAGGTACCGAGCGGTTAACCGTTTCCATTTCACATACCACGCGTCCTATCCGCCCCGGCGAAACACACGGCGTGGATTATTTTTTTGTCTCTCAAGATGAATTTAAGTCATTAATAGACAAGGGAGAATTATTGGAACACGCCAATGTTTTCGGCAATTTTTACGGTACGGCCAAAACTACCGTGGAGAATAATCTAAAGCAAGGGCTTGACGTTATTCTGGAAATCGACTGGCAGGGTGCGCAACAGATCAGGCGCATCCAGTCGGCGTATTTGTCGATTTTTATTCTGCCGCCCTCGACTCAGGTGCTTGAGCAACGGCTAAGAAATCGCGGACAGGATGACGAGCAAGTCATCGCACGCCGGATGCAGGAAGCCGTCACCGAAATCAGCCATTTTGACGAATACGACTACCTTGTGGTTAATGACGACTTTGACCGGGCGCTTAACGAATTAAACAGCATCATCATTGCCAACCGGCTCGGCAAAGACCGGCAAGCCGCCAACCTGAAGCCGCTGCTTGATTCGCTGCTGTCTGCACCGGAAAATCCACGGGAATAACAGTATGATGTGGATATTATTGATCCGCCTTGTGAAGTCGCCGTGAGCCTGTCGAAAGGCGATCTGTGCTTCGACAAGCTCAGCACAAACGGTTCAAACATTTAAAGGCCGAATCAATATGAGTCATTATCAAAGCATTTCCGTCATGAAACAATTAATGAATAGCTAACCTACCCCATGGATAACCCTATGAGACTATTGATTTTTTTATGTTTGGCCGGATTAATGAATGTCTGTCTGGCGCAAGCGGATTTACTCGCCTGGTCGAAAATCGGCAGTCCGACTGTTGGCAAAACCGCGCAAAGTATCGGCAAATATACCGCCGGTTGCCTTAGAGGCGCTGCCGAACTGGCGCGTAACGGCGCAGGGTATCAGGTGATGCGCCTGTCGCGCAAACGATATTACGGCCATCCTGACCTGATTCAATTTATTGAACATCTTGGACAAACCGCGCAATCCCAACGTTTGGGCACACTATTAATAGGCGATTTGGGACAAGCGCGAGGCGGACCCACATTAACCGGCCACAAAAGCCATCAGACCGGACTGGATGTCGACATCTGGTATTTGCTGGCACCCGATGCGGACCGGCGCGAGCTTAGCATTAATGAACGCGAAAAATGGAGCGCGCCTTCCGTTGTGAATGCCGCCGCCACCGACATTAATGTCAGGCAATGGTCGCTGGCGAACGAAAAAATTCTGGAAGCCGCCGCCAACAGCCCGGAAGTAGACCGTATTTTTGTAAACGCCGCTATCAAAAAAGAACTCTGCCGCCATAATGCCAGACAAAATTGGCTGCAAAAAATCAGGCCATGGTATGCCCATGCCGATCACTTCCATGTCCGCCTGAAATGCCATTCGGGCGAGTTACTTTGCGACAAGCAAGACCCCGTGCCGGCCGGGGACGGCTGCGGCGCCGGCTTGGCCTGGTGGTTTTCTTATGAAGCCAAGCACCCC
Source organism: Gammaproteobacteria bacterium (assembly GCA_016874115.1). Taxonomy (GTDB): domain Bacteria; phylum Pseudomonadota; class Gammaproteobacteria; order Methylococcales; family Methylomonadaceae; genus Methyloglobulus. Next base: position 48,573 of record VGVA01000007.1, read on the forward strand.
AAACCAAGCCCGCCGCCACCGCCAATCGTATTACCGAAGGAATGCGATGCCGTATTAGCGGAATAGCTTTATTAAAAAAAATTTCGGGTAAGCATTTCTGGGCTAGAGATCAAGGCTTTTGATGCGGATTCCAGGGTTTCCTCGTCAAATTGGTAACACTGCCATCTCCTCCAGTCGTCAGCCAGCCATTAATTTCCACCAGGTTTTCTTCGCTGATCATACCGACGGCATGGAGAAAACGCACCCGGTTTTTAATATAGCTATACTTGGCTTTGGACAGGTCTCGAAGCGACTTAAACTCTTCTTCCTGAGCCTTAAGAACATCGCTGATGGTCTCAACTCCATAGTTGAAGGCAGTTTCCATCGCTTCCCTCGATTTGGTCGCCGAAACCAATGCCTTGCCCGCCGCCTTAATGCGCCTAACATTGGCGTTCGAGGTCAAAAAAGCATCGCTGGCATCCTTGATCCTTAAAAGAGCATCTAAGGTTGCAAAAAATTGTTAACTGTTTGAAATTAAGCGGCAAGGAGGCGCTTATGGCAGAACAGATCATTCACCCTTTGGGTGAACCCGAACCGAAGGCATTAATTCCGTATGCTGAACCTGTCAGGGTAGAAACATTTGGCGGCAGGATCCATGTGGAATGGGATCCACAAGCATCGGTGACGGCGATGGGGCAATTGCCCTTTTTCATAGA
>VGVA01000008.1 GCA_016874115.1 Gammaproteobacteria bacterium
TAAGATACTCAAACACACCCTCAACCTCGGCCTACCGGACTGCTATGTCGAGCAAGGCACACGCGAGCAGCTTTTGTCGCATTGCAGGCTCGATACAAACGGGATTTTGCAGCAGATTGAGGAGTTTATAGGGCAGTAATCGGTTATATACGGCATGATTTTCAGGCTGAGAGATTCGCCTCTGCTCATTAATTAATACCGCTATAATAAAAGCCTGGAGCATGTTAGCCAGATGCCGACTTATGTAAGTTTGCGAGGTTTTTATGTTAGAAACTATTGCCTTACCGGTACTATCTGATAATTATATCTACCTGCTTCATGATACCGTAAGCGGCGAAACGGCAGCGGTTGATCCGGCATTAGCGCAACCGGTATTAATGAAGCTGCACGAAAAGGGCTGGCGGCTTGCAGCAATATTAAATACGCATCATCATTTCGATCACGTCGGCGGCAATTTAGAACTAAAAGCGCAAACGGGTTGTAAGATTATCGCCAGCGACTATGACCGCAACCGCATTCCCGGCATTGATGTGACAGTACAGGAGGGCGATGTCGTCCGTATTGGCGAGCACAAGGCCAAAATTATTTTTACGCCCGGCCACACGCTAGGCCATATCCAATATTATTTTGAGCAGGATAAGCTTTTATTCTGCGGCGACACCTTGTTTGCCTTGGGTTGCGGACGTTTGTTTGAAGGTACGGCGGAACAACTTTGGTATTCATTGCAGAAACTGAAAGCCATGCCGCCGGACACCCAGGTTTATTGCACCCACGAATACACTCAGAATAACGGACGATTTGCCTTAACGGTAGAGCCGGATAATATGGTTTTGCAAGAAAGAATGGAATTTGTTAATCGTCTGCGCGCCCAAAATCTTCCGACCTTGCCGACAACAATAGCCGAGGAATTGGCGACTAATCCGTTTTTACGAGAAGACAGCGCATCGATTAGGCATACGCTGGGCATGATCTCAGATGCACCGTCTGATGTGTTTGCAAAACTCAGGCGATTGAAAGACAGCTATTAATACGTTTCCTCCATGCCGTCGGCATGATTGCGTTGTTCCTTCGGAATAACAGCGCCAGCGTTGTGATTCAAGATTCAAGCAGATGAAAATTCGAATCAATTTTTAATATATACGTTCCACGCTTTCAAATCGTTACAACCGTCGTGGCTTTCCGAGGTCACTTTTACCCAGGCTTTGCCTTCCCGGATCGGTTCGGGCAATTTGCCGATAATGTGGTAATTGCCGCTGCCTTTCCTATCTTTTTTGACATCGACCAATTGGTTATTGACCCACACTTTAAGGGTGTCGGCGTCGGTATTTTCCGATGTCCAGAAGTTGAAATTTTGAAATTTGTTGACCTCTGAGTTTGCAGTCGGCGTTTCCTGCATGAATTTAGGTTTGTGACACACCACCACAAAGTCGCCGTGATGACCGGTGCGCGGCCCGGCGTAGGCAAACGTCGAAGCCAACAAAAGTACGGCAAGTAGTGTATATTTCATGAATCGCCTTTTTAGTTCGTTATTAATGGATGAAGGGGTTAAACGGTAGAAAAAACCCTGGCAAAATGTTATTGCAAATACGATAAGGCGATTTCTGCAAGACTTCAATGATGCAGATCAAACTATCGATTGAAAATCGACCGGTTAGTTATTAATGATGATCGGCAAGGCGGAGTTAAATTGCTATAGGATATATAACTGTTTGAATTTATTAATGTAAGCCGGGTTAGCAATAACCCGGTTTAATCGAGTGACATCATTAAACCTTACATTTTCCTGGCTTTTGCAAACGCATCGCGGAAATCAAGATATACGGGCTTATCGGTTTCTAATAATTCTTTTAACAGCAGATTTTGCAGTTGGTATTTCACGTTGCCGACCGCCAGTGCGCCGATACCGACCGCTCCCGGAGAATTAATGGCATGGATTAATGGTGCGCCCATATCGCTGCGCTTAATGCCTTCAATGCCTAAAGGCGGAACAGCGTTGACATCGCCCGCCACCAACAGTTGTTTGGCGTCATCCAGAATATCTTTGTTCAACACTTGAATACCGGCTTTGGCCGTGCAGAAAATGATGTCGGCATGCGTGACTAAGCGCGCCTTGTCGGCATCGGAGCTGGCGTAAGTGCCTTTCAGTGTACAGCCGAAACGGCCATTGTATTCGTTGGCGACAGCCAGAGCGGTGTCGACGGACAGGTGGTCGGTTAAGGTGATATCCGCACCAGCCAACGAAGCGATTATGCCGGTGGCAATACCGACAGAACCGGTGCCGCCAAATACCACGCCGTGGCAATCCTTTAATTCTTTTCCATGTTTTTCCTTAAGCTGCTTCTCAACGCAGGCAACCAAAGCCGCAGCCGTGGTATATGCACCGCTAGGGTCGGCAAAGACCGAGACTTCAAAGGGCGGTACCATGGCCTTTTTGGCGGCTTCCATCATGTCCACCGCCACTCCCAGATTACGGCCGCCGATGAAAATCGCCGTTTTTTTGACGCCGCCTGGGCCGCGCGAAAAAATCGCATCCTGCACCAAGCCGTGTACACTCTCCAGCTTGACATTGCTGTACGGCATCATGACATCAAAACCGGCATCCATTGCCATATTAATGTCGAAGGGACTGTTGTGGGGGTTAGGGTCTAACATGTGGAGGATGCTGCGTTTTTCCATGGCTGATCTCGCTTTATTTTATTAATTAATAGCTTACGAAGCCGATTTGATGTAATCCTGCGCTACTTCGAAAGCATGTTCAAAGTGCAGGTAAACGGGTTTGTTGGTTTCGATCATTCGTTTTAACAAGCGGTTTTGCGCCTGATATTTAATGTTGCCGATGGCTAACGCGCCGATGCCGACCGCACCGCTACCGGAGCCATTAATCGGTGTGCCGTTTTGCATGGCGTCTACACCTGCAATACCGGCTGGCGGCACTGCGTTCACGTCGGCGGCGACTTTTAATTGCGGCGCAGAGGCAACCAGTTCCGCGCTCAATAATTCAATGCCAGCAGCGCCTGTTGCTACGACGATGTCAGCGGTTTTAATGTATTCGGCTTTGTCGGCGTCCGCACCGGCGGCAATGGCTATTTTGCCTTCGCCGAATTCAGTATTGCACATATCGGCAATACCCTGCGCTTTTTCCAGTTGGCGGCCGATAATTCTGACGTTTGCGCCCGCTTTGGCGGCGATAACTGCTGCTGCTTGCCCGACGGGGCCAGTACCGCCAAGAGCGATCATGTTTTTGCCTGTCAAGCCGGTATTGAATTTGCTATTGAGTTCACGTTCTACTGCCGCCATCATACCGGCTGCGGTGGTAAAGGCCCCGCTGGGATCGGCAAAAACGGAGACTTCGAAGGGCGGCACCATGGCTTGTTTGGCGGCTTTGAGCATGTCCATCGCCTGTTTGGTATCGCGCCCGCCGATAAAAATCGCCGTCCGTTTCAGGTTTTTGGTACTGCGTGAAAAGATGGCGTCCTGGACAAGACCCTGAACTTCGCCGGGTTCAACATTAATATAAGGCACCGCGGAAACCCAGCCCGCATCCATTGCCATATTGACATCGAATGGGCTGAGATTTTTTGCTGTGGTCAGCATGTGTAAGATGTAAGGTTTTTCCATGTGTGATCCTCAAGTAAACAGCGCGAGAGTATAAAAGATATTTGCTTATCTGAACACTGGTCGATTGATTAATACTGTTATGAATACAAGCATTAATTATTAATGAAATTAATTCTTTATCTTATAATTCCAATACTTGCCAGATGATTTGCGCCACGTTTCCAGGTTGGGCCGTTGTTCGATATCTGCGATTATAGCGCCGTCGTCCGCGCTTTTGCGCCAATTAATCTTATGGTTGCGGTAACGCGCCAGTACGTCTTCGTGCGGATGTCTGAACTGATTGCGGTAACCTGCAGGTATCAAAATAACTTCGGGTTTAACTGCATTTAGAAAACGGCTGGTTGATGATGTTTGGCTGCCGTGATGCGGTGCTATTAATAGGTTGGCGGCGAGCCGTTCCCGATAGGTTTCGGCCAGCCACGTTTCCGCATCGGCTTCGATATCGCCCGGCAATAACGCTGAGCCGTGCTGCGATTGAATGTGCAGCACACAAGAGTTGTTGTTATCCGAAGGAAATGTTTTAGAACCCGGCGACAAAATGGTAAACCTGACGTCATCCCACTGCCAGGACTGCTTAGCGGTGCAGGCAATCGGCGAATGCTGGCTTAGCATTGCCGGTACACTGGTGACGACTTGCCCGGTATTAATGGTTTTTAATAAAGATTCAGCGCCGCCGATGTGGTCGTTATCGCCGTGGCTGATAATTAAAGTATCAATATTATCAATACCCTGGCTACGCAGATAAGGAATAATCACGCTTTGCCCGCTATCGCTATGGGCAGAAAATTTCGCGCCGGTATCGTACACCAGCACATGTTTTGCGGTTTGCACCACGGCGGATAAGCCCTGGCCGACATCCAGTAAAGTCAGTTTAAAGGTTCCCGGGTTTGGCTTTTCCGCCGCTGAAAAAATCAACGGAAACAACATAACCAAACCGAGCCATCGTAGCGGTATGCCTTTGGGTGCGAGCAACAGCAGGATTGCCGGTACCGCAAACAGGAATGTCCACCAAGACAACTGCGGATGAGAAACGGTCGATAAGGGCAGGGCGGCAAGTTGAACCAGCAGCCACCATAAACCTTGCAAAATCCAATCGACCAGCAGAAACAGCTTTGCCGCCAGTAACGGGCTGATAAATAAGATTAATGTCGCCATTAGTGCAACGGGAACCGCGATTAAACTGATCAGCGGCGCGGCCAGCAAATTGGCCAGAGGGGCTATTAATGAAACCTGCTGGAAAAAAAATAAGGTTAATGGGGTTAAGCCAAGCGAAGCCACCCAGTTGATTTTAATACTGCCGCTAAGGAATCCTGGTTGTTGCAAGCGGCCTGCCAAGGTATAAATAATCAGGCTGACCGCAATAAACGACAGCCAGAATCCGGGTAGCAGCACAACCAGCGGATCCAGCAACAACACAGCCCATAAGGCTAAAGTCAAAACATGAAACGGTTTGCTGTGTCGCTGCCTGCTGACAGCAAGCATTGCAATGGCAACCATGAATGCCGCCCGTTGCGCAGGCACCGAAAAGCCGGTAAGACCGGCGTATAAAAACGCCACTGACAAGGCAGACATGGCAGCGGCGCTTTGCGGCGAAATCGCGATAATACCGGTTCTGAGCTATATCTTTCTGATTATCCAATATGCCAAAGCGGCAATCAGGCCGATATGCGAACCGGAAATAACCATTAAATGCGTGGTTCCTGTTTGCCGGAAAACCTCCCATTGGGTGGCGGTTAGACTACTGCCGTCACCCAGAGTGAGCGCTTTGATTAATGGCAGGTTAGGGTAGTTTGCCAGCAGGTTGTCCAGCCGATCGGCTAATTGTTGCCGCCAGCCACTTAAACCGAACGAGGCTTGCCGACTGGTAAGCAAAATGGGTTGCGGCCGGTCGCGGATATAACCGTTGGCTCCGATGTTTTCAACCAGCAACCAGCGTTCGTAATCGAAACCGCCGGGGTTAAAATTGCCGTGCGGCGGTTTAAGACGAACTGTTAATCGCCATTGTTGACCCGCTTTCGGCATTGTTTCGGGATGATACCAGGTAAGCCTCAGCTTGGCGGGAACGGTTCTGGCGGATTTGGTGACGGTTAAGTTAAAGCGGGTATGGTCGTTCTCGTATTCCGGTAGATCGGCAATAATACCCTCTATTTCAATATCTTTTCCTGCCAGCTGCTCCGGCAGACGTTGTTCCAGGCGGTTAGCGGCAACAAGCGCCGCCCAAAGAAAACCGATGATTAAAAATACGCAGAGCCAGTAGCGGTAAAACGCCAGCACCAGCGCGGTACAGGCAACCGCAAGCAGGGCCGGTTTGTCCGGTAACTCCGGCAGTTGTTGCACCGATAGTACGCCCGTAAGAAAACATAAAGCCCGTGCAATCATTGCCGACCGTCATTAATCCGGTAAAAGTCTGATAAAATTAAGCGTATAGACGACATAATATGCGGTTATGGCAAAGGAATTCATCGAAAAAATCATAAAAAAAGTGGTGCCCGATCCTAGCGTGATCAGCCAGCATAAAAGCTTGCAATTTTTGGGCGATCGATTGAACAGGCCTAACCTGTGGCATATTAACCGGCGTTCCATCAGCGCCGCTATCGCCATCGGCTTGTTATTTGCCTGGATGCCGACGCCCACGCAAATGGCGTTCGCCGCCGCGGCGGCGGTTTTTTTTCGAGCCAACCTTCTGGTGTCGGTGGCTACGGTGTGGGTAACCAATCCGGTCACCATGCCGCCGTTATTTTATTTCGCTTACCGGGTCGGCTTGCATTTTACCGGACGTCCTTCGTCAGCGGATAGTTTCGTTTTTTCCCTGGAAGGGATATGGTCCGGTTTTGGCGATATTATCGGTCCGTTCTTGCTGGGATGCCTGCTTTTAGGTTTAATGAGCGCAGTGGGCGGTTATATTGCCATGGATTCTTTCTGGCGCTATCAGGTTAGAAAGCGCTGGGACGAAAGAAAACGGAAACGGACAATTTCCGGCTAAGCGCTATTAATTTGCTTAAGCAACTGTCACACTTAATTTTTTACCGAAACATCTTATCAATATCATGAATCAAGACACAATTAATCTTATCGAACAATACTACGCTGCATTTAACAATGCCGATATGGACACTTTTCTGGGTTTATTAACAGATGATGTAATCCATGACATTAATCAAGGCAAGCGCGAAACCGGCAAAGATTCTTTTAGACAATTTATGGCGTGTATGAATTACAACTATAAAGAGCAACTGGTCGATATGGTTATCATGGCGACGCCGGACGGTAGCCGCGCGGCAGCCGAATTTGTCGTGTTGGGCAAATATTTACAGTCCGATGAGGGTTTGCCCGCCGCGCGCGGACAGGAATACCGGCTTCCGGCAGGCGCATTTTTCGAGATCCGCGATGGTAAAGTGGCGCGGATTACTAATTACTATAACTTACAGGACTGGATTGCGCAGGTCAGCGCATAACGCGCGACCGGTTTTCCGGATCCGTCCCATTAACATAGCCCAGGGTTGCAAGGTAAACCAGAGTGTTCTCCTTGCTGGGCTGCGTTTTATGGTAGAATGGCATTAACTATTTGAAAAATAAATAATTAGATGCGTATTCTAACGATTAAAATTTTCCTGTTTTTGTTGGTTGCGGCTGGCGCAGTTAATGCGGCCGACGTGTTATCGGTTAATCGAATTGCCGACGGCGTGTATGTGCATTGGGGCGTGGTGGAATTTTCCGACAATAAGAACCACGGCGCAATCGCCAACATCGGTTTTATTGTTGGTGAACGCTGCGTTGCGGTCATTGACAGCGGCGGCAACCCGGAACAAGGCGCGGCCTTACGGAATGCGATTGAAAAGACGACCGATAAACCCATCTGTTACGTCATTAATACCCACGTCCATCCCGACCATATCTACGGGAATGCGGCGTTTAAGAGTGCTAACGTTAAATTTGTTGGCCACGACAAACTGGCGCGGGCCATTGCGTTGCGTAAGGATTTTTATCTGCAAAAAGCGCCGGAATTGCTGGGTATTCAGCTTATCGGCAGCGATCTGATTCCGCCCGATATTACCGTTAACGGTGAAATGGAGTTGGATCTGGGGAAGCGTGTGATCACTTTAACAGCCCATCCCGCCGCGCACACCGATAACGATCTCAGTGTTTACGACCGCAAAACGGATACGCTATGGCTGGCGGACCTGTTGTTTACCGAACATATTCCATCCGTGGACGGCAGCCTCAAAGGCTGGTTGGCGGAACTGGAAAAGTTGCAAACGAAATCGTTTAAACGCGTCGTTCCGGGGCATGGCAATCTGGTATCCGATTGGCCCGGTGGAATGCAGCCGCAAAAAGAGTATCTCAACACCTTATTGATGGAAGTCAGGACTGCCATCAAAAAAGGCGTTTATCTGGAAGACGCCGTGAAAACCGTCGGCCTTCAATTTAAGGACAAGTGGCGTTTGTTTGACGATTTTCACCGGAAAAACGTCACCAAAGCCTATGCCGAGCTGGAATGGGAAGATTAACAGCTTGTTGCTTAACTATTATGCTTGCTTAGATCAAGCAAAATTGATTCGTACTGCGCTTAACACGTTAGTAAACTCTGCTGCTTACGCGCCTATTTTTACCTTGCCATTGCTGCGCTCATAACGTTAAGCACCAACCTGTTCAACTACCGAAAAATTTATGAGAATTGCATTAACTGCTACATTAATAATTTTGCTGGCCGGTATATTCTGCTATGTCTTTAATTTGTCTGAGGATATCGGCCTGGATGTACCGGACGGAAAACTGAACAGCCTGTCTTTTGCGCCGTTCCGCGAAGGCCAAAATCCGCTTTTGCAGCAGTTTCCTACGCCAGAACAAATCGACGAGGATTTAAAATTATTGGCGAAAAAAACCCATAGTATCCGCACCTATTCCAGCACCTATGGCATGAAAGTCATTCCGGAGCTGGCGGGTAAGCACGGCTTAAAGCTGATTCAGGGTGGCTGGGTCGGTTATTACGATTATAACGTCCCGAATTACGACGATTCTCCTACGCGCGCAGAAATTGAGATGCTGGTTGATCTTGCCAATAAGTACCCCGACGTGATCGACCGCGTCATGGTCGGCAATGAAGTACTGCTTAGGGGCGAGCGCACGGCGGAAGATCTTATAAAATTTATCCGTGAAGTCAAACAACGGGTCAAGCAGCCGGTGTCTTACGCCGATGTCTGGTCCATGTACATGAAGCACCCCGAATTAATCAAAGAAGTCGATTTCATTACCATCCACATCTTGCCGTATTGGGAAGACGAGCCGATCCCGGTGGAAAAAGCTCCCGCGCATATCGAGCGTATCTATAAACAGGTAAGGGAAGAAGCAGAGGCGATTGCACCCGGCAAGCCGATATTAATTGGTGAAACCGGCTGGCCGAGCATGGGTAAACAGCGCGGTTGGGCTGTGCCTGGTGTGGTTAATGAGGCGGCATTTATCCGCGGATTGTTGAAAGTTGCGGCTGACAACCGTTTTGACGTGAATATTGTTGAAGCTTTTAACCAGCCTTGGAAAAGCGAACTGGAAGGCGTGATCGGCGCCAATTGGGGCTTGTTTGACGCCAACCGCAAGGAAGTTTTCCCGTTGACCGGGCCGGTGTATGAAAATCCAGACTGGTGCATGCAATACCTGATTACTGCGGTGCTGATGGTATTAATTACGTTTTTCTACGCGCGCAAACTGAACGCTTTACCGGTCGTAAAAATCATCACGTTTTTGCTGTTCGCGCAGATTTTGACCTTGTTATTTACCTACCTGAGTCATCAATCCTGGTATGCCAGCTATGATAACTGGCAACGGTTCCGGTCGTTGCTGGTGATGTTGCTGAGTATCGCGGTTATTGCATTAATACTGTCCAGAGCCGTCGATATTGTGCGGAACGAGACGACATCGGAAGCGAAAACCGACGCACTGACCTGGGTGTATGCGGTGGTTTTGCTGGTGTCGATGTATAAAACCTACCTGTTGGCGTCTGATGGCCGTTATGTGAGCTTCCCGTTTGCCGTCACCTTAATACCCGTGACGGGTTTGCTGGGATTGTTCTGTCTTAAATCCTGGCGGCGGCAATTCACCTTTTCCAATTTGAATATTCATTCGTTATTCGGAAAAATAAGTTATATTAATCAATATGATAAATATATAGGCTGGTTAATTCTGTGGTACATGGCCGGGCTGGTTATCGGCGAAATCATCGCTTTTGCAGTAGCCCGCGATTTTATCCAGGCTTATCCTGGACTGGGCGAACGTTTGCGTTGGGCGGCAACCTTTACGCTGACCAATCGTCAATTGCTGCTTTGGCTGGCTTGCCTGGCGGTATTGGCATTGACGCGTTTGGCGGGTAAGCAGCGCAGTTAATGACAGGTTCACGCGCTTCGGCTATTGCGGCAACTTCAGTTTATCCGCAAAACCTGCCATTAATGGCGGCGAGACGGTTTAGTGTCGCCCCGATGATGGACTGGACGGATAAGCACTGCCGCTACTTTCATCGCATGCTGACTAAAAAAGCCCTGTTGTACACGGAAATGGTGACGACCGGCGCATTAATTAATGGCGACCGACGCCGTTTTTTACGGTTTAACCCAGAAGAACACCCGATTGCTTTGCAGTTGGGCGGCAGCAATCCGCATGATCTGGCCTTATGCGCAAGGATGGCGGAAGACTACGATTATGATGAGGTAAATCTCAATGTCGGCTGTCCCAGCAACCGGGTGCAAAACGGCCGGTTTGGCGCTTGTTTAATGCTGGAGCCGAACTTGGTCGCCGATTGCGTTGGCGCGATGAAACAGGCGGTTACCATCCCCGTTACCGTGAAATCCCGCATTGGTGTGGATGAGCGCGATAGTTACGAAGAATTGTATCATTTCATTAATACCGTGGTTGCCGCAGGTTGCGATACATTCATCATCCATGCCCGCAAAGCCTGGCTCAGCGGCCTGTCGCCCAAGCAAAACCGGGAGGTGCCGCCGCTTCAGTACGAAACGATATATCGCCTAAAGTCTGATTTCCCAGATTTGGAAATAATCATTAATGGCGGTATTAATACGTTGACGCAAGCGGAAAATTTACTGCAACAGGTGGACGGCGTGATGGTGGGGCGGGAAGCGTACCATAATCCCTATTTTCTGGCTGACGTTGACCGGTGTATATTTAAAAGCAGTGAATTACCCCGTTCTCGCCATGAAATCGTTGAATTATTAATTCCTTATATCCAATCGCAACTCAAAGAAGGAGTTCGTTTGCACAGCATCACCCGCCATATTTTAGGCTTGTTTCATGGCGAAACCGGAGCGCGCTTATGGCGGCGGCATTTGAGCGAGAATGCCACCAAGCCCGGCGCGGGCATTTCCATCGTTAGAGACGCCCTCGCTTTTACCGGCCTTTAAGGTATACTGCCGCGACTGATAATTATTAATAAATTGGAATGCACGATGGAAGAGCAATTTGCACAAATAATTTCGGCGATAGGCGAGGATTTAAATCGCGAAGGGTTAATTGATACGCCAAAACGCGCCGCTAAAGCCTTCAAATTCCTCAACAACGGCTACGAAAAAACGCTGAAAGAAGTCTTGAACGGCGCAATTTTTACCGCCGATTCCGAGGATATGGTCATCGTTAAAGACATCGAACTGTATTCGCTGTGCGAACATCATTTGCTGCCGTTTATCGGCAAATGCCATGTCGGTTATCTGCCGCGCGGCAAAGTGCTGGGATTGTCGAAAGTCGCGCGCCTGATCGATATGTACGCCCGCCGCCTGCAAATCCAGGAGCAATTGACCAAACAAATCGCCGATGCGGTAATGGAGGCAATCGATGCGCGCGGCGTCGCCGTGGTGATCGAAGCCAAACATCTGTGCATGATGATGCGCGGCGTGGAAAAACAGAATTCGGTGATGACGACTTCTTGCATGTTAGGTGCGTTCCGTAAAGAAATCAGCACTCGCTCTGAGTTTTTAAACCTCATTAATCGTCCACATTCTTAATGGCAGATAGACTTACCGGTGTTTTGCTTGTTAATCTCGGCTCGCCAACTGAACCGACGGTGCCGTCGGTGCGAAAATTTTTAAAAGAATTTCTCTGGGATCCGCGCGTCGTTAATATACCGCGCCCCTTGTGGTGGTTAATTTTACATGCGGTCGTGCTGCCTTTTCGTCCCAAACGTTCTGCAGTGGCCTATCAAAAAATTTGGACGGAGCAGGGCTCGCCATTAATCTATCTGACGCGCCAGCTTAGCGAAAAGCTGGCGAAAAAATTAAAAACGCAAGAGATAACAGTCGCTTACGCCATGCGTTATGGGCAGCCGTCCATTGCCAGCCAGCTAAAGGCATTCAAAGAGCAGGGCATTAATGACATCGTTATCCTGCCTTTGTATCCGCAATATTCCTCTACGACTACCGCTTCCGTTTACGACGATGCGATTACAGAATTCAATCGTTGGCGGCATTTGCCGAGTTTCCGGTTTATCAGCGACTATCACCAGCACGAAGGCTATATTGCCGCCATAGCGGAGTCGGTCAAGGCGCACTGGCAGGCGCACGGCAAAGCGGAATTGTTAGTGATGTCCTTCCACGGCCTGCCGGAATTGCTGACCAAGCTGGGCGATCCTTACTACCACCAATGCCAGACCACAGCCAAGTTAATCGCCGAACATTGCGGTTTGAATGAAAACAAATGGAAACTGGTGTTTCAATCCCGCTTCGGCAAGGCGGAATGGCTGAAGCCTTACTGCGCCGATACCTTGCAACAATTGCCCGCCACGGGCATTAAATCAGTTGATATGATTTGCCCCGGCTTTGCCGTGGATTGCCTGGAAACCCTGGAAGAAATTGTTATGGAAAACAAGCATATATTTATGGAAGCAGGCGGCGCAGATTACCGTTACATCCCGTGTCTGAACAGTTCGGATGCGCATGTTGCTGTGTTGGAGCAGTTGATATTTCATTGATTTAAAAAACGTAGGACGGATTAGCCACGCCTTACCCACCAACGTTATAAAAACCTGTACCTTTGGGCGTGGCGTAATCCGCCGCATGTCAAGAGTACACAACACATTCGACGAATTACGACGTGTGCGACCAAAAATGAAAGTTTAGAATTCGAATTATTTGCGCGTCTAATCCGCCCTACCTGTTTATATTTTGAAAAACCTGCTAGACAGCATTCAGGTTTGCTTATACCTTATCGCGTAACCCAGCATTACTCATTAATACCATTACTTATGCCGCAAACTCACCTAGAAGCCTGGCAAGATCTGACTTGGCCTGAAGTCAAAACCGATAAGCCTTTGCCGATGAGTGAAGGCGTCATCGACCAGGGCGCATTCAACATCATTGAAGTCGATAAACTGTTCGATGCCGTCAACCATGCGGCGACAACGGTTGGGCAGGCCACGTTGTACCGGTCATTAACCCAGCCTTTAGCAACATTTGCCGGTGTTCAAGCCAAGCAGGATGCGGTTAAGGAATTGCAGGATAACTCAACGCTTAAAACCCAAATTCAAGAGTTGATTGAGCAAGCCGCCAAAACCGAAGACAAGCTGTATTTGCTGCTGTTTGGGCAACATGTCGGTTCTTTCAGCACCGCGCGGGAAAAACATGAAATCGAAGGTTACGGCTACCGGGAATACCGCAATGGCGTCAAGTTTGTGCTTGATTTAATTGCGAAAGCCGCAACCATTAATGCGCCGCAAAGCTCCTATCTGGCGTCTGTTATAGCCAAATTAAAAGCATTTGCCGACAGCCGTTACTACACGTTAATGCAAGGGCCTGTTTATGTATCCGAGGGAAATATCAGGACGAAGGCGGAGCAGGGCGGTATTAAATTTCCTGTACCGGTCATTTTTAAGCCCACCATTTTTAAGCCCGTGGTGCTGACGTGCACTTTTTTATTAGTCTGGCTGGCTTCCACTTTTGCCGAAGCCGCCATCGGCATCGGCACACCCGCGGCGGCAATATTTTTGGGTCCTTTGACGTTGCTGTATTTGCCTATTGTCGGCGGATTCGACCGGGAAAATTGCATTAATCCTTTGCGTAACCTGTTCAAAAAAGCCGAACCTTTGGGCGAAATGCTGGGTGCGCTCGGCCAATTGGACGAGTTAATGGCATTCGTCAAATTTGCCGAAACCTTCCCGCACAGTACCGTTTTGCCCCAACTCGAATCGGGCAAACACCACCGCATTAAGCTGGCCGCTGCTGTTAATCCAGTGTTAGGTAAAACGAATGCTGAGTATGTCGCCAATGATTTCAAACTGGACGACGAAAATCTGGTGTTATTAACAGGCCCGAACAGTGGCGGCAAGACCGCATTTTGTAAAACCCTCACCCAAATTCAGGTACTGGCGCAAATCGGTTGCTATGTTCCGGCAAAATCGGCGGCATTAACGGTTGCCGACCGCATTTTCTATCAAGTGCCGGAAATCAGCCATTTGGACGATGGCGAAGGCCGTTTCGGTACGGAATTGAAACGCACCAAAGAAATATTCCTGGCGACGACTTCAAAAAGCCTAGTGGTGCTGGATGAATTATCCGAAGGCACAACCTTCGAAGAAAAGATGGAAGCGTCTATTAATACACTGAACGGCTTTTACCGCAAAGGCAACAGCACGGTATTAATAACCCATAATCATCAGTTGGTCGATCATTTCGTCAAGGAAGGCGCCGGTGTGCCGTTACAGGTCGAATTTGCCAAGGATGCGCCGACTTACCGGCTGGTTACCGGCATTTCCTGCATCAGCCACGCTGCCCGTGTCGCCAAGAAAATCGGCTTTTCCAAAGAAGATATCGATAATTATCTGGCAAAAGACCAATGAAAGCAGGTTTGAAATTTGGATCGGCGCTTACGCCTACGGCAACCAAAGCGATGTTGCTGGGTTCTGGTGAATTAGGCAAAGAAATCGCCATATCGTTGCAACGATATGGCATTGAAGTCATTGCTGTGGATCGCTACGCCAACGCACCTGCTATGCAGATCGCCCATCGTAGTCATGTTATAGCCATGACTGACGCCGACGAACTGCGAAAAATCATAGACTTGGAGCAGCCTGATCTGATCATTCCGGAAATAGAAGCAATCGCCACCGAGGTATTAATGGAGGTCGAAAATGCCGGTCGAGCGCGTGTTATACCCAATGCCAGAGCTGTGCAATTGACGATGAACCGGGAAGGGATACGTACATTGGTGGCGGAACAGCTACAAATTCCCACATCCTTATATGCGTTTGCCGAAAATTTCGACCAACTTAAAGCGGCAGTGGACGGTGGCATCGGTTATCCTTGTTTTGTTAAACCGATCATGTCTTCATCCGGCAAAGGCCAAAGCATGGTGTCTTCACCGGAAGGCCTTGAATCTGCATGGAATTATGCTAGATTTAACGGTAGAGTCGAAACTGATAAGGTGATTGTCGAAGGCAAAATAGATTTCGACTTCGAAATCACCTTATTAAC
The DNA here is from genome assembly GCA_016874115.1 of Gammaproteobacteria bacterium. Classification (GTDB taxonomy): domain Bacteria; phylum Pseudomonadota; class Gammaproteobacteria; order Methylococcales; family Methylomonadaceae; genus Methyloglobulus. The sequence continues at coordinate 15,078 of VGVA01000008.1, forward strand.
CGTCAGGGCAAAGACAGAAACAGGCGACATACAAACCTGTTTTTGCGAACCGGTCGGTCATCGTCAGGAAAACGGCGATTATCGGGAGAGCTGGCAACCGCAACCGATGAGCGAACTTGCCTTGGCAAGAGCAAAATCGATAGCGGACAAGGTGACTTCGGCGCTCGGCGGAACAGGATTATTCGGCGTCGAATTGTTTGTTAAAGGAGACGATGTCTGGTTTTGTGAGGTAAGTCCCAGACCGCACGATACGGGCATGGTTACAATGATTACCCAACAGCAAAGCGAGTTTGAGTTGCATGTGCGCGCCATCTTGGGGTTGCCGGTAAATACCGGCTTGCAAAAACCGGGCGCAAGTGCTGTAATTCTGTCTCAGTCAGCAGGCAAAACGAGCTATTTCACCGGTGTGGAGCATGCGTTGCAAATACCCGATAGTGAAGTCAGGTTATTCGGCAAACCGGAAGCATTAATGAATAGGCGCATGGGAGTGGTATTAGCTTCAGCGGAAACAGTTAAGGAAGCCAAAAAGAACGCAGTTAAAGCTGTGAGTTTTATTAGGTATTGATACCGTTTAGCAGGTTTTCATGAAAAGACACATTCTTTTTATTTGTGCATTAATGGCTGGTCAGCAGGTTGCAACCGCCGGCGAAATTAAAAAAATTATCGACGCCAACGGCCATGTCATGTACACCAACATGAGCAGCGGATTTAAAGGCCGTATCGTCAAACGTTTCGATTCAGGGGTCATCAGTTACCGCAACATACCCCGGCCTAATTTATCGGGGCGTGTCGTCAAAACCGGGGATAATTCCTACCGGTATAATTTCGGCTCAAGTTATCCGGCCATATTCAGCCGTTTCAGTAATCGTTACGCACCGCCTTCCCGTAGTTTCAACAAAGCCAAATATTCGAACTTAATTGCCGGCGCCGCTTCAAGATACGGTGTTGAAGAAAGATTACTGCATGCGGTGATACAAACGGAATCCGCCTACAATCCCAGCGCGGTTTCTCGTGCCGGTGCGGTGGGTTTGATGCAATTAATGCAGGGAACTGCTGCACGCTACGGCGTTTTTAACCGGACCGATCCGGCGCAGAATGTTGAAGCAGGTTCCCGGTACCTGAGAGATCTCCTCAGTATGTTTAACTTCAATCTCGGTTTGGCCGTAGCCGCCTATAATGCCGGAGAAAATGCTGTCATTCGTTATAACAACTCTATCCCACCTTATCGAGAAACCCAAAACTACGTTCGCCAAGTGCTGTCGTTATATCACGGGTCAATGTAATCGATTAACAAATAATTATGGCTGCCGCTAACATATCTTTCAGCGGCTAGCCGTTTTTATACTTGATGTTAAAGTAACCGGCTATCCTTAAACCCTGTTCCAATCGCGGTTAATAACGTCTCCATTACCTCTCCAAAACGCGTTGTATTTGACGTACAGACCTTTTGCCTATATCATTTGTCGGTTATGTTACCCCGATTGCCGAAAGAAATAGACGCCTTTGAACTGGCGGACAGACATGCGAATATTAGGGGAGAGCTGGAAATAGGCAGTTTCGACCGGTTGTCGGAATTGTTATTCGACAATGCCGGTACAGTAACGTTTGATCTTACATTCAGTAAACAGGGCAGATTAACGGCAGTTGAAGGACATCTTTCCGCAACGCTTGTGTTGAAATGCCAGCGTTGTTTGGACGCGTTGGAATGGCCGATCGACAACGATATAAAACTGGGCGTTGTCATTTCTTCGGAGCAGATAAGACGATTGCCGGAAGGTTACGAGCCGTTGCTTTTAGCAGAAAATGGTCTAATCTCCCTCATGACGCTGGTTGAAGACGAACTGCTGTTGTGTTTGCCGGATATACCCAAACACCGGTATGAATGTTCAGTTCCTTTAACGTCGGAAAACCGGCAAACAGCTGTGTCCGGCGTAAAGACAAAAAAAGAAACCCCTTTTTCCGTTTTAGCCAATTTAAAAAATTTGGAGAACCACAATGGCAGTACAAAAAAGTAAAGTATCACGTTCCAGACGAGGTCAAAGGCGTTCGCATGACTCCTTAACTGCGCGGACTCTAGCGCAGGATCCACTGACCGGCGAAACGCATATTCGCCATCATATTACCCCGGACGGTTATTTTAAAGGCCGTCAAATCGTTAATAATGATTTGGGCGACGACGAATAAGCGCTATACAATAAGTAAGACCAAGCGTTATTAATTACCGCATCATTTGTATTAGCTTTTCGTTTAATCAGAACTAATTTTCAGAGTGAGTATCACAATCTCAATCGATGCGATGGGTGGCGATTTCGGCCCCGACATTACGGTGCCTGCAAGCCTTGAATGCTTGCAAAGAAACCCGAACCTGAAATTAATCTTGGTTGGCGATGAAACGCTACTCAAACAAAAAATCGGTCAGAAGTTAGCTGCTTTCAACGGCAGATTAACGCTACAACATGCGTCGCAAACCGTCGAAATGCACGAGTCGCCGTCCAAGGCATTGAAAAATAAAAAAGATTCTTCGATGCGGGTGGCTATTAATATGGTGCGCGATGGTCTTGCCGATGCCTGTGTCAGCGCCGGGAATACCGGCGCATTAATGGCAACGGCAAAATTTGTGCTTAAAATGATACCCGGCATAGATCGCCCGGCGATTATTTCCACAGTGCCTTCGATAAACGGGCATACGCATGTGCTTGATTTAGGAGCCAATGTCGATTGTACTGCGGAACATTTGTATCAGTTTGCCGTCATGAGTAATGAGCTGGTTAAGGCCGTGGAAAACATCGAAAACCCCAAAATCGGCCTGCTTAATATCGGCGAGGAAGAAGTCAAAGGGAACGAGCAAGTCAAAACGGCGGCGAAACTGCTGGAAGCCAGTGGTTTGAATTATATCGGCTTTGTCGAAGGCAATTCGTTAAACGCGGGTAATGTCAACGTGGATCTCATCGTCTGCGACGGTTTTGTCGGCAATGTGGCGCTAAAAACCATGGAAGGCTGCGCCAAAATGATCGGCACTTTTATGAAAGAAGCGTTTGCCGGGTCGCTCTACGGCAAAATCGCCGCTCTGATTTCCTACCCTATTATTAAAGGTTTTAAAGATCGCATTGATCCGCGTCTTTACAATGGCGCCAGTTTTCTAGGTCTGAAAGGATTGGTCATTAAAAGCCACGGGGGAGCCGATGCGCTGGCTTTTAAAACAGCAATTCTGCTAGCGGAAGTCGAGATTGAAAAAAACGTACTCCAAAAAATCAGCGAACAAGTAGAAGCATCCCTCGCCATGAGTCAGAGCGCATGACGGCAAACGCTAAGATACTGGGTACAGGCGGCTATTTACCTGCTGAAATACGCACCAACGACGACATCTCTAAAACTGTCGATACGTCGGACGCCTGGATTTACGAGCGCACCGGCATAAAAAGTCGGCGTATTGCCGCGCCTGAGGAATCTGCGGCCAGCATGGCTGAAATCGCGGCAAAACAAGCCATCGCCAATGCAGCTATTAATGCCTCCGATATTGATTTAATTATCGTTACCACGGGTACGCCGGATTGTGTCTACCCAAGCACAGCCTGCATCGTACAAGAGCGGTTGGGCATTAAAAATTGCGTTGCTTTCGATGTCCAGGCGGCCTGCTCCGGCGCGTTGTTTTCCTTAAGCATTGCCGATCAATATATTAAAACCGGCGCGGCGAAAAACGTGTTGTTGATCGGGTCTGAACTGTGTTCCAGAATCGTAGACTGGACCGACCGCGGCACTTGTATCCTGTTCGGCGACGGTGCAGGCGCATTATTGTTAGGGGCCTCCGAAGAGCCAGGGGTGCTGTCGACACATATCCATTCGGACGGCGCCTACTGCGATTTATTATATTGCCCTAATCCGCAGGTCGAAGCCAGAAACGATAAAAACGGGCTGGGCTTTATTAATATGCGTGGCAATGAAGTTTTCAAAATGGCGGTTACCACGCTGGAAAGGATTGTCGATGAGACGTTGGAAGCCAACAATCTGAGCAAGGCGGATATTCATTGGCTGGTACCGCATCAAGCCAATATCAGGATAATCGCGGCAACCGCAAAAAAACTGAAAATGTCCCTGGACCAGGTTATCGTTACCTTGGAAGAACAGGGCAATACATCGTCAGCCTCCGTATTGTTGGCGTTGCATCAAGGGATTAGCGACGGCAGAATCCAGCGCGGGCAAAATATATTACTGGAAGCCTTCGGCGCCGGGTTTACCTGGGGCTCCGCGTTGATTAAATATTAATAAGAATTCTAACTGCATGAGTAATCAACAAAAAAATTTCGCTTTTGTGTTTCCCGGGCAGGGTTCTCAAGCCATCGGCATGTTGAACGAGATTGCCGGGCAGTATACCGAAGTTAAGCAAACCTTCGATAGAGCCTCGTCGGTAGTAGGCAAAGATCTATGGCAACTGGTAACAGAAGGCCCGGAAGCCGACCTAAACCAGACTGAAAACACCCAGCCGGTAATGTTGGCGGCTGGCGTGGCTATGTGGGAGCTATGGTGCAAATTAAGTTCCGTACGTCCTGCATGGATGGCCGGGCATAGTCTGGGCGAGTATACGGCGCTAGTCTGTTCCGGCGCGTTAGCGTTTGAAGATGGCATCCGGCTGGTCTCCGAACGGGCGCGGTTAATGCAGGCGGCAGTACCCGCTGGCGTTGGCGCCATGGCAGCGATTTTAGGGCTTGATGACGATCAGGTTATCGCCATTTGCGCAGCTGGCGCGGCAGACAATGAAATTGTCTCCGCCGTTAATTTTAATGCGCCGGGGCAGGTGGTTATTGCAGGCCACAAAGCCGCCGTTGAACGTGCGGCGGAAGCGGCAAAAGCAGCAGGCGCAAAACGGGCGGTACTGTTGTCGGTCAGCGTACCTTCGCATTGCGCATTAATGCAGCCTGCTGCGGAGCAACTTGCCGCGAGTCTTCAAAATATTACGATTAATAGCCCTAACGTCGGTTTAATTCATAATGTGGATGTAGAAGCGCACAGCACGGCGGAAGCAATCCGCGGGGCGTTGACCGAACAGCTATATAAACCTGTGCGATGGGTGGAAACCATTAATTATCTCAATAATCAAGGAGTTAACCGGTTTGTCGAGTGCGGGCCGGGCAAAGTATTAATGGCGTTGAATAAACGCATCGCAAAAGAAGCGGAACATTGGGCAATTTACGATTCCGCCACATTAACGCAAGCAGTGGAGCAACTTAATGACTAAAGCAGTCGCATTGGTAACGGGGGCAAGCCGCGGCATCGGCAAAGCTATTGCCCTGCAATTGGCTGAAGACGGCTTTTTTGTTGCCGGTACCGCCACATCAGATGCCGGTGCCGAAGCCATTTCGGCTTATCTGGGCGAGAAAGGGACAGGTTTAAAGCTGAATGTCGCCAATCCCGAACAGGCGGAAGCAATTATCAAAACGATAACCGATACTTACGGTGCGCCAGCGGTGTTGGTGAATAATGCCGGGATCACCCGCGATAACTTATTAATGCGGATGAAAGACGATGAATGGGATGAGATTATTAATACTAATCTCAGCTCCATCTACCGGATGAGCAAAGCGGTGCTACGCGGCATGATGAAAGCCAGAAAAGGCCGCATTATTAATATTTCGTCCGTTGTCGGCTCAACCGGCAATGCCGGGCAAGTCAATTATGCAGCGGCCAAAGCAGGAATGATCGGATTTACCAAATCGCTGGCGAAAGAAGTCGGTTCCAGAAATATTACAGTCAATACCGTTGCGCCGGGATTCATCGATACCGACATGACCAAAGAATTGAGCGAAGACATCAAGCAGCAATTATTAACTGGAATTCCGTTAGGAAGGCTAGGAGACGCCCAGGAAATTGCTCATGCCGTGTCGTTTTTAGCATCTGACGGTGCTGCCTACATAACAGGAGAAACTTTGCACGTTAATGGTGGTATGTATATGCCTTAAAATTGTGAGATTTTTACAATTTCAAGTATAATTCTTCCACCGTCTGGGTATGCCAGCGACGGAATTCCTGCTAACCAAATGACAATTGCATTGTAAGCGACTGACTAAAAAAACAAACTTACATTAATTGAGGAAATAACTATGAGTAATGTTGAAGAACGAGTAAAAAAAATTGTTGCAGAGCAATTGGGCGTTAAAGAAGATATCGCTAACGATGCTTCCTTTGTTGACGATTTGGGTGCCGATTCCCTGGATACAGTTGAACTCGTTATGGCTTTGGAAGAAGAATTCGAGTGCGAAATTCCGGACGACGAGGCGGAAAAAATTACCACCGTGCAGCAAGCAATTGATTATATTGTAAAAAACGCATAAATCATATCGATCTGTTGTGGATGGACCCTGTTCATCCACAAAACTTCATTTTTACTGTCAGTTTATTCCCGCCATATTTTTTTAACGGATTCCAACATTGAGTGTGCGTAGAGTTGTTATTACCGGCTTAGGCGCTGTTACGCCGTTGGCGAATACAGTGCCCGAAACCTGGGAAGGCATTATTAATGGCAAAAGCGGTATCAGTTTTATCGATTCTTTCGATATCTCTACGTTTGCAACCCGTTTCGGCGGTGTAATTCGAAATTTCGATGTCACCCAGTACATTCCTGCGAAAGACGCACAACGGATGGATGGAGTGCTGCATTACGGATTGGCGGCTGGTTGCCAAGCTATAGAAGATTCGGGTATTGAGGTGACGGAAGCCAATGCGGAACGCATCGGCGTAGCCATCGGCGCCGGTATCGGTGGAATTACCGGCATTGAGGAATGTTACGCGGGATTTTTAAAATCCGGTGCGCGTAAAATTTCTCCGTTTTTTGTGCCGGGCAATATCATTAATATGATTTCCGGCAATCTCAGTATCAAATACGGTTTAAAAGGGCCGAATTTCGCCATCGTTACAGCGTGTACTACAGGCACTCACAATATTGGCGATGCGGCCAGATTAATCAAATACGGGGATGCTGACGTGATGGTGGCCGGAGGTGCGGAACGCTGCACAACCTCGGCGACTGCAATGGGCGGATTTATTTCGGCCAAAGCCTTATCGCGCCGAAATGACGACCCGCAACATGCCAGCCGTCCCTGGGATAAAGACCGTGACGGCTTTGTATTGAGCGACGGAGCCGGTGTGGTTGTTCTGGAAGAATTGGAACACGCCAAAGCGCGCGGCGCCAAGATTTACGCCGAATTAATCGGTTATGGCATGAGCGGCGACGCTTACCACATGACATCCCCGGCTCCCGGCGGCGAAGGTGCTGCACGTTGCATGCGCAACGCCATGCGTGATGCCGGTATAAATCCAGAGATGGTGGATTACATTAATGCGCATGGCACGTCTACTCCGGCGGGCGATGTCGGCGAAACGCAGGCGATGAAAACTGCATTAGGCGACCATGCTTATAAAGTTTCCGTCAGCTCTACTAAATCGATGATCGGCCACATGTTGGGTGCTGCCGGCGGTATCGAGGCTGTCTTGACTGCGTTGAGTATTAAAAACCAGATTGCACCGGCGACAATTAATCTGGAAAACCAGGATCCAGCCTGTGATCTGGATTACGTTCCAAATGTTGTCAGGGACATGAAGATTACTATTGCCATGTCCAACTCATTCGGATTCGGCGGCACGAACGGAACGTTGGTGTTCAAGCGTTTTGAATAATTTCTAAAACCAATCACCTTTGTGATTAGCTCTGATGACCCTTATTAATGGCATTGAGACTGATCACCTACCCATTAATGACCGTGGCTTGCAATATGGCGATGGCTTGTTTGAAACCATCGAAATCAGCGATGGTCGTCCGGTTTTTCTTGATCGGCATTTACAGCGCTTAGTCAAAGGTTGTATAGCCTTAGCAATTCCAACGCCGGACTCGGCAATCCTCATAGAGGAAATTCAACGGGTTTGCCGGGAATCGCCGCAAGCCGTTCTAAAAATAATCATCACCCGCGGCAACGGGGGGCGCGGTTATCGTTTGCCGCAAGCCGTTAATCCCACACGCATTATCAGCCTTCATCCATTTCCAGAATATCCTGCAGACTATGCCGAACACGGTATTAATGCGCGTTTTTGCGAAACACGCTTAGGTCTAAATCCCGCGTTGGCCGGGTTAAAACACCTTAACCGACTGGAACAAGTGCTGGCGCGCTCAGAATGGAATAACGACAGCTGCCAGGAAGGAATAATGCAGGATGCGAATGGCTATGTGATCGAAGGAACGATGACAAACCTGTTTTATCTAAAAAACGACCATTTATACACATCCTCGTTGCAATTATGCGGCATTGCAGGCATTATTCGGGATATAGTTATGCATTTGGCAACAAGCCGCCAGATGCCATTAATCGAACATGATTACGATAAAGCGGAATTACTCAGTGCCGACAGCGTGTTTGTATGTAATTCCGTGATTGGGATATGGCCGATAAAACAACTGGAAGGCGTACAATTTGCTGTCAGTCAAACGATAAAGGAACTGCAACGGGCTTTAACGGATTTTAAGACGAGTGGACAGTAATGCGAGCTAAAATACTTGGCGGCTTGATCGTGGTTATCCTAACCGTGCTTGGTTGGTGCGGCATTAATTATTATCAGGCCCTGACCAGTCCCGCCGTCGGCCAAAAAGCCATTGTCGAGATCGCCAAAGGCGATACTTTTGCGGCTATCACACAAAAACTGCTCGCGCAAAACATTAATATCAAGCCATTGTGGTTCAAGGTTATCGCTTACCAGCAGAAAGTCATTAATCGATTAAAGCCAGGCGAATATGAATTAATGCCGGGCTTATCGTCTTCGCAAATATTGGCGCAATTTGCCGAAGGGAAATCCATACGTTACAGTGTCACTTTCCCCGAAGGTTGGAGTTTAAAAGAAATTTTGCACACCTTGGCGAAAACGCCAAACCTTGAGCAAACCCTGGCCAATGTTCCAGTGTCCGAGCTGTCGGCCAAGCTGGGAATGACGGAAAAAAATCCGGAAGGCTGGCTGTTCCCCGATACCTATTATTTTGAAAAACATAATACCGATTTATCTATCCTGATGCGGGCGCATGCCAAAATGCAGGAAGTCCTGAACGATGAATGGCAGCAAAAAGCGCAGGATTTACCCTACAAAACGCCGTATGAAGCGCTTGTCATGGCGTCCATTGTGGAAAAAGAGACCGGCGCTAAAGTTGAACGCCCGCTCATTGCCGGTGTTTTTATCCGCCGTTTAACTAAAGGAATATTGTTGCAAACCGACCCGACGGTCATCTATGGCATGGGCGATAACTATAAAGGCAACATCAGAGCAAGCGATCTGACCGGTAAAACACCGTACAACACCTATGTTATTGCCGGTTTGCCGCCGACGCCGATTGCCATGCCAGGAAGTGACGCCATCCATGCCGCCTTGCATCCGGAAAAAGGCGACAGCCTCTATTTTGTCGCCAAAGGCGATGGTAGCCATCAGTTTTCAGCTACGCTGGAAGCGCACAATCAAGCGGTTAACGTTTACCAAAAACACAGAAGATAATGCCTGAAACCGGAAAATTTATTACGATTGAAGGCGGCGAAGGTGTCGGTAAAACCACCAACATACCGTTTATTAAAGAATTTTTGGCCGCACAAAATATTAATGTTGTTATGACGCGGGAGCCGGGCGGAACGGTTTTAGCGGAAAAAATCCGAGATTTGCTATTGCATAATCCAGGTGAATCGATTACCGATGATGCAGAATTGTTACTGGTTTTTGCCGCGCGTTCACAACATTTGCATCATGTCATTAAACCCGCATTAGCGCAGGGGCGCTGGGTTCTGTGCGACCGTTTTACCGAAGCCACTTATGCTTATCAAGGCGGCGGGCGGGCTTTGCCGGTGTCGGCGGTTAACTGGCTGGAAAATTTCGTACAGGACGACTTAAGACCGGATTTAGCTCTGCTTCTGGATGTGCCTGTTGAAATAGGCATGGCGCGGGCGAAAAATCGGGGCGGACAGTTAGACCGCTTCGAATCGGAGCGGATAGAATTTTTCGAACGGGTCAGGCGTAGCTATTTAGCCCAAGCCGAACAACACCCGCATCGCATTCGGCTAATTAATGCGGCGCAGCCTTTATCCGCAGTGCAAAACGATATCATTAATGCTTTAACACCATTGCTGCCATGAGTCCTAAAACTACACTCTTGCCATGGCAACAGCAGCCGTGGCAGCGAATAAGCCAATACATACAACAGAATCGCATTCCTCAAGCTTTGCTGATTACCGGCGCTAACGGTATCGGTAAATACACATTAGCTCACCGTTTTGCGGCGGCGTTGTTGTGCGAACGCAGAACAAAAGATGGATTAGCTTGTGGGCAGTGCCATAGTTGTACATTAATAAGCGCACAAACGCATCCCGATTTCATAACAATTGTGCCGGAAGTGGACAAAATGTCTATTTCAATTAACCAAATCCGGCAAATAGTGGCGGATACTTATTTAAAACCCCAATTTGACGGCTACCGCATTGTTATCATCAAACCGGCGGAGGTGATGACCATACAGGCCATTAATGCGTTTTTAAAATGTCTGGAAGAACCAGGCGAACGGACAGTTTTTATATTAATCACTACCAAACCCAGTAAATTACCGGCAACGATAATCAGCCGCTGCCAGCAGCTTGCACTGAGCTTGTCCGATCCGCACACGTTGCGTGAATGGTTGAATTCGCAATACATACGGCAAAATCAGGAAACTCTGATTAATTTGGTGCAAAATTCGATCTTATCTTTGGAGCAAATCGGCGATGCCGTGTTATTAACCCAGCGCCGCGACTGTTTTAAGGACTGGTTGGCGATTGCAAAACAGCAAATGCATCCGGTTCTGGTATCGGAAAAATGGCAAAAACTGCCCAAGCAGACATTAATTAACTGGCAACTGTCCTGGTTGAGCGACGTAATTAAATGCGCTTTCCGCATACAACACCAGCAAATGTGCAATCAAGATTTGGTGCAGTCTATACAATCGTTAGTGCAACAACTACAATTAAGCCAAGTCTACAAGCTGTACGATAAACTGATTTATTGCAGGCAACAACTTGATACGCAACTGAATTTTCAATTAATGCTGGAAGAAGTATTAATACAATGGCAAGGGCTTAACAGGAGACACTAACAATGGCGGAAGCAGCAGCACCCAGGCAAGGTATATTGTCGCTGTCTATCAAGGATAAGAACGCCTTGTATCAAGCCTATATGCCTTTTGTAAATAATGGCGGTTTGTTTATTCCTACCGACCGCGATTATCAAATGGGTCAGGAAGTTTTCATGTTATTGAACCTGATGGAAGAACCCGAGCGTCTACCGATTGCTGGTAAAGTCGTGTGGAAAACGCCTGTCGGCTCATCCGGTTTCAGGACAGCGGGCATCGGCGTACAGTTTAGCGACCAGGACGGCGGTCTGGCGCGTTCCAAAATCGAAAACTATCTGGCCGGCGCATTAAATACCGATCGCACTACTCATACCATGTAATTTTCCAGGTTTTTACTCCGCATTCATTCTCTTCCGGGCTTTCTGAGCCTTTTTTATACATTTATTCATGTTAATAGATTCCCACTGTCATTTGGATCGCCTGGATCTGGCGCCGTATCAGCATGATTTTAGCCGCTTTATGGAGGCGGTTAATGACAACCAGATTGATCATTTACTGTGTATAGCAATTGATTTAGAAGCCTATCCTGTCATGTTGTCGTTGGTGTCGACATATTCGCAGATATCGGTGACTGTCGGCGTACATCCCAATGAGCACGACGGTAAAGAACCGGCCATTAATGATCTTATCGAATTGGGCAAAAACGAAAAAGTCATCGGTATCGGCGAAACCGGGCTGGATTATTTTCGCAGCGAAGGCGATTTGTCCTGGCAGCACGAACGCTTCAGAAATCATATTAGTGCCGCCAAAGCGCTGAACAAACCATTAATCGTTCATACGCGCGACGCCAAGGAAGACACCTTGCGGATTTTGCGGGAGGAAAACGCGGGCGAAGCGGGAGGCATCATCCATTGCTTTACCGAAGATTGGGATTTTGCGCAACAGGCGTTGGACATGAATTTTTACATTTCCTTCTCAGGCATTGTCACGTTTAACAGCGCCAAAGAAATCAAAGCCGTAGCGCAGAAAGTGCCCGCCGACCGGTTTTTAATCGAAACCGATTCGCCTTACCTTGCGCCGGTTCCGTTCCGTGGCAAGCCCAATTATCCCTTGTATGTCCGCTATATAGCTGAACAAATCGCCGATTTGCGCGGCATGACCTTTCAACAGGTAGCCGAGCAATCCAGCAGGAATTTTAGGACGTTGTTTAACCTTTGACGCAATCCGGTTGATTAATTAACCAGATTTTTCGGTATCGTTGATGCGAATTACTTAACAAAACACATCTTTTCCGCATAAGCCTCGGCTTCTTTCAACTTTTTCCGTAAATCCTTGGATTGTTTGGGATCGCGGAACACGCCGCCCGCATCGCCCGGAGTACTTTTTAACAGGCTGAAAGTTTTCGCGGCTTCGTATTCTTCAAACGTCAGTTTTTCCGCAATTTTGTCGATCTTGCAGCCGCAGGCGTATTGTGTAATATAAGATAACTTGCCGCCGTGCTGGGCAATGCAGTTAAAAACGTATTCCACGCGGTCGCGGGTAGGGTAGTCGTATTTTTTGACGTCCTGCTGTCCGGCAGATTTATCCTCTGCGGCTTGATCCGGCGTGGCGGCGCAACCGATTAATGCGAGTGCAGAAACTAAAACGAAGGCAGAAATAAAATGGTTGGACTTCATGGTGGCAAAATATCCTATTAATGATGTTACATGTTATTCATCGGCCGCAAAATCGACGATGTTTTTTAAGATTTTGTTCATTTTACCCGAAAACTCGTCCAAAGCCTTATCGCCGGTGTCTGTCGGCAGCAAATGGCTGCGGATGATGGTTTTACCCTGATATTGGTAAGTGACGACATTGCAGGGCATGTGCCTGATCGCATGGGGCGACATTAATAAAATTTTTTTGGCTTCGGTCAGGTTACAAAACTGCACGGTATCGAATTCCGGGAAATTAAGGGTGCCACGGTCGCGAATGACTTTACCGACGCGGCTGTGCCCGGTTATCCTAAAATTATTTTCGGCGATGGCGACTTCCAGTTCTGCCAGCACGTCATCGTACGGCTTCTTGGTTTCAACCTGATAAAAGGGTATAAATTCACCCGGCGGCTGGCTAGTGCAACCGGTTAACAAGAACAGGCAAAACGTCATCAAATAACGTAAACGCATCATTAATGGTAATTAACATTGGAGTGCAGAGCTTAGCATTATGGACGCACAAACAAAAGTCACCGGCGTGATTTTAGCGGGCGGACTGGCTCGTCGCATGAGCGGGCAGGACAAGGGGCTTGTGGATTTCAAAGGGAAGCCATTAATCAACTACGCCATTGCCGCCATAAGCGAAATTGCCGATGTGACGATCATTAATGCCAACCGTAATATTAAGCAGTATCAAGAATACGGTTTCCCGGTTATTAGCGATTTAACAGGCAATTTTGACGGGCCGCTGGCGGGCATACTGGCGGCGATGGCCTACGCCAAAAACGGCATTTTATTAATCATGCCTTGCGATATGCCGTTCGTTAAAGCACAGCACATTAAAAAATTGCTCAACGCACTTGTAGAGAATGACGCAGATGTAGCCGTGGCTTGCGATAGCAACCGTTTATATCCGGTATTTTTAGCCATTAATACCGCATTATTGCCTAGTTTGCAGGCTTATCTGGGCAGCGGGTATCGAAAAGTGGAAACGTGGTTGGTGCAGCAAAAGCTGGTTAGGGTGGATTTCAACGGTGAAGCGGAAATCTTTATTAATATTAATTCCATGACGGAATTAATGGTTATGAGGGAAGATTGATTAACGTGGTGGTTTTGGATTATAAAACCACCACATCTAAACAATATTACTCCTTATCCACATCCTTCATGCTCAAGCGGACGCGGCCCTGGCGATCAATTTCTAGAACTTTAACCCGCACTACATCGCCTTCGCTGAGCTTGTCGCTGACTTTATCGACACGTTCGTCGGAAATTTGGGAGATGTGTACCAGACCGTCTTTGCCGGGCAGGATAGTGACGAAAGCACCGAAGTCCATTAACCGGGCGACTTTGCCTTCATAAATCTTGCCGACTTCGACTTCGTCGGTGATTTCTTCGATCAAGCGACGGGCTTCTTCGCCTGCCGCTTTATCAACGGAAGCGATTTTTACTACGCCATCATCGGTCAGGTCAATGCTCGCGCCGGTCTGCTCCGTGATACCTCGAATAGTCGCGCCGCCCTTGCCGATGACTTCGCGGATTTTGGCCGGATCGATTTTGAAGCTGATGATGCGCGGTGCAAAGTCTGACATTTGCTCGCGGCTGGCGGACAAGGCCTTATTCATTTCGCCCAGGATATGCAAGCGTCCTGTTTTGGCTTGTTCCAGCGCCGTTTTCATGATTTCGGCGGTAATGCCGTCGATTTTGATGTCCATTTGCAACGCGGTAATGCCGACGGCTGAACCGGCAACTTTGAAATCCATGTCGCCTAAATGGTCTTCATCACCCATGATGTCGGATAACACAGCAAATTGCTCGCCTTCTTTAATTAATCCCATCGCAATACCGGCTACCGGCGTTTTAATAGGTACGCCAGCGTCCATTAATGCCAAGCTGCTGCCGCAGACCGAAGCCATGGAGCTTGAACCGTTAGATTCAGTGATCTCGGAAACTACGCGGATAACATAAGGGAATTCGTCCATATCCGGCAAAACCGCCAATACGCCGCGTTTCGCCAAGCGGCCATGGCCGATTTCCCGGCGTTTGGGCGAGCCGACCATGCCGGTTTCGCCGACGCTGTACGGCGGGAAGTTGTAATGCAGCATGAACGGTTCTTTGTATTCGCCGGATAAAGCATCGATGATTTGCGCATCGCGCTGGGTGCCCAATGTGGCAACCACCAACGCTTGAGTTTCGCCGCGTGTAAACAGGGCGGAGCCGTGGGTTCTGGGCAGAACGCCGGTGCGGATGGAAATCGGACGAATGGAATCAAGCGCGCGGCCGTCGATACGTTTGCTGTCATTCAATATCGCGCTGCGGACGATGCGATATTCTAGGTTTTCGATGATGGTGCGGATTGCGCCTTCGGCGTACTCGCCGGTTGAGGTGAGTTTTTCGACGATGTCATTGCGGATAAGCTTGAGCTTATCTTGGCGCACCAGTTTTTCCGGAATTTGATAAGCGGCTTTGATGGCTGCTTCGACGGCATGGACGACTTGTTTTTCCAAGTCGGCATTGGTATCCGGCGCAGTCCATTCGACTTTGCCGCAACCAGCAGCTTGCGCGAAATCATTAATGGCATTAATGGCGGCCTGCATGTGTTCATGGCCGAACAGTACGGAACCCAGCATGATTTCTTCCGATAAACCAGCGGCTTCCGATTCCACCATTAATACGGCTTTGGCGGTGCCCGCCACAACCAGATTCAGTTGCGATTCTTTGAGTTCAGCCGGAGAAGGGTTGAGCAGGTATGCGCCGTCTTTATAACCGACACAGGCAGCGCCGATCGGTCCGTTGAACGGTAGCCCGGAAACAGCCAATGCGGCGGATGCACCGAGAATAGCGGGTACTTCTGTATCTACTTCCGGATTCAGTGATAAGACCGTGGCGACTATCTGTGTTTCGTGGGTATAGCCTTCCGGAAAAAGCGGGCGGATAGGGCGGTCGATCAAACGGGAAACTAAAGTTTCCTGCTCGCTCGGACGCCCTTCGCGCTTAAAAAATCCGCCTGGGATTTTGCCGGCAGCAAAGGCTTTTTCCTGGTAGTTAACGGTCAGCGGAAAAAAATCGCCGCCGCTCGGCTCTTTTTTGCCGACAACGGTGACCAGCAGTGTGGTGCCTTCGACATCAATAATGATGGCGCCATCGGCTTGGCGGGCGATTTCCCCTGTTTCTAAGGTTACAGTACGGTTGCCGTATTGGAATTGTTTCCTGACTGGATTCACTATGAGATTCCTACTGGGTTAACGATTGGATTAAGGGGTTCACTATACTACGTTAGTGAAATGGGAACGGCTCGCTTTTTGACGAGCCGTTCCAGACGCGTGTTATTTGCGTAAGCCGAGCCGGTCGATTAATGAACGGTAACGGTTAATGTCCTTATTTTTCAGGTAGTCGAGCAATTTGCGGCGTTGGTTAACCATGCGCAATAAACCGCGGCGCGAATGGTTGTCTTTTTTATGTTCGGCAAAATGCGGCGTTAAATGGGTAATATGCGCCGTTAATAAGGCGATTTGCACTTCCGGCGAACCGGTGTCGGTATCGGAAAGGCGGTATTGTTCGACAACAGCTTTCTTTTGTTCAGCAGTAAATGGCATTTTGTTTATCCCTATGATGGTTAAATTAAAGCCCGGCTCGATTAATGAATAAATTGCTGGGCTGGAAATAAAAAAGCAACTCCACGATAGGGTGTAGAATGCTTCGGTTAAGTCTAAAATATAGTTGAAATTAACTGGTTAAACAGAATATTTTTTTCGGCGCTAGTTTACCATCCAATCGCATTTCTCCCAAGCCTAAAAACTCATTGGCGCAGTACATGCGCACGGTTCCCTGAACCTCATTGTTCAATTTGAGTTGTTGACCTTGTTTCACGCTGGCGGCTTCCTGGGTATTCAGATTAACGGCAGGCAATGCAGAAAGGGGTGCATCGACAGCCAGAAGTTTACCGAGCAAAGCCTGTTCGTTCAGATTGGCTAAGTCGTCATACGAAATAGCTTGTTCAATGCGAAAGCCGCCGGTATTAATGCGGCGCAAAGCTTTGACGGTGGCGCAAGTTCCCAGAGCTTGGCCGATATCTTCCGACAGAGTGCGGATATAAGTGCCTTTGGAACAATGGACTTCAAGTTCCAGGGTATCCTCATGGTACTTCAGGCAGTTAATCTCGAAGATAGTAATCGATCTGGCGGCGCGCTCGACAGTTCGACCGGCGCGGGCTAGTTCGTACAGTTTTTTGCCGTTCTGTTTTAAGGCCGAATACATGGGCGGGATTTGTTCGATAGCTCCAGTAAATCGCTTCAATACGGCTTGAAGATCGGCATCGGTTAGCGCCGGAACAGGCTTGGTCGCAATTACATTGCCTTCCAAATCCCCGGTGTCAGTGGCTATACCCAATTGAATCGAAACCTGATAGCGTTTATGGTCGTTGAGCATTAATCCCGAGATTTTGGTGGCCGCTCCTAGACAAATCGGCAACAGGCCGGTCGCCAGAGGATCAAGACTGCCGGTATGGCCGGCCTTGTTGGCGTTATACAAGCGTTTAACTTCCTGTAAGGCGCGGTTAGAAGAAACGCCTAAGCGTTTGTCCAGTAGCAGAATACCGTGGATGTCGCGGCCGTGATTCCGTTTGGTCATTAATGGGAGTTGTTATCCGGTTTTTCGTCTTCGGATTTAATATCGCTCAGCAATTCCGCTACCCGCATACCGGTATCGAAAGAGCTGTCGTAATAAAATTTGAGTTCGGAAATATGCCGTAACCGCATTCTTTGCGCCAATAAATGCCGGATGACCGGCGTTTTTTCATTAAGCCATTTAATGTGATTGCGCTTGCTTTGTTCGTCGGCGTTGAAGACAGTGAAGTAAATTTTAGCGGAGGCCAAATCTTTGCTCAGCACTACTTCATTAATGGTAATAAAGCCAAAACGCGGATCGTTAATTTCCCGTTGCAAAATGAATGCGAGTTCTTTTTGCATTTCTGATGAAACCCGCGCGCTTCGGCCGTATTCTTTAGGCATGACGTTAGATTACCCGTTTGACTTCGGTGCGTTCAAAGACTTCAATTTGGTCGCCAGCTTTAACATCGTTGTAGTTTTTCACGCCGATGCCGCATTCCATGCCCATCTTGACTTCCTGTACATCGTCTTTGAAGCGGCGTAAGGATTCCAACTGGCCTTCGTAAATCACGATGTTATCGCGCAATACGCGAATGGGCAGGTTGCGTTTCACATAGCCGTCTATCACCATACAACCGGCAATTGCGCCGAATTTGGGCGAGCGGAAGACATCGCGTACTTCCGCCAGACCGACGATCTGCTGTTTAATGTCGGGCGAGAGCATACCGCTGATAGATTTTTTGACTTCGTCTATGGCGTCGTAAATCACGCTGTAATAATGCAGGTCAATGCCTTTTTCTTCGATTAGCCGACGGGCTGTGGCGTCTGCGCGGACATTAAAGCCCATTAAGATAGCGCCGGATGCCAGTGCCAGATTGACGTCGCCTTCATTAATACCGCCGACGCCGCCATAAACCACCTTCACTTCTACTTCATCATTGGATAAATCGACCAGTGAACCGCGCAAGGCTTCCAAGCTGCCCTGAACATCGGTTTTCAATACCAGATTAAGGCTGGCAGTTTCGCCCGCAGTCATTCTGGAGAAAACATCTTCTAGTTTGGAAGCGCTTTGCGCTGCATGCAGATTATGGCGTTTGCGTTCTTCACGGTGTCTAGCCAGTTCGCGAGCTACGCGTTCGTTTTGGACTACCATGAACTCATCTCCGGCATTGGGCGTACCGGAAAGTCCCAGAATTTCACAGGGAACGCTGGGTCCGGCTTCTTTGATGGGTTTGCCGTTTTCGTTAAACATGGCGCGTACGCGGCCGAATTCATGACCGCACAAAACCATCTGGCCGCTTTCCAATGTGCCTTTTTGCACTAACACGGTCGCTACCGCTCCGCGGCCTTTATCAAGCCGCGATTCGATGACAATACCTGAAGCAATACCGATTTTCGGCGCTTTTAATTCCAGAATTTCGGTTTGTACGATCAGGGCTTCGATAAGATCGTCGATACCTTCACCGGTTTTAGCCGATATTTTCAGGAATTGCACATCGCCGCCCCATTCTTCGGGAATGACATTAATGTTTGCTAATTCCTGCATGACTTTGTCGGGATTGGCGTCGGCCTTGTCGATTTTATTCATAGCGACGATGATCGGCACCTTGGCGGCGCGGGCGTGATCGACCGCTTCCTTGGTTTGCGGCATAACGCCATCGTCCGCCGCTACGACAACGATGACCACGTCGGTGACATCGGCGCCACGGGCGCGCATGGCGGTAAAGGCGGCATGGCCGGGGGTATCCAAAAAGGTAACGGAGCCGTGATTGGTTTTAACCTGATAAGCGCCGATGTGTTGGGTAATGCCGCCTGCTTCGCCGGCAGCCACACGGGTTTTGCGGATGTAATCCAGCAGCGATGTTTTACCGTGGTCGACGTGCCCCATGATGGTGACAATGGGTGCTCTGGGCAGTTCCTTGCGGTTATCTTCTTCCTGGACGGCTTCGGCCAGCAATTCTTTTTCAAAGTCATCGTCATTTTGAATGATTGCCTTATGTCCCATTTCTTCCACCAAAATAACGGCGGTATCTTGATCGATGGTCTTATTAATGGTCGCCATAATGCCCAGCTTCATCAAATGTTTGATGACGGCTGCCGCCTTGACGCTCATTTTTTGCGCCAAATCGGATACCATGATCATTTCCGGTACGGCGACTTCTTTAATAATCGGCGCTACCGGCATTTCAAACTGATGTTTGCCGTCTGCCGTCACCGGTGCTTTAAAGGATGTCGGCTTTTTCTTTTTTTTGCGGGATTCTATGTTAATCGCGCGGCCTTCATCGTTCAGCATTTTGTTTCGATGCAAGGTTTGTTTTTTGCCTTCGGCCTGTAAGCGGACGCGCTCGGAATTTTTGCGAATGGATTCTTCCAGACGGCGTTCTTTTTCCGTAAGTTCTTTCGGTGCTTCGGGTTTGCTTTTCTTTTCGTTTTTGACCGTTAATAGATCAAGTTTAGGTTCGGGTTCGGAGGCCGCCTCAACCACGGGCGCGCTTACTTTAGCGGTTTCTTGATCTGGCGTTTTTTCCGGCTCTACGGCTTCGGTAATTTGCTCGGCTTTAACGTCCTGACCTGTAGGCTGCACTGTTTCCGCTAGTGTCAACGGGGCGGCGGGTTCGACCGATTCCGAAACTGCGGGTTCGGACGCTTGCGTTTCGTCTTTGTATTTTGGATTGACGTAGGTTTTCTTTTTGCGCACCTCGACAGTGATGGTTTTGGTGGCGCTGCCGGGAATACTTGCTTGTTTAATTTCAGTGGTTTTGCGTCTTTCCAGCGTTACTCTGCGCGGTACGCCGGTTTCAGCTTCGGCGGCGGTTTTACCGTGGCGGTTGCGTAAATGCGAAAGCAGTTTTAATTGATCGCTGTCACTGATAACGTCGTCTGGCGACTCGACGGGAAGGTCTGCTTCCTTGAGTTGTACCATTAGCCGCTCAAGCGGAATTTTGACGACTTCGGCGAGTTCGCGTACTGTTTTATTGGCCATATTCGTCTCCTGCCAAGCTGGCTGCTTCCGGCGCTTCCGCAAACCACGGCTCACGCGCCTTCATAATTAATTGAGCAGCCCGGTCTTCTGTCATGCCATTAATTTCCAGTAGATCATCAATGGACTGTTCCGCCAGATCTTCCATCGTTTTAATGCCTAGTTCAGCCAATTTATAAGCTAAATCATTGTCCATGCCTGCCATCGCCAGGAGATCATCGGCCGGTTCGTTGGATTCGTCTTTTTCTTCCAAAGCAATCGCGCTGATTAATAACGCGTCTTTGGCGCGATTTTTCAGTTCGTTGACCAGATCTTCATCAAAACCTTCAATCTCCAGCATTTCGCTAACTGGAACGTAGGCTACTTCTTCAACGGTGTTGAAACCTTCGTCCACCAGCGTCATTGCAATGTCTTCGTCGACATCCAATTGTTCGACGAACATTTGTTTGGTCAGCGCCGCTTCGGCTTCATTCTTTTCTTCGGCTTTGGTGGCGTCCAGAACATTCAATTCCCATCCCGTTAACTGGGTTGCCAAACGCACATTTTGTCCGCCGCGGCCTATCGCCTGGGAAAGGTTTTCCGAGCTGACCGCTAAATCCATGCTGTGTTTGTCTTCATCGACAATAATCGATTGGATTTCCGCCGGAGCCATGGCATTAATGACGAATTGCGCTTCGTTTGGATTCCATAAAATAATATCTATGCGTTCGCCCGCCAGTTCGTTGGTGACCGATTGCACCCGCGAACCGCGCATGCCTACACATGCGCCGACCGGATCCAGGCGCGGATCGTTGCTTTTTACCGCAATCTTTGCTCTGGAGCCGGGATCCCTGGCGGCGCCCATGATGGTTATCATCCCTTCATTAACTTCCGGCACCTCCAGACGGAATAATGCGACGAGTAATTCCGGTGCGGTGCGACTGATGAATAACTGCGGCCCGCGCGCTTCGGAACGGACTTCTCTTAAGTAGCCTCTGATTCTGTCGCCGTTGCGGACCGGTTCTTTGGGAATCATGTCTTCTTTGGCGATAAACGCTTCAATGTGTCCGCCCAGATCAAGATAGACATTGCCTTTCTCAATGCGTTTGACGATACCGGTGATAAGTTCGCCGACGCGGCTTTCATACGCTTCGACGATTTTTCTGCGTTCGGCTTCACGGACTTTATGAATGATAACCTGTTTGGCGGTTTGCGCGGCGATGCGGCCGAATTCAACGGATTCGATTTCTTCCTGGGCAACATCGCCGACATTAATGTTGGGATTTTCCATGCGGGCGCTTTCCAACAGTATTTGCGAGGCCGGATGCTCCACGTCGCCGTCTATATCGGGATTAGCGTCGACGACATCCCATTGCCGATAGGTCACGTAATCGCCGGTTTTTCTATCGATGACGACATTCACTTTAATTTGGTTGGCATGGCGTTTTATGGTCGCAGCCTCCAATGCCGATTCAATGGCTTGAAAAACAATTTCTTTATCGATGTCTTTTTCGTTGGAAAATACTTCGGCGACTAATAATATTTCTTTATTTGCCATTGCGACCTCCTTTTTTAATGGTGTAAATAGGCACCAGACGCGCTTTGCTGATCGCGCTGAAAGGCACCTCAAAAATCTGTTCTACTTCGCGTAGAGTGATGATGTCTGTCACGACTTTCTCGATAATGCCGGTAATTTTTTTGCGGCCTTCGATGCTTTGGTATAAATTGACCAAGACTGTACTGCCGATAAATTGTTCAAATTGGTGAAGATAAAAAAATGGCCGATCCGCACCGGGCGAGGAAACTTCCAGTTGGTAATCTCCCTGAATCGGGTCTTCAACCTCCATGACACCGCTGACTTGATGGCTGACCCGGGAGCAATCGTCGACTAAAATGCCTTCCGGCTTGTCGATGTAGATTCTGATTAAGCCGCGACGAGGATGCGGAAGATATTCAACGCCGACGCACTCGTAACCCAACCCGGTGACGACGGGTTCGATTAAATTGACCAAGTAATCGGGCGCTTGCCTCATTAATTCCTCATTAAATTAATACACATAAAAAAAGAGCCAACGGCCCTTCCATTAATAACCTGCCATTAAGCCCATGATTAATGGGCTGTCCAAAAATAAAAAACCCCATAGCGGGGCTTTCTTGTTTTTAATTGGTAGCGGGGGCAGGATTTGAACCTACGACCTTCGGGTTATGAGCCCGACGAGCTACCAAGCTGCTCCACCCCGCGATTAGACCGACTATTATATATCAACCGTTTGAATTAGCAATTTATTTCTAACGGTTTACCAAAGATTCGGCTGCTAATTAAACGCTACGCGATAACTGCTATCCGCCAGCCTATTAATTAACGCTGCATTAGACAGTTGTAATGCAGGCCAAGTTGCAGCCGATCTGTTATAAACTTGGTCGGACGATTAATGTACGTATGGGAATTACCAAACGACCGGCCATCAGCAAAACTGGAATAAGGCAGCAGTTAATGGCTTGGCGGCTGTATGTTTTAATTCCGAACAGTCGTTAATACATTGTTGTGCTTGCTTAAGAAACGTTGAAGAGAGCATCATCATTAATTAAAAATTATGGACATTATATTTAAGGAATACGCCCACGTCGTTTGGCAGAAGAAAGGATATTTTTTGCTGGCGTTAGTGGCGTTGGCCGGTGCGACCAGCCTGGATTTGCTGGCGCCGGTTTATTACAAGTCTATCGCCAACGGTCTGGCAGCCAATTATTCGGAAAGCACGTTAAACAGTCTATTAACTAATTTGCAGCAACTGGCGCTGGTTTATGCGGGTATCTGGTGTTCGTGGCGGTTTTTGGAACTGGCGATTGTGCCGTTGGATGGCGGCGGCGTTAACTTGCTGGAGAAACGCTGCTTTGAGGTTTTAAAAAAGCAGAAATACACTTTTTTTGAGAATAACTATTCCGGAAGTTTAATTAAGCAGGCCAGCCGGTTTTCCCGTTCTTTTGAAATTATTATGGACTGGTTTCTGTTCCAGTTTTATATGAATCTATTGATGATTTCCATTTCATTCAGTGTGTTTTATCAGCATCATCGCCAGTTTGCTTTGTATTTTTTACTCTGGGTGGCGCTGCTCCTGAGTTGGAACATTCTGTATTCAATCTGGAAACTGCGTTTCGATAAAGCTGTGGCGGAAGGCGACAGCAGGGTTGGTGGGGCATATTCGGACGCCATCAGCAATATAAGTATCGTCAAGACTTTCGCACTGGAGCAAAACGAACAAAACCGCATTAATCAAGCGTCGGATACGGTTTACCGGCGCAAAAAACTGGCTTGGTTGCTGATTTTTATCTCTTTTGCCGTGCAAGGCGTCATGACCTTCGGTATTGAACTGTTGCTGATTTACCTGATGATTAATAAATGGCAGGCTGGCGTTTTTGAAGTGGGGGAGTTCGTATTATTTCAATCGATCATGATTATTTTGATCCAGCGCTTGTGGGAATTCGGCCGTTATTTCCGGAATTTTTTTACCGCGCTGGCCGATGCCGCCGAAATGGCGGAAATTATCCGCAAAAGCGACTTAGAGATTGATACGCCAAACGCCAGACCGATTAACATCATACAAGGTGAGATCAAATTCATTAATCTTAGTTTTACCTACCATGCCCAACAATTGGAACAGCGGTGGTTATTCGATCACTTTAATCTGGACATCCAAGCAGGTGAGAAAATCGCTTTGGTTGGGCAATCGGGTTCGGGTAAATCGACATTAACCAAATTGCTTTTTCGTTTTTTAGAACCGCAACACGGACAGATTTGCTTTGACGGTATTGACGCTAAGGCTTTCACGCTGACATCTCTGCGCAGGCAGATTTCCATGGTGCCGCAGCAGCCTGATCTGTTTCACCGCACCATTAGGGACAACATTACTTTGGGTGCGGCTATTAATGATGAGCAATTATTGGCCGCTGCGCAAAAATCCTGCTGTTGGGAGTTTATTAATCAATTACCGGATAAATTCGATACCCTGGTCGGCGAACGCGGCGTTAAATTGTCCGGCGGCGAAAAACAGCGTATCGCGATTGCCAGAGCTTTTCTTGAGGATGCGCCAATCGTGATTCTGGACGAAGCGACCAGCGCACTCGATTCATTAACCGAACAGCAAATCCAAACGGCCATTTTCAATCTTATTAATAACAAGACTGCCATTGTGATTGCGCACCGCCTGTCAACGATATTAAGCATGGATCGCATTGTGGTGCTGGAACAGGGGCGCATTATCGAGATGGGAACGCATCAACAATTGCTGTCCAATAAGAGCAAATACTATGCCATGTGGCAGTATCAGAGCGGCGGATTTTTGATAAATTAATCGGTTAATAACTAAGCATGCATGTTAGATGATTTCTCATTTGGGCATCCGCACTGACTGGGTTGTCCAGGAATCCGGTGAACAATGCAATAGAAACAAACGCTTATAAAAAAATTATTTTTTGCTCAACAAGCACAATATATTGTGCTATAGTTTCATAAAATCACAATATATCGGAATTAATCTTAAGGGTTGTCCGGTACAGACTTTAACAGGCGCTACGCCTGTTAAACCAGGAAACGGTTAACGGGCTTTGGTCTTATTAATAAGCCTGTTGTCACATAAGTTTATTACACCGGGAGCGAAACCATGCCAGCACAACTTCACGCCATTCCCAGCAACGTCACCGAAATACCATTTCAGGATGCGTCCGTCGATATCTGGGACACCAAGTACCGACTGAAAACCAAACAAGGCGAGGCCTTGGATAAAACCATGGACGAAACCTACCAGCGGGTGGCAAAAGCGTTGTCGGAAGTGGAAGAAGGCAAGGCAAAGCAGGAGCAATGCTATAAAGATTTTCTATGGGCGCTAAGACAAGGCGTGATTCCGGCTGGACGCATCATTTCCAACGCTGGCGCACAGGAACATAAGCCCGCCACCTCCACCATTAATTGCACAGTGTCCGGCACGATTGAAGATTCCATGAACGACATTTTGGGCAAGGTTCATGAAGCCGGTTTAACGTTGAAGGCAGGCTGCGGCATCGGTTACGAATTTTCCACCCTGCGACCAAAAGATGCTTATGTCAGTGGCGCGGGCGCGTATACCTCCGGGCCTTTATCCTTCATGGACATCTACGACAAGATGTGCTTTACCGTCTCGTCTGCGGGTGGGCGGCGCGGGGCGCAGATGGCAACCTTCGACATCGGTCATCCCGATGTCGTCGAATTTATCCGTGCCAAGCGCGAAGACGGCCGCTTGCGCCAGTTTAACCTATCTTTATTAATCACCACCGAATTCATGGACGCGGTGAAGAACGACCAGCCCTGGGCGTTGTCGTTTCCCGTCACCGAGAAAGAAGCCAAGGCCGATAAGTTGGATTTGACCGATGATAAGCTCATCGTCTGGCGCGAACATCCAGTCAAAACCGGTTATATCGTCAATAATGACGGTCTGGTCGCCTGCAAAATCAGCAAAAATATTCCGGCACGTAGGCTTTGGGACATCATCATGAGTTCCACCTACGACTACGCCGAACCGGGCTTCATCCTGATCGACAAAGTTAATGAGATGAACAACAACTGGTTTTGCGAAAATATCAGGGCGACGAATCCCTGCGGCGAGCAGCCCTTGCCGCCTTATGGCAGTTGCTTATTAGGCTCTATTAATCTCACCCGCTTCGTGCAAAAGCCGTTCACCAAAGATGCCAGCTTCGATTGGGATACTTACCGCAAAACCATCCGCATCTTTACCCGCATGTTGGATAACGTGGTCGAAATCAATGGCTTGCCGCTGCAACAACAGCGCGACGAAATCCTCAGCAAACGCCGTCACGGCATGGGTTATCTGGGGTTGGGTTCCACAGTCACCATGCTCGGCATGAAGTACGGCGACCAGCCTTCCGTTGATTTCACCGAGGAAGTTACCAAAGTGCTGGCGGTGGAAGGCTGGAAGGAAGCCTTGTCGCTCGCCAAAGAAAAAGGTCCTGCGCCAGTGATGGTACAGGAATACACCGTGACCGGCGAGATGCTGCACAAACGCCCGGAAATGCTGGCGGATGGTTATAAGATTGGCGACAAGGTATCTGGCAAAATTCTACACGCCAAATACAGTCGCTACATGCAACAAGTCGCGCAGATCGAGCCTGCGCTGGTCGCCGAATTGGCCGAAACCGGTGCGCGTTTCACCCACCACAGCTCCATCGCGCCGACCGGCACTATCTCCTTATCGCTCGCCAACAACGCCAGCAACGGCATCGAACCGAGTTTCGCCCACCACTACTCGCGCAATGTCATCCGCGCCGGCAAAAAATCCAAGGAAAAGGTCGATGTCTACTCCTTTGAACTCCTGGCCTACCGCGAGATGGTTAACCCCAAGGCCATGCCTTACAGCGAGGAACCTGCACTTCAACTGCCCGACTATTTCATCGCTGCCGACGACATAACGCCCAAACAACACGTTGACATCCAGGCCGCCGCGCAAAAGTGGATTGACTCATCCATCTCCAAAACCGCCAACGTACCGACCGACTACCCCTACGAAGACTTTAAGTCCATCTACGCCTACGCCTACGAAAAAGGCCTGAAAGGCTGCACCACCTTCCGCTTCAACCCGGCGGCATTCCAAGGTGTACTGGTCAAAGACAAAGACCTGGAAAACACCACCTACCAATTCACCCTGGAAGACGGCCACGTCGTGGAATTCAAAGGCAATGAAGAAATCGAATACGACGGCGAAATCCACACCGCGGCGAATTTATTTGATGCGTTGAAGGAGGGGTATTATGGGAAGTTTTGATGATTTTAATATGTCGCTTTTTATTAACTACCGTTCGTCCTGAGCTTGTCGAAGGATGAACACATTGAATTAAAGCCGGTTCCCGCACCGGCAGGCGGGTTTCTTTTCTTTGGGCGCGGCCAAAGAAAAGAAACCAAAAGAAAGGCCGCCCGGATGCCGCTTATTTCCTGCGCTTCTCGCATTTATCAGGGGTGGTCAAAAGGGACTCCTGTCCCTTTGACAATTCACGGCATCCCTGCCGTGACCCTAACGGGCTATTCCCGATAAATGCTCCGATGCTCGGCGTGGCAAAACGGGAAAGGGTACAAAGATTGGGCAAAGGCAACAGTAGTACAGGGATTCAAACCCTGTCCCTAAGCAGTGAAATTTAAAAAAATGTAGGATGTGCTGTACAAAGTGAAGCGCATGAATCGCGAACGATGCGGTTTGTTTCTCGGTACATACTACGAGCTAGTAACAAAATTTCTAATGATAAAGATGCAAGGTCATTAAATGAGGCCACAATGGGAATCTCAAATTAGTATGCTAGACAGTGCGTTGCAGCAATGGGAAGAAATGTATCCCAAATTACCTGCAACTTTCACATATCAAAATGCTGTTTTTACAGTTAAAGAGCTAACTACATCGTTGAGAGAAATTATTGGAATTGTCCGAGCCGTTTCCAGTTGTGAGGATATTGATCCAGTATTACTTGCTGTACATCAGCAAAACATTATCAATGTTTGTGGTCAGATTCCCTCGGCTATTGTTAATTCAATTGCTAGTCCGCAGAGTTATTTGGAACAATTAGTCGGCTACATCTGGTCGATTCGCTCTTCAATTGTGTGGCTTATTACACCGAGACTTACTGAATATTATGGAAATTGGGTCAAAAATTCTGATGTATATGGAAAGATAGAGGCTACCGAGGACTTATATAAACGGATATCAGATTCAATCGAATTGATTAATAATTCAATAAGTCGTGCTAATGAAGCTGATAATACAGCAAAAAATATTTTACAGGTTATTCAGGGTTACGAACGAGAAGCGGCAAACGCGAAAACTAATGCTGAGAGTAGTTCATCATTAGCCTTAACAAATAAAGATAATGTTCAAGATTTACTTTCTAAACTTGAAGCTGGGCAAACAAAACAACAAGAGTTGTTTGAGAAAATTAATTCTCTTCATGAAGCTGCAAACGATGTTCTCGAAGGCTCAAGCAAGGTCGGCTTAGCTGCATCTTTTGCAGCGCGCCGAGAAAACCTTGAAAATAGCCAAAAATATTGGATTGGTTTCTTCTTTTTTGGAATAGGAATTTTAATTATTGGAATATTTTTGACCACTACTGGTTTCATTAACTTAGTTCCTTTAATTAAGGCGGATGGAACCATGGACTCATGGGGTGTCCTTGTACGCATACTGCTTACAGGGCCAGCGATTTGGTTTACATGGTTTGTGGCGAGGCAATACGGACACACGATGAGATTAATCGAAGATTATGCCTTCAAAGAAGCATCTGCTCTTGCTTTTGTTGGTTATAAGAGAGAAATGGGTGAAGACTTAGAAATGATTAAATTACTCAGGGAAACTGCGATCAAGAATTTTGGTGCAGCACCAACAAGAATGCTATCTATTTCAGAACCTTCGTCACCTGTTCACGAGTTGGTTGATAAAGCTTTACAAGAAAAAGGTGGATTGGAAAAAGTTACAGAGTTTTTAAAAACAATAGTTTCTAGCAAAAACTCATAAATCCCGTAGATTACGCTACGCTAATCGAACCTACGGATGCCAAGGTGTCTTTTCCCCGTTATGCCGCGCCGAGCACTGGCGGTTTTGTCGGGAATAGCCCGAAGGGGTGCGGCAGGGATGCCGCAATTTGCCAGAAGGACAAGGATGTCCTTTCTGGTTTATGCCTTGTGGGTACAAACCTCGATAAAATCGACGGAGCGCAGGATGAAGCGGCATCGGGCGGATTTCTTTTGGATACTTTTCTTTGTCCGCGCAAAGAAAAGTATCACGCCTGCCGGTGCGGGAACCGGCATTAAAAAATTTGCATTAATAACTATACAAAATCAAGTATCGTTCATGGTTCGACAAGCTCACTACGAACGGTTATAAAATATAAACAAACCAAAGGAGTCCAACCATGACCCACAAAATCAGCAAAAATATCGTCGGCTATAAGGTGCTGACACCGGAAGATAAGGTTGTAGCAGAAGCCAAAACTGCCGAAAGCCAAGTTCAAGCGGATAACCTTAGCGTTGAGAGTATGCACGAAAATGTCGAGCGACCAGAAGTGTTGCTTGGCTCGACATACAAGATTAAAACGCCGCAGTCGGAACACGCCTTGTATATCACGATTAACGACATGATTCTGAATGCTGGAACGGAACATGAGGAACGCCGTCCGTATGAGATCTTTATCAACTCTAAGAACATGGAACATTTCCAGTGGGTGCTGGCGTTAACACGGGTTATCTCCGCCGTGTTCCGCAAGGGCGGCGACGCTTGCTTTTTGGTGGAAGAGATGAAGGCAGTGTTCGATCCGCGTGGCGGGTATTTCAAGAAAGGCGGGGTATACATGCCCTCGCTGGTGGCGGAAATCGGTCATGCGATTGAGTCGCACTTAAAACACATCGGCATGATTAAACCGCAAGCGATGAGCGCGCACCAGATACAATTTCTAGCGGATAAGCGCAAGGAATTTGAAGTGCAACACGGTGAAAGTGGTGAAACGGGCTTCCCCGATAAAGCCGTGCTGTGCACTAAATGCAGCACCAAGGCAATGGTGCTGATGGACGGTTGCATGACGTGCCTGAATTGCGGGGAAAGCAAGTGCGGTTAACGGCTGCAAAAGAAAGCGGAAAAAAGAAGTTACGTTATAAAAACACAACGAGAAGGCACAAAAAAAGGACTGAGCAGAAGCTGAGTCCTTGTTTTGTCTTTGGTACGAGGGCCGGAATCCATTTGGCGTCCAACTTTATGATATACAAGATGTTTTCTGCTAGTATTTTTCAACGGGAACAGGTCGGGGAACAGTTTAAAATTGTTTCCTTGGGGTTGTTCCTATTTCAGTAACAAATGTACTCTTTTCATAAAGCCTCTGTCCATAAAATTTTGGTTGATGATGTCTAAAACCTCTCCATAGCATCCATCAATATCATTCTGACAAATTCGCTTTCCGATAAGTTTCGGCTTCTGGCTGAGGCATAAAGGCTGTGGGCTAATGAATGGCTCATTCGATAGGAACGCATAATGCCATAGGTCTTGTGTGTGCTTGGTTTCATGATTTTCTCCTGTCTTACCCAGGTATTTATCATTGGATGACTCAAACCCGTAGCACCTTTAGTCGGTTTTACCGACAAACCGCTAGCGATGGATTTTGGACGCAACTTTCCATTGGGGGGCAATGCTTTTTACGGTCAGATTTAACCGTAGATGCTACACGATGGAAGTGAGCTGACGCTCACTGGTGCTTCCCTATCGGTCAGCACCGCTTTTTCTTTTCCAGTCTGATTTCAGATTCATTTTTTTTTGCTTTCATGCTTCAAAACTGCCAGGGCTACTATCGTTTATATTCAGGAGGATATTGCCTGTGGCTAATCTTCATCTAGATTACGATTTACTGGATTTTTGCCCCCAAATTGGGAGCAAAAACATAATTTCATCTGAGTTGACTTCATTACCTAGAGTGACACTGATTACAGAGGCGGTTGGCCGTTACCTCGAAGTGCGCTTTTTGTTTCTTACGTTCCAACGGTGGCAATAGGAAAACACTCTAGTCGTAGCCCTATTACGTCTGGGAATTACCCAGTCTTTTAGCCTTTTCATGATATTCAAATTACCGAAATTGGTTTTACAGAAGGCGTATCCAATCAGCATCCACAACACGCGGTGTGGGTAGTCGGTAAAGTCACTGCTTCAGCCCAGTTGTTCCCTCTACGCGAAGCACATTCCGTATCTCGGGGCACCTCATCATTTCACCGGTGCAAGTTCTTATCTGAAGTGTTTGCCTATTGGTATTTGAGGAACCACTACCTTTCGCCGTTTAGCCTGTTCGATTGCCTATTCTTTTATTGCTTACTTTTATTTAGCAAAGTCAGACAAAAAGGGCCTGAAATAGTGGTTTTTTGATGGTTTTCAGTCAGACCGGATAAATATATTGAAGGAGAACCACGATGAAGATCCAAGAACTACTCAGCGATGACGAGCTGTACGAACTGACGTTAATGATGACGGAAATCATTTGGCAAAGTTTGATGGCCCATTCAATTTCAGATGTAAACGAAGCGTATAGACCGTCTCATCACCGGTCATTTAGACCCGTCAGAAGACCCGTTAATAGCGCCGTCACCCAACGGCCCAGGGTGCCCGTTAAACCATTCCCGAAACCCAAGCCGCTTTATCCAGAACGCACCCAAATATCACAAGCTCAACGCCTGAAGACCAACCCCAAAATTGATCCCTTAAAGGGCTACAACGCCAGGCTGGACAATACCAATGTATTCCCGGAAATCACCGATGCTGAAAAAGAGATTGAGAGGAAGCGAAATCGATAAAAGCCCGCCGGACAGTCACCGCTAATTTAAGTTTTGGCGAATGGGTGCAGGTCTTTGGGGATGCCAAAATGACCACCGCACTACTCGACAGGATTACCCATCATTGCGATATCCTGGAAACCGGCAACGATTCCTTTCGATTTAAGCAACGCAAAAAGGCGGTAGAAAACCTATAGCCTTACAGTTTGTCTGGAAACTATTCGGCGCTCTTTAGTGGAAACTTTTCAAAGCCGTTTGACAGCCAGGTATGTCGCGCTTCGTGATAATGAATGTTTTACTAAAAATCTTATCACTGTTCATGCTCTCCACTACTATGGCGGTCAGTCCGATCTGGACAAGGTTAATGACTATCTGGCGCATTTGATTTCAGATAGCAATCTGCATGAAGCCAAATTGACGGAGCTTTTTAATAAACCGTTTCAGTTCATCGAATCGCCTCATCATTGGAAAGCCATTGAGCGTCTGGCGGCTTATCTACTGGACAACAGTACGAAAACAACCGTCAGCAGTGAGGAAGCCATGGCAGTGCTGGATGGAGATGCTAATGGTGACAGGAATTCTTGGACCAGGCAGACTTGAAATACACAAACTAAAAAAGGCATCAAATTCAACCGCACCAATGGGTTGATCATCATTTAATCCAGTTAAATATATTTAACTTGACATAAATAGTGATTTAGAGTAGGTTGAAGTCTCCTGTAGTCAAAAGGGAGAAATTGTTATGAAAATTCAATTTTTAGTGCTGACATTTGCGCTGTTTATCTCGTTCGTGTCCACCTGGGCATGGGCGGAAACTAGTCAACCCCAGCACTGTGATATCCATAAAACCGACGCCGCACATGATTGTGCCAAGCATTGTGCTCTGCATCCAGGCGAAAAAGACCAAGCCTGTGCTAAGCACTGTGCACCGGATACAATGACTAAAGCACATGTCTGTGATACGCCGCACTGCGATAAACATTTAGCGATGGCTGCGAAAAGCTGCGCGACAGAAAATTGTTCAAAGCATGAAGGCATGGCCGCACATAACTGCGGTACGGAGCATTGCGCCAAACACGGCGGTAACATGGCCGATTGTTGTGGCACCACTCAGCGCTGCGAAGTTTAAAGGGTGGACCATCTAAAACGTTTCATCTAAGACAGGCGGCAATCCAACCGATTGTCTGACTATATGTCAATTTGAAGTGCCTGATCACCTGTTCGCAGGCAATCAGGCACTTGCAAACATAGAAAAATCAGCATAAAAATAGTTTAAGGACGATGAGCATTCTGCTAAAACACACCGGTCCATGCTATAAACTCCGTCCGAAACTTATAAGCCCAACATTGTTGAGCAAACTATCAGTATCACAAGAATGAATTTGCCCCATACCTGATATAACTTACCTTTGCTAAAAGTCAGTGGATTTGTTTCCAGATTACTGTTAATCAGCGTGCAAAACTTTCCAGGGTCCTGGGGAAAAGAGCGTTGAAAAGTTTCCACCCCAGGTAGTTCAATGACCGGCTTTTTGCCGGAGAAACCTGGAGTGATAAAAATGGATGTCATACCCGAAATCAGGCGACTGCATTTCGTTGAGAAAGTTACCATCAGCGACTTGGCGAAGCAGTTCAAATTATCCCGTCCCACGATTCGTAAACACCTCAACACGATCGAAGAGCCCGTTTATCCCACTCGTCA
>VGVA01000009.1 GCA_016874115.1 Gammaproteobacteria bacterium
GCTGTTTCGTCGATTGATTGACCAGGCAGTTTGTACCGGTGCGGTGACTGAAACTGATCTTACTAGCGGAGATGTCTGGCGGTGATTACTAATGGTTGTGGCAGGTGGAGCTAACCGTCCACCCCGCAAATTATTTTAACATACGGCGCAATACGGCTTCGCCTATTGACGCCCTATTCGATTGCGCCTTATGGCCTTATTCATATTTCTTCATGATGAGCGACATAATTAACCGGCTTCTTCTCCTTTGCGTACTGACCTTAACAATCCTTTGCAGCGGGTGTGCAACTTCGATCAAGGGGGCTTGTTCCCTAGACGCAAGGGAACCGGCTAAATTAATCTATTTAGTCAGTCACGGCTGGCACGTCGGTATCGTTGTTAACAGGATCGATATACCCGATGATGTCCGGCTGGTTCATAAGGAATTTTCCAACACCGACTATCTTGAAATCGGGTGGGGCGACAGGGATTTCTACCAAATGCCGATTCCTGATTTGGAAAATGCCCTTAAAGCGGTATTGTTGCCTACGCCAAGCGTCTTGCACATTGTTGCTTTCAATGACCCCGTAGTATCCCATTTTCCTCATAGCGAGATTATTAGCGTTCGGCTGTCAGACGCCGGATTTCAGCGCATGATCCGTTATATTGCGGCAAGTTATGTGAGGGATCCGGTTGGCAACCCAGCGCCATTAGGCGTGGGGCTCTATGGGACCAGTCAGTTTTACAGGTCTCATGAAACTTACCACTTGTTCAGGACCTGCAATGTCTGGGTAGCAAGGGCATTAGATACCGCCGGTTGCCCGGTCAGACCATTCCTTGCAATCACCGGGGATAACCTGATGTCACAGGCACTGTCATTTGGAACGCTGCTACGGGACAAGCCATCCGATGATTGATCTAAGGCCAGGCGCACTAACCAACGGGCAGTGCGCCGTATGTCTTCATGCCGAATTATTCAAACTCATATAAATCCCTTACACAACCGCCCCAACCAAGGGGATAAACCCCTCGCCGTACTCAGTGGTGGAATGTTGAGTAAGGCCTTTATGCCCTCGGGTAAGTCTTTTACTTGCTTCTACCAAACCATGTTTTACCGGGTAATAGTGGATATATAGTGTTCGCACATCAAATTTCTATTTTATTAAACCCTCACCCCAGCCCTCTCCCACATTGGGAGAGGGAGTATAATGCCGAAATTTGAAGTGCGAAAAGTATAATCCAGGTGCGCCCGATGAACATGGGATTCTTTAATTTCAATCACTATCCTTTTAAGCGCGGCATTCATCCGCCGGAACATAAAAACGAGACCAAAGTCTTGCCGATCCGGCAATTCCTTTTCGCGTCTTTAATCATCCTGCCCACCTTACTGTATTATGCCCAGAAACAAACTTGCTAAAACTCACCTTTACAACCGGGCCAGGCATTACCGGCATGGCGGGAAACCTTGAACCAAGTGATTTTCGGTTCGGAAACACGCGCCGGGCGCGCTTTTGATATTGCGCTGATTATCCTGATATTTTTCAGTATAGTCACGGTCATGCTTGACAGCGTGGAATCCATGCAAAGGCTTTATTCGCAAGAACTGTTTTTCGCCGAGTGGTGTTTTACGGTGTTGTTTACCGTTGAATACCTGTTACGGTTGATTGCGGTGCGCAAACCCTGGCTTTATGCCCGCAGCTGTTTCGGCATTATCGATATCCTGTCGATCCTGCCTACCTATCTGGCGCTACTGTTGCCCGGCGTGCATTACATGCTGACTTTGCGGGTGCTCCGGTTGCTGAGGATTTTCCGGATATTGAAGCTGACCGAATATTTGCAGCAGGCGGATATTTTGATGGAATCACTGGCCAATAGCGTACAGAAAATCTTGATATTTATGTATGCAGTCGTAACCTTGGTTGTGGTCTTCGGGTCTCTGATGTACATCGTTGAGGGCCCGGAAGCAGGCTTTACCAGTATTCCCAAAAGCGTCTACTGGGCTATTGTAACCGTTACGACCGTTGGATATGGCGACATAGCGCCCCAAACCCCGCTTGGCCAGATGATTGCGGCGGTCATTATGATTATGGGTTACGGCATCATTGCAGTACCCACCGGTATTTATAGCGCGGAGCTGATTAAAAGCAGCAGATCGCAGCGAGTCCACAATTACGCTTGCCCAAGCTGCGGCGCTGTGGACCATGACTTTGACGCCAATTTTTGTAAATTTTGCGGCAGCACTCTGGACAGTCATGTACCGCATTAATTTTATGGTGCATATAGAGCTTTTCATTGCTTGGGCTTTAATGACCGCCGGTCACCGCAAGCCTGTCGAGGTAAACTTGTGAACCCCAACAAAAATGGCCTTTGCCCGTTGGGGTTTGTTCCTCGTTATGCCCCGTGGATACACCCCGGCCTGGCTTAAACTATACAAGGCCTAACGAATGATATGGTACGAAAATGGGATTCTTTAACTTTCTTCAAAATTCTTTTAAGCACGGCATTCATCCGGCGGAGCATAAAAACGAGACCAAAGACTTGCCAATACGGCAATTCCCTTTCGCGCCATTAATTATCTTACCTACCTTACAACATACCGGCATCCCATCCCAGATCATAGTGAGCGAGGGTCAAGAAGTTGTCCGGGGTCAGTTGTTGGCGAAAGCCGGCGGCTTTGTGTCGGTGCCTTTGCATGCACCCGTATCCGGCACCATCCGGAAAATGGGTTATGTCCCCACGATTTCAGGCAAAAAGGTACCAGGGATTTACTTGGAGTCATTCCCATCCTCCAGCCAGGAAGTGCCGGAAGGCAAAGGTATCCAAGTGGAATCCGCCACGCCGGAAGAAATTCTACAAGGCATTCAGGATGCCGGCATCGTGGGCTTGGGCGGCGCGGCGTTCCCTACCCATGTCAAATTGAAAATTCCCGAAGGTAAACGCTGTGAGGTATTAATCATTAACGGCGTCGAATGCGAGCCCTACCTGACCACCGACCACCGGGTCATGTTAGAGCAGGCGGACGACATTTTCCTCGGTATTCAATACTTACAGAAAGTGACCGGCGCCCAACGGGTTATCATCGCCGTTGAAGCCAATAAACAAAACGCGGCTAATCACTTGGCCGGAAAGGTACCGAGGGAGGCGCCCATAAAAGTTCAGATCCTGCCGGTTAAATACCCGCAAGGCGCTGAAAAGATGTTGGTGTCTACCCTGCTGGGCAAGGAAGTTCCGTCAGGCGGTCTTCCCATTGATATCGGCGCTGTGGTTATCAATGTGGCCACGACCGCGGAAATCGGGCGGCTGCTGCCCCATGGCCAGGGTATTCAGGAACGCGTCATCACCATTACCGGGCCGGGTGTAAAGCAAAAGGGGAATTATCTGATCCCTATCGGAACGCCGTTGCGTTTCGTGTTGGAGCAGGTTGGAACGGCAGAAAATATCAGCGAAGTTTATCTGGGCGGCCCCATGATGGGCACAGCCGTTGCCAACCTGGATATTTCGGTTACGAAAGGCACTTCCGGTATTCTGGTTTTCCCGGAAACAGAAATAAGGCGGAAAGAAAATATCTATCCCTGCATCAAATGCGGCGCCTGCCTGGACGCTTGTCCTATTTTTTTGAATCCCTCGAAACTGGGAATCCTGGCGAAAGCCGGAGCTCACGATGAAATGGCGGAAAAATACCATCTGATGGACTGTTTTGAATGCGGGTCATGCGCCTATATGTGCCCCTCAAACATTCCGCTGGTGCAATATTTCAGGTTATCGAAAAATAGGGTGAGAAAACGTAAGGCATCAATTACTTAGTAAGTATGGTAAAAAGAAGCAGCAAATAATGTTAATTAAGGTGGTTTAATTTACAGTTGTTAAGAACAGCATTTTTCATGTTGAATAAAACACTCAATATCAGCACCTCCCCCCATGCCGTTCAAGGCGTCAGCACGGCTGACATCATGCGGAATGTGGTTTGGGCGTTGCTGCCCGCTGCTTTTTTTGGCGTGTATGCGTTTGGCCTGAGCGCCTTGTTTTTACTGATAACAACAACCGTTTCCGCCGTTCTCACCGAACACTTTTTGTGCCGTTTTAGCAATAAGGAAAGCACGGTGTCCGATTGGTCGGCGGTTATCACAGGCTTGCTACTGGGAATGACGTTGCCACCCAATTTCCCGTTATGGATGGCTTTTTTAGGTGGCGTTATTTCAATTACGCTGGGAAAATTTATTTTCGGCGGCCTGGGCTGCAATGTGTTCAACCCGGCCTTGGTCGGCCGGGCGTTTTTGCAGGCTGCTTTTCCGGTAGCCATCACCACCTGGTATCCGGCCTTCCTGCCAGATCGTTTTTCAACCTATTCCGTGGCTACCTTTACCTTGCCTTTCATGGAACCCGCTTTGGATGGTTTCACGGGAGCGACACCCTTGGCGGCCTTCAAATTCAGCCACCAGGCGACTGCAATCCCGGAGTTGGCGCTGGGCTTGATTAGCGGTTCAACAGGCGAAACCTGCGCAGTGCTTATTATCCTGGGCGGTCTATACCTTATTGCCCGGAACATGATGAACTGGCGTATCCCGGCATCTATCCTGTTGACGGTATTCGCCTTCTGCGGCTTATTAAACCTAATCAATAGCGAGCTTTATCCAACGCCTTTGTTCATGCTCTTTTCGGGCGGATTGATGCTCGGCGCTGTCTTCATGGCTACAGACCTGGTGGCGTCTCCGGTCACGCCGCTTGGCAATTGGGTTTATGGCGCCATCATAGGGCTTTTGGTTGTTGTCATCCGGATTTGGGGAGGACTGCCCGAGGGCGTGATGTATGCCGTCTTGCTCGGCAACGCCATCTCTCCCCACATCGACAACCTTATTAAACCCCGGGTTTACGGAACCGGCAAAAGGTAAAATGCAGATGCAGACCATGTCTCAAGCCGATACCACGGAACCAACTATCAGCCTGAAAATGCTCAAGGCCATGGTGGGTATCGGTATTGTCTGCGCCTGTTTGATTGCGCTGACGTTTGAGTATACCCTGCCAAGAATTGAAAATTTGAAAGCCGAGGCATTGAATAAGGCTATTTCAATCGTCATACCGGGCATGGTGACGAAAAAAACATTCGGTGTTGATAGAAACAACAATCTCTTGGAAGTTAATAACAAAGATAAGAGCCCGCATTTGCTTTATGCCGGTTACGATGAAAATGGAAAGCTAATGGGACTGGCCGTTGAGGCGAGCGGGATCGGCTTCGGCGGGGTTTTGCGTATTCTTTACGGTTATGATCCGGAGAAACAGGCCATCACCGGCTTTCATGTGCTGGAAAGCAAGGAAACGCCGGGGCTGGGTGATAAAATCGAAAAATCGTCCGATTTTCTGGAAAATTTCCGTGCGCTTGATGTCTCGCTCAATGAAGATAACGTCACCCTAAAACATAAAATTACCGTCGTAAAAAACGGGGCTAAAAAAAATCCTTGGGAAATCGATGGCATTACCGGCGCCACGATATCTTCCAGGGCCATCGGAAATATTCTGGCGGACAGCACCCGTCAGATGGCGCCCTTGATTAATCGACATAAGTCAAACCTTGAAAAAAACTAACCGATGAGCGTTCCAGCCAAAACTAAAACGGGATTTCTTGATTCTCTAGAAAAAAGCCCTGCTACCGATATTTTCCTCAAAGGCTTGTGGCGGAAAAATCCTACTTTTGTGCAGGTCATCGGCATGTGCCCGGTGCTGGCCGTATCCAACACGGCTGAAAATGCCTTGGCGATGGGGCTTGCCACTGCCTTTGTTTTATTGATGTCAAATACGCTGGTTTCCATTCTGCGGTTCGTTATTCCAAAGCAGGTCCGTATTTCCTGTTACATTCTCATCATCGCCACATTCGTCACCATGGCGGATTACGCCATTCAAGCCATGAGTGTCGAACTGCATAAAGCATTAGGCGCGTTTATCTCCCTTATCGTCGTGAATTGCCTCATACTTGGCCGGGCGGAGGCTTTTGCCTCTAAAAACACCGTCGAAACATCCGTGCTGGACGCCCTGGGCATGGGCGCAGGCTTTACTTTCGCCTTGTTTTGCCTTGGCGCTGTACGGGAGTTATTAGGCAACGGAAGCCTATTCGGCATTGCCGTTTTTCCGGCAAGTTTTCAGGAATGGGTGGTCATGATGTTGCCCGCGGGCGGTTTTTTTACCCTGGCGCTCTGGCTATTCATCTTTAATGCCGTAAAAAGGGCTAAGCAAAACAAAGAAAGAGGAAAGGCATTGCCATGAAACCGGAATCATTCTGGCACATATTCATCAATGCGAGTTTGATCAATAACTTCGTATTGGCTTATTTTCTGGGAATCTGTCCTTTTCTCGGGGTATCCGGCAAAAAAGAAACCGCTATGAAAATGGGCGGAGCGGTGACCTTTGTGATGGTTATCGCAGCGACTTGCGCTTATGGCATTAATTTATTGTTAATTGCAGTCGGCGCCCCTTTTTTACAACTGATCAGTTATATCGTCGTGATTGCTTCCACGGTTCAGTTGGTGGAAATGTTCATTAAAAAAATGAGTCCGGCATTATTCCGCGCCTTGGGCATATTCCTGCCTTTAATAACGACGAATTGTGCGATACTGGGGCTGGTGCTTTTCCAAACCAATAAGGGTTATGGGTTTCTTGAAAGTATCGTTTATGCGCTGGGAGCAGGCGCCGGGTTCACGTTGGCTTTGATGCTGATGGCGGGCCTCAGGGAACAACTCGATTTTGCCGAAGTCCCAGAGGTAACAAAAGGTACGGTGCTGACGCTATTGATAGCGGGAATTTTATCCCTGTCTTTCATGGGCTTCGCAGGATTAGGAGGATGAGAAATTAATTGATATGCTGAAGACATTATTCATCGGCGTCGCAGGGACGGTTTCGCTCATCTTTATCTGGGTTATTGTCCAGTATGGCTGGAGAAAACTATTTTTATCTTTACTCACCGATGTGGATGTCCTGGCCGGCAGAAACAGTTGCGGCAATTGTAATTGCACAACCGGCTGTGAAAACCAAAGGCAGGTAAAATCATAAGCTTATTGGAAACCAAGATGACGTTATGGCACATTTAGCTGATTTCAATACCGAAAAACAATACCATGCGACCGTTACTAAAACGGAACGCCTGACGCCGCCAGGCAGCGAAGAAATCCGGGAAATTGTGCTGGCAACGGAACAGGACTTTTCATGCCAGGTAGACCAAAGTTTCGGCGTCCTGGTAAGAAGCACGGACGAGTTTGGCAATACCTGGCACCACCGTCTTTATAGCGTGGCGGACTTGCCGGACGAAAAAAACGGGAAGCCTCTTATTACCATGCTGGTGAAACGCTGCGCCTATGTGGACGACTTCAGCGGTGAATTATACCAGGGCGTAGCATCTAATTATTTGTGCGACCGGAAGGTTGGCGATGACATTATAATCACCGGCCCGCACCGTCTTCCTTTTGCGATACCGGAAGATAAAAACGCCAATCTCATTCTTATCGGCATGGGTACCGGCATCGCGCCGTTTCGGGCTTTCGTCAAACACATTTACCGGCATGAAAAGAACTGGCAAGGCAAAATCCGTTTGTTTTACGGCGCCCGCAGCGGTCTGGAACTGCTGTATCTGAACGACAAGGATGGCGACCTGTGCAATTACTACGACCAAGCAACTTTTGAAGCTTTTCATGCCCTTAGCCCGCGTCCGCACATGAACGATCCGATTGCGCTGGATAGTGCGATTGAGAAGCGGTCGGCTGAAATTATCGACATATTGTCTTTCGCCAATACTTATATTTATGTAGCCGGTTACGAGAAGATCCTGAAGATGTTGGACAAAGCTTTCTCCAACATTATGGGATCAAAAGATAAATGGGAAATCCGGAAAGCGGAATTGGTCGCCGGTAAAAAGTGGGCGGAAATAATTTATTAATAGTCGCCAGTTCATATAAGGGAATCTCTAAAAATTGCACTTCGACAGGCTCAGTGCGAACGGTGTTCTAATAAAATCAAACAATTATCCGTTCGTGGTGAGCTTGTCGAACAATGAACGGATAATTTTTAGAGATTCCCATAAATCTGATGAACCAGGGCGTGGCTAACCTCATTATTCATGACCATTCTAACCGCATTAGCCGTATTAGGTTGCCTGACTTTCCTTCTGGCCTTCATCCTGATTGTGGCCAACAAGAAGCTACAGGTACGCGAAGACCCTCGTATTGATGCCGTGGAGCAAATGCTGCCACACACCAATTGCGGGGCCTGCGGTTATCCTGGTTGCCGTCCCTTTGCGGAAGCGCTTGTCAGCGGAAAAGTCTTGCCCGGCAAATGCTCGGTCAGCCCGGATGAGGGGCGCGCAGCCATCGCTAAGTTTCTCGGCGTCGGAATCGGCGCCGAGGAAAAACGGGTAGCCCGGCTGGCCTGTGGCGGCGGCAACAATGTCGCCCTGAACCGCGCCAGGTATCATGGCATCCAGTCCTGCCAGGCCGCCTCCCTCGTTTCAGGCGGGGGCAAAGGTTGTTTCTGGGGCTGCTTAGGTTATGGCGATTGCGAAGCGGTATGCGATTTTAATGCCATCACCATGAATACCTTCGGCCTACCGGTGGTGGATATTGATAAGTGCACTGCTTGCGGCGACTGCGTCGAAGCCTGCCCCAAGGATTTGTTTTCGCTGCACCCCATCAGTCACCGGCTATGGGTCAACTGCAAAAACCTGGAACAAGGTGAAGCTATTCTTGAAGAATGCCAGGTTGCCTGTACGGCTTGCGGCAAATGCGCCATGGATGCGCCGGATAACCTGATTTCTATGATCAATAATCTGCCCGTCGTTGATTATTCTAAGAACCATCAGACCCAGATACCCATTCAACGTTGCCCTACGGGCGCCATCGTCTGGCTGGATGATAAATTGGGAATAATCAAGGGTGCGGAAAGCAAGAAAATCATTCGAAAAGGACAACGTCAGGAAGGGATTTCTTAGTCTCTGTCTAGCCATATCATGCCTGCTATTTTCAAATCAAATAAGGCGAGTATTAATCTCTGGCCATAAATTATAATTGCATGGTAAATCCCTATTAAATCGAAATAAACGCCTGGTAATTTTAGTAACCTGTAAAATTCGCCGGCTAAAACCAACTAGCTAAGGAAATGATCGACTATACGGAAGAAAATTCATGATCAAGGAAAACCTAATTAAAACATTAGCCGGTTTAGCGATTCTCTTCTTGGCCTTGGCCGTGCTCGGTTATTGGTTTGAAGAAGACATGAGGATTGCGACAAATTGGGTGGTGGATCGAATCGGTTTTGCAGGCTTATGCTTGATTTTGCTGGTAACAGATACCTTGGTAACGCCATTCTCACCGGATATTCTTTTGATTGTGGTCGCAAAAAGCGATCTGGCGGATAACTGGTTTCCCTATGTGCTGATCTTAAGCTTGATTTCGGTTATCGCCGGCATGCTGGGCTGGTGCATCGGCCGCTGGCTGGCGCATTTAAAATTTGTGCAAAAACTTTACGGTCAATTTAACGAAGAGCAGCGAAATTTTATTCAAAAATACGGCTTTTGGGCCATTGTTCTGGGCGCGGCAACGCCGCTACCTTATTCGGCAACCTGCTGGACCGCAGGCATCATGCGAATTAAATGGACGACAGTTTTGGCCGCATCGTTGTTTTTCCGTATTCCGCGTGTCATTGTTTATTACCTCATAATTGCATCCACCGGTCATTTTTATTGAACAAATTCCAACTAAGAACCATAAAGCCGAAAAGCATCAACAAACGCCACAAAGATTGCTCCGACAGGGGAACTTGCAGCGGTGCATCGGTATCCTAAACGGTGAGGTCGCGGTTTAATCCGGTGATGCCGCGCAGGTAACTGCGCGGATATGGCGTTCGTCCAGATGCTGTTGGACTACAGACAATGTGTACATCGCTTGGC
Source organism: Gammaproteobacteria bacterium (assembly GCA_016874115.1). Taxonomy (GTDB): domain Bacteria; phylum Pseudomonadota; class Gammaproteobacteria; order Methylococcales; family Methylomonadaceae; genus Methyloglobulus. Next base: position 9,902 of record VGVA01000009.1, read on the forward strand.
GCAACAGCGGTAAGCGCGTCCATAAACACGACAGGATCGTGCCGATCAGGTGGTTGTCTGGATTGAGCGATAACAAACCAAGTCGATTCCTTACTTGCCAGCAGCGCCTAATGGACGTATTAATAACATAAGCGAATGTCCTATCTTTTGATGCAACGCAATAAAAATGGAAGAAATAATTACCAAGATTTCGCAGCGATACGACCACGATCCGGTCAATTTATTGCAGATTCTGCGGATAATCCAAGCCGAATACCACCATATTCCCGACGCGGCGATAGAGCAATTAGCCAAGCTCTTGTCCATACCCCGCACCCACATCCTTGCCGTCGCCGAATTCTACAGTTTTTTGCATTTAGCGCCTCGCGGGCGTTATGAGCTGCTCGTCAGCGATTCCATTACCGATCGCATGCTGGGCAAGCAGGACGTGATGGCGTATCTGGCCCAGCAGCTAAAGGTCCCGATTGGCGGCACGCGCGATGACGGCGCGGTCAGCCTGGATAATACCTCCTGTACCGGCTTATGCGACCAAGGTCCGGCGGGATTGATAAACGGTCTTCCGTTAACCCGCCTGAACAAATCGCGTATCGATGTTATTGTTGATTTAATCAACCAGGATAAGCCGTTAGCGGAATGGCCGCGGGAATTATTCGCGGTGGCCGATAATATCCGCAAGCCCGGATTGCTGTTGAATAATGGGATACCGCTTGGTGAAGCCTTAAAGTCCGCATTTGTGCGAGGCTTGCCGGAGACCTTGGAAGAAATCAACCGTTCCGGGTTACGCGGAAGGGGCGGAGCCGGATACGCAACCGGCTGGAAATGGCACCTGTGTTATGAAGGCCCGGAAGAAGAGGCGTATTGCGATATCGAAACACAACGGCAACTACAACGCTATGTGATCTGCAATGCCGACGAAGGTGAGCCCGGCACCTTCAAGGACAGGGTTTTGCTAAACAGTTATGCCCATCAAGTCTTCGAAGGCATGACCGTCTGCGCGGCGATCACCGGCGCAACTCAGGGCTTTTTGTATTTACGTGGCGAATATTTGTTTTTGTACGATAAGCTGCAAACCATCCTGGCTGGGCGCCGCCAAGCCGGATTGTTGGGCAGCCATATTCTTGGCCAGGATTTTAATTTCGACATTGAAATTCATCTCGGCGCGGGCGCTTATATCTGCGGGGAAGAATCGGCGCTGATCGAGTCGCTGGAAGGCAAACCCGGCATTCCGCGCAACCGTCCGCCTTATCCGGTGACTCGAGGTTATCTGGGCAAACCCACCGTCGTCAATAACGTCGAAACGTTCTTTGCCGCGACCGCGATAGCGGTCAACGGCGGCGAGTGGTTTGCCAAAATTGGCACGGAAAAATCCAAGGGCACGAAGATTTTAAGCATAAGCGGTGATTGCGCCCGGCCCGGCATTTATGAATATCCTTTCGGCACGGCTATTCAAACCATTCTGGATGATTGCGGCGCCAGCGATGTGCTGGGCGTGCAGGTGGGTGGGCCGTCCGGCGCATTTATTTCCGATCAGGAATTCGGCCGCAAGCTGGCGTTTGAGGATATGGCCACCGGCGGTTCGTTCATGATATTCAACAATTCCCGTAATATTTTGGATATCGTGCGCAATTTCAGCCATTTCTTCGCCCATGAAAGCTGTGGATTTTGTACGCCATGCCGGGTCGGCACATCATTGCTTAAAAACCAGTTGGACAAAATCATCGAAGGACATGGTTCGGCGGGCGATGTCGCTGCGCTGGAGGAAATCTGCCAGCTTGTCAAAAAATACAGCCATTGCGGGCTGGGGCAGACCGCCGCCAACCCGGTGTTATCGACCTTGGAGCGTTACCCTGAAATCTATCAGAGTAAATTGAAAAAGATCAGCTACGAGCCGGGTTTCGATCTGGACGGCGCGCTGGAAAGCGCCCGGCGCATGGCGAAGCGGTCAGACAAGGCCGCGCATCTGGCGCAAATCGACGAACATCATGACTAAATCCTTTACTCTCGATGGCCGGATTATTCCTTTCGAGGACGGTGAAACCATTATCGAAGCTGCTGCCGCGGCAGGCGTTTACATTCCGCATCTTTGCCACCATCCGGATTACACGCCGCACGGCAGTTGCAAGCTGTGTTCGGTGAAAGTCAACGGCCGTATCTGTTCGGCTTGCACGTTTCCGGCGGAGGAGGACCAGGAGATCGTCAGCGAATCCGGCGAAATCAATGCCGACCGCAAACGCATCACCCAGATGCTGTTCGTCGAGGGCAACCATCTGTGTCCGGGCTGCGAAAAAAGCGGCAATTGCCAGTTGCAGGCGGTGGCTTATCATTTGAACATGGTCGATAATCACTTTCCTCACTTTTTCGCCAAGCGTGAGCTCGATGCTTCCCACCCCGATGTGCTCATCGACCATAACCGCTGTATTTTTTGCGAACTTTGCGTGCGCGCCAGCCGGGAAAAAGACGGCAAGAATGTGTTTGACATCGGCGGCCGGGGGATTAACAAACGGCTCATCGTTAATGCACCCACCGGCTTGCTGAAAGACAGCGACCTGGAAGTGACGGACGAAGCCGCCCATATCTGCCCGACCGGCGCGATTTTAATTAAACGCACCGGCTACCTAATTCCTATTGGCCAGCGTCAGTTCGATCAACAGCCGATCGATAAGGTAAGTTTAACCACCGGGCAGGGCGGCCATGAGCAATAAAATCAGAATCGCCACGACATCGCTGGCGGGCTGTTTCGGCTGCCACATGTCGTTTCTGGATATCGATGAACGCCTGACGAAATTTGCGGAAATCGTCGAATTCGACCGCTCGCCGCTGACCGACATCGAACACTGTGGCGAGTGCGACATAGGCCTGATCGAAGGCGGCGTGTGCAATTCGGAGAACGTGCACGTGCTGCGCGAATTTCGCAGGAAGTGCAAAATCCTGGTCGCCGTCGGCGCTTGCGCGATCAATGGCGGTGTGCCCGCGCTGCGCAACTTCATTCCGCTGGAAGAATGCCTGGGCGAATCCTATCTCGACGGCATCGGCGTGGAAAATCCACAGATTCCGGGCGATGTCGAGTTGCCGTTACTGCTGGATAAAGTCCGTCCTGTGCATGAAATCGTCAAGATCGATTATTTCATGCCCGGCTGCCCGCCTTCGGGCGATGTGTTCTGGAAGGTTCTAACCGATTTATTGGAAGGCCGGGAACCCTCTTTGCCTTATGATTTAATACATTATGATTAAAACATCGGCTATGAATAAGACTCAATCCTTATTGTTAGCAGTTTTTAGCGTGTTTCTGATTATTGGTTTTGGCCCGGTCTCACCGACCTGTTTGATCGGTTTTTTTATTGTCCTGTTCAGACCTGTCTGGTTTAAACAGGTAACCATGTCCTTATATCAGGACAAGCCTTACGTTCGTGAGGAATTCGCAGTATCCGAACAAGAGACGAAGCAGGCAAGAAAACATCTTTTTTATGGCTTTTTGATTTTATTTATCACCGATATTATGCCTATTCCGGTCACAGCGCCTATCGCTATAATGATTGTTTTGACAAGGCCTGAGTGGTTTTTCCGGATGATGGTCAGAGTGTATGGCCCAAGAATTAATCTTGCAGTTATGCCGTCAAGAGGATAATGATGTACGAGCATTTGGAAACCGCGCAAAACCAGGAGAAACTAAGACGCATCGCCATCGATCCGGTATCGCGGGTCGAAGGCCACGGCAAGGTGACCTTATTGCTCGACGAGAACAATAAAGTCCGGCAAGCGCGCTTGCACATCGTCGAATTCCGCGGTTTCGAACGGTTTATCCAGGGCCGTCCCTACTGGGAACTGCCGGTGCTGGTGCAGCGCCTGTGCGGCATCTGCCCGGTCAGCCACCATCTGGCGGCGGCCAAGGCCATTGACCAATTGGTCGGCGTCGATCCTAAAAATTTGCCGGTAACCGCCACCAAGTTACGTCGTCTGCTCCATTTCGGCCAGGTGCTGCAATCCCATGCGCTGCATTTTTTCCATCTGTCCAGCCCGGATTTGCTGTTCGGTTTCGAGAGCGAAATCAATAAGCGCAACATCATTGCCGTGCTCAACGATTATCCCGGCATCGGCCTGCAGGGCGTCAAGCTGCGCAAATACGGCCAGGAGGTCATCCGCATGATTTCGGGCAAGCGCATCCACGGCAGCGGCGCGATTGCCGGCGGCATGAACAAGGCGCTTAGCAAAGAAGAACGCGATTATCTGTTGCTGGACATCGATCAGGTTATTGATTGGTCAACGTCCGCAGTTAATCTGGTCAAAAAAATCCATTGCTCGAATCTGCCTTATTACGACGAATTCGCCACCATCCGCTCCAACTATCTGGGGTTGATCCAGCCGAACGGTGCGCTGGAGCTTTATCACGGTGGCATCCGGTGTAAAAATGATAAAGGCGAAACCCTCGTCGATCATTACGATTACCGCCACTACAATGACCTTATTCACGAAGAAGTCCGCTCATGGACCTATATGAAATTTCCCTACCTGCTTCCACTGGGTAAGGATAACGGCTGGTACCGGGTCGGGCCGTTGGCGCGTGTAAACAATTGCGAGTTCATCGATACGCCGCTGGCCGAAGCGCAGCGAGCTGAATTCAAGGCGCATGGCGGCGCGAATTCCCTATCCGCTGCCGCACTCCCACCATCCCTGGCGGTCGAAGCGATGGTGCACAGCACGTTGGCAACGCACTGGGCGCGGCTAATCGAAATGCTGCATTGCGCCGAAAGTATTCAAAGGCTGCTGCACGATCCGGATATTTTGGGTCAAGATTTAATCGCCCACGGCGAGAAACGCTACGAAGGCATCGGCGTCATCGAAGCGCCGCGCGGCACCTTGTTCCATCATTACCAAATTGACGATAACGACATCGTCACCAAAGCCAATTTGATCGTTTCGACCACCAGCAACAACCAGGCGATGAACGAGTCGGTGCGGCAAGTGGCGGCGGAATACCTGTCCGGCCGGGAACTGACGGAACCCTTATTGAACAACGTTGAAGTCGCCATCCGCGCTTACGACCCGTGCCTGTCGTGTGCGACGCATGCGGTCGGCAAAATGCCGTTGCAACTGGAGTTAGTCGATGCGCAAGGCCATTTAATCGACAAAATAGCTAAACACAGCGACGGTCAAGTGGAACGGATAAATGACTAAGCCGGTGTTGATTTTCGGTTACGGCAATCCCGGCCGAGGCGACGATGTCCTGGGACCATTGTTATTGGATTACATCGCCCGGCATTTTAATCTGGACGGTATCGAACTCTTGAGCGATTTCCAATTACAGATTGAACACGCACTGGATTTGGCAGATCGTGAACTGGTGCTGTTTGCCGATTCTGCAATGCCGGGCGAAATATGTTATAAATTTTATGAACTCCTGCCGGAAAAAGACCGTAGCTACACCAGTCACGCAATGACGCCGCAATCGGTGTTGGACGTGTATACTGACATCCATGGTCAATCGCCCCCCGCGAGTTTTCTGCTGAGTATCATGGGCGAAACATTCGAACTCGGCGAAGGCTTAAGTCCGGTTGCCCGGCAAAATCTGTTGGCGGCGAAGTCTTTAGTCAACGAACTATTGGCTGAACCGGAAATAAAAACCTGGCGGAGAATAGCCGAACAGCGGCAGCCGTTCCGTCATCTTATTCAACACAAATAACGGCGATATGCATGAAATTTCGGTGCTGGAAAATCTTAGGGAAATTATTGAAGCGCAGGCGCAAGAACAGCATTTTAGCAATGTTGCCAGAGTCACGTTGGCCATCGGCAAGCTAAGCTGCGTTGACCCGGAAGCTTTACGATTCGGATTTGCCGCAGTGATGAAAGACACCGTCGCGGAACGGGCCGAACTGATCATCATGGAAATTCCAGCTTTGGGTTTTTGCGGACAATGCAAAGGACAAACAACGATGGAACTTTTGTACGATCCTTGCGCTTATTGCGGCGCGCCACTGACTGAAATCGTTCAAGGACGCGACCTGCGGATCGTCGATTTATTGGTAAGTTAACAGAAAGGGGAAAAGGCTATGTGCGGTATCTGCGGCTGCGGCGAACCCGCCGGACAAACGAAATTGAAACCGGTCACCGGCAGGCCACGGTATGTCTTCAATCCGGCCAGCGGCTATCACACCGGCATTCCGGCGGCAGAATTAAACTCAAGCGGGCAAAAACGGCTGCTCAACATCGATCAGGATTTGTTCGCCAAGAATGATATTTATGCCGCGCAAAACCGGAGTTTTTTCCGGCAACATCAAATACTCGTTTTAAATCTTTTGTCCAGCCCCGGCGCGGGCAAGACCACTTTGCTGGTGGAAACGATCAAGCGTATGCAAGACCGGATTGCCATTGCCGTGATCGAAGGCGACCAACATACGGAACGCGATGCCGAACGCATCCGGGTAGCAGGCGTGAAAGCCTTGCAAATCAATACCGGCCGTCTGTGCCATCTGGAAGCGGACATGATCGGGAAAGCCGTCACGCAGCTGAACATCGAAGACCGCAGTCTGCTGTTTATTGAAAACATCGGCAATCTGGTTTGCCCGTCGGCGTTCGACTTGGGGGAGTCCTATAAGGTCGTGATTTTGTCGGTCACCGAAGGCGATGATAAGCCGCTGAAATACCCGGACATGTTTCACGCCGCCGATTTGCTCATCATCAACAAAACCGACCTGCTGCCTTATGTGGATTTTGATGTTGCAAATTGCGAGGAGTTTGCCAGAAGAGTTAATCCAAACATTAAAATCATCCGGCTATCATCCACTAACCATGAAAACTTTAAAGCATGGACAGACTGGCTTTCCGCGGGTATTGAGACAGATTGAGTGCTTTTCAACAGATTCTCGGCAACTGTTCTCCGCTTAACAAATTCAATACACGGCTTGTCCCGAAACTCGTTTTGACGGTCACCATCCCGCCCGGCTTTGGTCTTATCACTTTACCGATCACAGCGGCCTGTTGGCCCAGCGGATCGAGCCGTAAAATTTCGAGTGCCTGATAAGTCTGGTGTTCCGGGACAAACAAGACGAAACAACCTTCATTGGCGACATACAGGGGGTCGAAGCCTAATATTTCGCAGGCACTGCTTACCGCTTCATGAATAGGAACGGCAGTTTCGTCGATTTCGAGGTGGCAATCCGCCGCGGAGGCCAATTCCAGCAAAACGCTGGCAAGACCACCCCGGGTCAGATCCCTCATGCAATGAGCCTGGACGCCTGAATCAAGCAATCCGTGAACAATGCCCGAAAGATCCGAACAGTCGCTCGTAATGTGGTGATCAAACTGCATGCTTTCGCGTTCCAGCATGATGGCGATTCCATGTCTGGCAATATCGCCGTTAATGATGATGCTGTCGCCGGAGTGAATTTTTTGCGGCGAAATAGCCAATGCGCTCTCAATAATACCGATGCCGGCGGTATTGATATAAAGCCCATCGCCTTTGCCTTGCTCCACGACCTTGGTATCGCCGGTCACGATTTTCACACCGGCTTTTTGTGCGGATTGCTGCATGGATTGCAAAATCCGTTTCAAGTCTGCAAGCGGAAATCCTTCTTCAATGATCAGCGAACAACTCAGATAAAGCGGCTTCGCGCCGCTCATCGCTAAATCATTCAGGGTCCCGCAAACCGCCAGTTTGCCAATGTCGCCGCCGGGAAAAAACAAAGGCTTGATCACGTAAGAATCGGTGGTGAATGCGAGTTTTGCACTGTTTACGGTGATGACCGCGCTATCTTGTTTTTGGGCCAAAATAGGATTATCGAAAACAGGTTGAATCAATCGATCCAGCAATTGCTGCATCAGACGACCGCCGCCGCCGTGCGCCATGACAATTTGTTCGTACGGCAATGGCAACGGACAATTAAGGTTGATTTCAGCCATGCGGGTGACGCCGGTAACGATAATACGCCGCACATGCGCCTTCCGAGGATACCATCGTCGCGCCGAGCGGCGTTTCCGGGGTACAACGAATTCCGAATTCTGGGCATTGCGGAGGTTTTATCAACCCTTGCAATATCTGTCCGCTCTGACAATTGTGCGGTTCGCTGACTACATCGATGCCGGTATCGAAACGCAGTTCGGCGTTTCTGTCGTTGTATTCATCGGATAACGCCAATCCGCTGTTAGGTATCTTGCCAAGACCCCGCCAATGGCTATCGACAACTTTAAACACGTTCTGCATCAGTGCTTGTGCTGTCCGGTTACCGTTGGGGTTAACGACGCGGCGATATTGATTTTCGACTTCATAGCGTTTTTCTTCCAATTGCTTGAGGCATAAATAAATGCCTTGCAAAATATCGACCGGTTCAAAACCGGTAATTACAATCGGTTTACGATGTTTATGGCAGATCGGCAAATATTCTTGATAACCCATGATCGAACAAACGTGTCCGGCACCCAAAAATCCATTAATTGAATTTTCGGTCGACACCAGCAAGGCTTCCACGATAGGCGGGACACGAACATGACAAACCAGAAAAGACAAATTCGACAAATTATCCTGTTTGGACTGCCATACGGCTATTGCGGTCGCCGGCGCTGTCGTTTCGAATCCTACGCCAAAAAAAACGATCTCCTTATCGAGGTTCTGCCGGGCAATCGTCAAGGCATCCAGCGGCGAGTAGACGATGCGAATGTCCGCGCCTCTGGCTTTCACGCTCAGCAAATCCTCGCGGGAGCCGGGTACCCGCAGCATGTCGCCAAACGAGCAAAAAATTACGCCCGGTTGCCTAGCCATCGCCAAAGCCTTGTCGATGGCCGTGAGCGGTGTGACACAGACGGGACAGCCCGGGCCGTGGATTAAGGTCACGTATTCCGGCAACAACTGATCGATGCCATATTTGAGGATGCTATGCGTTTGCCCGCCGCATACCTCCATAATGCGCCAAGGCCGGGTGGTCAAAGCGGAAATGGCGTCGGCCAGTCGTTTAACTGTATCCGGAGCTCTGTATTCATTAAGGTATTTCACTCGAAATCCGATCTATTGGCTAATTCGCTGAAAGCTTGAAAACTTGCCTTCGCCTCTTCTTCGTCAATGAGGGACAGGGCGATGCCCGCATGAACGATGACGAAGTCGTTGAGCTTCGCCTCCGGTACGAAACCAAGACTCACCACTTTACTGATTCCGAAAAAATCGACCTGCCCCGTGCGTTTTAACGGATCGGCATGGTCATCAATCGCAATAATTTGTCCGGGAATTGCCAGGCACATGTTATTGAATTAAATATTTCGCGGCATAAATCTGACCCAGCGCAAGCCCACCGTCATTGGGCGGCACCTGTTCGTGGCAGAAGACTTGAAACCCGGCTGCTTGTAATTTTGCTACCACTTGTTCGACTAACACGGCATTCTGAAAACAGCCGCCGCTCAGGACAATTTTTTCTTGTTGCGCAAGCTTGGCAACCGCCGTTGTCATCTCAGCCAAGGTATTATGAAACTTTGCCGCTATCCTGGTTAAGGAATGGTTACCGGCATCCTGAAGTATTTCGCCTAACATCGGTTGCCAATCGATGACGACAGGTTTATCGCCGGTTAATGTAAAGGAATAATGTTGTTCTGTCGAAATGGCGGAGGCGAGATTTTCCAGTTTTATGGCCGCCTCCCCCTCATAAGTATTGAACTGGCATAGCCCTAAAATAGCCGCGACAGCATCGAATAAACGCCCTGCGCTGGTCGTCTTTGGACAATTGATCTGTTTGGTTAAAGCGGTTTTAAGCATGCTCAGTTCTTGCTGGTTAAAGGATAATGCGCATTGCTCGGAAATGGTATCGCCAAAAGCTTCATACAACAACCCCAATGCCGCGCGGCGCGGCTCCTGAATCGCTTTCACGCCGCCCGGCAGAGAAAAAGACCGAAAATGCGCGAACCGGCCGAACCCATTCGGCGTGATTCGTAAAAACTCCCCGCCCCAAAGGGTGTTATCGTCGCCCAGGCCTGTGCCATCCCAGATTATGCCTAAGACAGGCGGTTCCAGTTGGTGTTCCGCCATACAGGAAAGCGCATGGGCATAGTGATGCTGAACGGGTAAAAGCCTCCCCTCAAGGCCTTGAACATATTGGCTGCTGAAATAAGCATCATGGCTATCGTACAAAAAGGATACCGGCTTGGTTTTATAAAATTGTTTCAAATCTGCAAAGGTCGAAACATATTGACGCTCGGAAAGTTCAGACTCCAGATTGCCTAGGTGCTGGCTGAGAATCACTTTATCCTGATGCGATAAGGCCAGAGTGCTTTTTAACTGCCCACCGGCCGCGATTAAACCATTCATATCGCCGTTTAACTTAAAAGGCAACGATGAATAACCGCGCGCCCGACGCAGGGCAGTCATTTTACCGTTGATCTCGCGCACTATTGAATCGTCCAAAGGCCTTGTTATAGGCCGGTTATGTGTCAACAAATAATCGGCAATGCCGTTCAGCCTTTCCAGCGCTTCTTCTTGCCTTATGCAGATCGGTTCGTCCTGACGGTTGGCGCTGGTAGCAATGACTGGCGATTCCAACTCGGAAAGCAAAAGATGGTGTAACGGCGAATAAGGCAGCATGATACCCAGAAGATTGATATCTGGCGCCGCCGAGCGAGTAATGGCAGAACTATCCTCATTTCGCTTCTTCAATAAAACAATCGGCGCGGCGCTGGAAAACAAGGTTTGTTGTTCGGTTTCGCTGATGAAACATAATTCATGCGCTTTCGATAAACTTCTGACCATCAGGGCAAAAGGCTTATAAGGCCGGTTTTTCCTTAGTCTTAACCGTTGGACCGCTTTTTGATTCGACGCGTCCACAATGAGCTGAAAACCGCCGATACTTTTTAACGCAATTATTTTTCCGGCTTTAATTTTTTCTATCGCATAATTCAATGCATCTTGTTTTTCGGCAATTAACACACCTTTTTCATCCAGCATTTGCAGCGAAGGGCCGCAGTACGGACAAGCGATTGTTTGGGCATGAAACCTGCGGTTATCCATCGAATAATAGTCATCATGACAATCCCGGCATAACTCGAAACCAGACATGGATGTTCGAATGCGGTCATAAGGTTGTTCCGTCATAATGGAATAGCGTGGACCGCAATAACTGCAACTGATAAAAGGGTAGCGATAGAAACGACTGCCGGAATCGAAAAGTTCAAGAAGGCAATCTTTACAGGTTGCAATGTCGGGAAGGACGAAAGCGGAGGCTATACCATCAGTTATACTTTTTCTAACCTGAAAATCCGCATAACCTTGAAGCGCTTTCGGTGTTATCGTTAACGACATGATTTCACTAAACGGTGGTTTATCGGTGTTCAGGTCGTCGAGAAAAGCATTTTGATTATTTCGCAATCCTTCAATGGCAATGCGGACTCCTTGGCTGGTATTAATGACCCAGCCCGTTTGCAGATGTTTGCGAGCAAGTTTGACAATAAACGGCCTAAAACCGACACCTTGAACCAAGCCTTCGATTTCTATGCGAAGATGATTTTTAAGATGATTTTTAATCGGATCAGACGCTCTCAAATTCATAAAATCTTACGATTAATAAGCAAGGCGGCCTGTTTAAAACCCAACGATAGCGGTTGCTGCCAGCGTTAAAATTCGATCCATCCGAACTTCGCCCTCATTTCATTAACGAAATGTTTTCACATCATTCACTTACAATGGCTTGCTGACAATTTTCAGCGTGATATCGCCGAGATTGCTTTCGATGGTAAAGCCCAGATTTTCCACAAACTGTAACATATTGGCATTATTGCTTGATACATCGCCCTGCATCATTTTAATGCCTTTTGTGCTGGCCGCCGCCATCAACTCAAACATCAGCTTATGGCCTAAGCCCTTGCCCTGCATTTCATCGGAAATCACGATGGCGAATTCACAGGATTCGCCCTCCGGATTGATGGCGTAACGGGCGATGCCGAGCTCGATGTCTTTGCCCTGTTGCTTTGCTATCGCGATGAGCGCCAGTTCCCGGCTATAGTCGATTTGGGTAAAACCAACCAATTGCGTCTGGCTCAGTTGCTGTATATTGTTCACAAACCGGAAATAACGGGAGTTTTCCGACAAATTGCGCACAAACGATTGTTCCAGAACATCATCTTCCGGCCGAATCGGGCGGATGGTGATGTTGGAACCGTCTTTCAGTTGCCAAGTGCTGACCAGATGCGTCGGATAAGGATAGATTGCCATGTGTGCATACCGATCCCGACCTGGACTGCGGTATTCAATAACCACTCTGGCATCCACGGCAATTGCGCCATTTTCGTCGACAATAGTATCGGTAAGGCTTAACTTAACGGCATTGGGGGTTACTCAGCCTGTCGTCAATAGACCTGCAGGAGTGGTTTGCAGTTTTTAATACAGTGAAATAAGATTGTCAGGGCAAAATGTATTTATAGGGTTTGTTATAAAAGTCCCGGCAAGTTATCAACTTTTACTATAGATTAAAGATAAGCGGTGCAGTTTCTGAATCGCTTATTCTTTGAGGTGACCTAAGAATCCAAGCTTCTGAATATGAATCAGGCGTTATTGTTAGGTTTATATGTCTAAGCCATGCCAGGTTTTTTAGAGCCAAATACTATGAGTTCACTTTACCATTGGCAGTTTTGACAGTCCGCTTACCCATATTTCAAAGTCTGTAGCCAGATAATTTGACAGTCAGGATATGGCCGATCCAAGGCATTCAAAATCTGGCTGGTTTTGTATCGGAACCGGTGGCGGCTTTGCGAGCGGAATGCCTGGCGGTTTTGAAGTCGGAATCAGTGGTGGTTTTGATCGGAATACGCAGCCAGCCTTTCGAACGAGCAAAAAAAACCGAACGTGAAGTTCGGTTTTTTTGTTGAAGTTGGTGTTCGTCTATTTTACTGATGAGGGTGTTTGGACTGATAAAGGAGATATCGCAGTCCCTGGTGATCGGAAGCGATCACCAAGATTCCAGCGTCTGCTTTCAATTTCTGTGTATAAGTACCCATCTGCATGGAGATCACCATCATCATCTTCCCAAGGCGCCATCCAAATACGCATTACCTTGGCTTGTGTTCTGATGGGAATCGGTTGCTCGATACTTGGCACCGCAACCTGGCTTGTTCCGTTCTTAATTTGACCGGTGACGATTGCAGGTTTTCCGTTCTCATGTTTATCGGATTCCGATATCGTTTTCACATAATCCGAAGACTCAGTAGCTTGATATACCTGACGCGCTGACATGCAGCGGACCCCGTCAACTCCACCTGGACAGGAAAAGTCTGATTGACCAATCCCCAAGTACGAACACCCGTTTAAAAGCGCCGTAAACGAAGCCAAAAATATAGATTTTAAGTATCGATTATCTACCATTGATTTCATCCTCAAGGTCTTTTTCCAGCAAGGTTTTGAACGATTTAACGCCACCTTTAAACGTGTTTTTTGATGGCAAGAAGATGAAGGGAACTCCCTGTATATCCAGCAATTTAGTAGCTACAACTGCTTTCTGCAGAGGTTTTAGATCACATGCCCCTTCTTTACGAACCAGCGCTGGCAGCTTGGCATAATCCTTCGCAATCAAAGCCTTCAAAGATTGATCTTTATCTTGATTGCATATCAGTTTTTTGCTGATCTCAGCCGATTCTTTTCCGAGAACAGGGATCAAGACCAATTTGAATGAGTACTCTTTACCCAACGGCTCAAGCTGAACAATAAGATCGTGACAATAGTTGCATTGAGGATCCAAAAATATTGTCACCTCTTTCTTGCCTTTGCCTATGGTGAATGTAGACAGTTCATCAGGACTTAGGCCGATTTTCCTCAAGTCTACTTTGTCAATGCCTTTGGTATCTGATACCGATCCAATAACCTTTCCCTGCCACATATCGACTAGCTTGAAATTACCCGCAACGACAAAATGACCGTTATCCGTTATCAAGAAAGTTCTTTCACCCGCCTTAACCATCGATAATCCAGTCACAGGTAATCGTTTTACTTCGTCGACGCTACGCATGATGTCTTTGACTTCTGCCGTCATTTCAGTGTCTGTTTTTGGCTTGTTAAGCTGAGCCGCATCTAGCCCTACTGCATGAGATTCTCCCCAAAACAAAACCAGGACAAACAAAACTGATATCTTTTTCAACATTATTTTCTCCAAAATATTTAATTTAGCGTCGATAGCCGCCGTAACCGCTTCCCATGTTGCTGCCCATACGAGAACCTAAATAACCGCCAACACCCTGTCCGCCACTACTGAGCATTCCGCTCATCATGTTTCCCATCATTTCGTTTCCATACATCTCATTATTCCCGCCCCCGTAACTTGAGCTCGCATTACGTGCATTTCCTGCCATGCCTGATCCCTGTTGGTTGGATTTCGATTTCGGTGACAAAGACATACCGCGGATCATGATGAAGTCGATTTTCCGGCCGGCATCAACTTCAATAATTGGGAAAATATTTTTTGCCATTTCCAGGTAGTAATCAGCAATTTGTTCAGCAGCGCCTTTCACGCCCCCCATTAACGCTTGACCACCTATCATTTCTGGTGACGGATATTGGAAAACTTGTTGTTGACCAGGTGTTACATTCGCATATGCCTTAACTTTTTGCGGCGCAAACGCATTAGTAATCCCGGATACAAAACCAGATAACAGTGAATTTGCAATGATTTGTCCGTTTTTGCTGACCAAGCGACCTCTAACACCCGCTTTCCCGTCTTCGCCAACAGAGTACGCATCGATAGCTGTTTCAATGATTGCGCCATCTTTTTTCACACATGAAATACGCTCTGCACGCATATATGCACGTTCAGCACTCAGGTCACCGTAGCCACTGGCAATTAGGAAACATTCCCGAATATCCATCCTATATCGGTTTGGTAAAATTGCCTCATGTTTGACCCGCAATAGAGCTGGAAACGGATCATTGCGAGATTGGTTAGATGTAGGCGCATCAAGCCCCGTTACCAGGGTGCCGCTTAAAATACTGCCTGCCGGTAAGAACATGTCCGGAACACCGTTTTTGCCTGACGGTTTTTTGATGTTCACATATTCAGTGATTCTTTTTTCCACCTGTTTTTTGGCAGCGCCGGCATCAGTGCTCGGGCCGCTTTTGGCATTTTTCTGTCCTTCTTCACCGCTTCCGGTTACCATTCGAATTTTTGGGCCAGTCTCTGGCAGCGAAACATCGCCATTTGAGGCTGGAGGACCTTGTTGGCCTAACAAATCTGGCTGAGGAAGCGCTTTGCCTCCTTTTTTCCCGCGGCCCTTTCCATTTTCATTGCCCTGGTCATCCAGCGGCACATCGGGCAGCGGGATTTGATTTTTCAGGTTTTCTTGTGCCGCACTCATTTGCTGCATAAGATCGCCAGTTTGTTGCGCTAATCGCTCTGTTTTGCGATTCAGCTCGTCAGTTTGCATTTTTAGTGATTTTGACGCTTCTTGAATTTTTTGATCCTGGCGTTGAAACAGGGCACGAATCTCAGAAAAATCTTCGGTCAGTTTTTTTATTTTTCCTGCCATGGCATCAATGGACACGTCACGCGGGCTTTTACCGTTGAACAACGTGTACTCGACTTTTCTGGGTTTTTGAAGAAAGTTATTAGATGTGCCATCCGATGTGGCAGAGATGAGAATTGCTGCCACAATGAACAACGCACCACTCCCGCCGAATAACGTTAATTGCTTTCGCTTGGAAGGATCGAGCGTTTCATACCATTCGATGATTTTTTCCTTGGCGGTCTTCTTTTCAAGATCGATCACAATGATTCTCCAGAATTATTAGAGCAGAGCCGGTCTGATTTCTTCGCCACTTTTACCTTCTGGCAATCGTAATAGAAGATAAATCTCGGTTTTTTCTCCTGGCTCCAACCTAACCTTTGGCCATGCTGCGACTGCCATGGTGTTTTCGCTGGCACAGAATGATTCTTCAAACGTTGTCGCCACCAGTCCATTGTTTTGCGCGATAAGCACAACAATTCTTGAGTCGTGGCCTGACAGTAATTGACCTGGCCAATAGGTCAAACCAGGGTCGTGGCAAAAGGTCATTGCGCGCAAGTCATCCGTCAAATCTTCTAGCGTGAACCCTTGCGGGATTTGTTGCTTGCCGAGATTTTGCATAATTGATTTCACTTCGGTGATATAAGGTGAATCCTGTCTGAATAGCCTGTCATTTTTCGATGACCCTGCTTCACTTGCATTGGCTTTTGGATCGCCCTCGATTCTGATTTCTACCGGCATGACTAGTTCTTGAGGTGATAGTTGTAGTGACGCCGCATTTCCAGATTCGGTGTCTGATATAAACATGCTCACCGGAGACTCCGAGTCGGTCGCGATGTATATTGCAGAGCCATCGACTTTTGTTTCAACATTGTCCACCGTCAACACTTTCGGCTCCAAATAAGGAGTCACGATCCTGTTCAGCTTACCTCTCGCGATGATCACGCTTTCGGTCCTGCCAGGTTTTGGCTTAATCGTAATTCCCGATTGCAAACCAAGATCGAGACCTTTCTGGTTTTTCGAACTTTCCGTTGAACTTTCCGAGGATTTTTCAGGCACCTTATCTAAAACTTTTGGCCTTTTCTTTGGCTTCGGCTCGGGTTTTGGCTCAACCGGTGGAGCTTGTGTTTGTTGATCCTGTAACAACGGCTCATTCGCCACCTCTTGTCTCGGTTGAAAGTGTGTAGGGGGCGTGATTTGACCTGCTGTCTGTTTATCCGCTGGATCGAGTATTACCTGATTCTTGTCATTGTCATAGGCGCCCAAGTCACCGGCTTCGCCATTTTGATAAGAAGTTAAGGATGACCCATCAGCGGCTTCGAAGGGCAATTCTGGAGGAGGTGGTGTATCGTTATTGGCATAAGCGCTAGTGAATGCAATTATCACCATAGAATTAATGATTAACTTAAATTTCATTATGGTTGGCTCCTATTTTTTGTAATGCTTTTTGGCGTTCTTCTTCAGCTTTTAGTTTTGCCTCTTCTTTTTGAAGAACGCTTAATAATTTCGGCATGCCTTCATATGAAGCCATTTGAGTAATAATCGGTGAATACTGTTTTACATCAATTTTGAATTCAAAGGTTTGTTCGGTTGCGTCAGATTTTCCTCCGGCACCCGTCATTCTGTTCTTTCCTGTCACAAATACCTTATCTGTTTCCGGCTCATAAGTAACCCTGACAATATCAAAACTCGATGTAACCTTTTCTTGTTTTAAGGTATCCAGTTCCTGGGCAATCTGCTCAGTAACGATAGCTCTAATTTCCCCTGTTACCATTCCAGCAAAAGAATCCAAAACAAAATCCGCATTCTCTGGAGTTACATTTCCGATAAGTGTTGCGGTATACATTGCCCAAGCTTTTTTATAGCCTTCCGATGCTTTATTTTTTGCTATCTCCGCTTTTTCCGACAATTCAGGAGGAATCAAAATTACGGATGAATCTTTTTTTAGCCATCCGATAATAGTCAGAAGATTCAACCCTACCAAACCGATAATGATCAATTTTAAAAATCGATTTGACGCCTGCAGGCTTAACCACGTAGAAGCAAAGTTTTTATAATTCATGAGCCCTCTAGAAAAAACGGCGAATAAAAGAAAGTGGCAACGACGTAGGAAATGATTCTTTTGAACTCATGCCGCCGTACCAATACATTGCATGAAGAAGGAATCCGGCTGCCTGCCTGTCTTTGACTTTGCGATAAAACTTGATGCCAACAAGTCCTATTATCAGCAATACACCCAGATAACCCACCATAATCCCGGCCCCAAAAGCGATTGCCAGAAGAATAAATTCATCGAACTCCCAAAATAATATTTGCTGTGGATCATCTAAATAATTTGGTATATCTCGCATATCAATTACCTGTGATGGATATTAGGTTTGCTCTGCGGTTTTGAGCTCGATGAAATTCTGAATCGTTTGGAAACTCAGGCGAAGTTTCGCCGAATCCTTTCGTAGATATTTTTGACTCGCTTATTCCATGTTGAACCAAGTAATCCATTACAGCTCTGGCTCTTTTAACAGAAAGCTTTTTGTTGTATTTTGCGGAACCTTTCGAGTCAGCGTGACCTTCAATGCTGACATGCATCAGGCTCGTCTCGACCTTATGAATGAGATCATCAAGCTTTTTTGATTCACCATCTGAAATTGATGATTGATCAAACTCAAATAAAACTGATTCTGTTTTCGGAATAAAATTTTCCGACAGCGCATTAAGAGGGTATGATTCAAATGCAGGTGTTACAGGCGCTGTAATTGTTTCTTGTTGACCAGAAACAGTTAGCGCATGCTGAAATTCATTTGGAATTATTACCTGATCTTTGGCGCCTTGAATACTCTTGTAGTCCAAATTTGAAACTACCGGAGGCAAGTAGGCTGTTACGGTAATTTTTTCGCAATTATCATCGCCAAACAAAGATTCAAATGGACATGTATCCGTTGTCGTACACCCCGACAAAACTAGGGTAATAATCATTAAATGCAATAATTTATTTGATTTTTTCATTAATTATTTTCTCGTAACGTTTTATTTTTCCGACGTAATCTATTCCCCTGGCAGGATTGGACGGAGCGTGGTAATCGGATACCGTTTTAGTAATGTTTCTGTTGGTTTTTAAATCCTTCAGATAATCCGCAGCAACTCTAATATTCGTTCTTGGGTCTAATAAATCGGTTTCCTTCTCTACTTTGTCAGCATGCCAATAGAGATTCACCTGCATGATTCCCACGTCCACATTCCTAACTCCTTTTTTTACCAAATCGACCAAAGCCGCTTCGGCAGCTTGTCTGGATGCGTACCGCCGTGGTCCGGCTTGAACATCTTCGTTCCCTTTATTAACGTTGAGAGTCCACGGCCAGGGTCTGAAACTACCATCTGACCAGTGCATACCGCTTTCATGTACTGCTATTCCGTACAGAGTCGCGACATTTATGCCAGCATACTTTGCTGCTTCACCCCAAAAACTGTTTGCCAACACGGCATCAGGAAAAGCTCTCTGAGAAACCAACAATGAGAACGCGAGAATAAGATGTTTTTTCATGCAATCATCGTAAACGGTCACAAGAAAACGCATCGTTGTGAAAGGCGCTGATTTTCGGCCTCTTTTGATTTTTTGGCCTGAGCACAACATTGACATCCTCCCGGCCTAAAGACCGGGGATGATGTCAGCTACGAGGTCAGTTATCCACAGATTCTGTGGATAATCCTGTGTATCACTGAACTCCTGATTAGGTGTTATCTAGTCATCACTCAAATTGACCAATTAATAGACAGCTACATGTTGTCTATTAAATATTGTCTTTGAGCATCGATATCGGTTCCTTGAGTTTGCAGATTGATCCTGTCAATCACATTACTCGATTGAGTATTGGGTAGATCGCCGACGGTTGAAAACTGAGCGCTATAAATTTCGTCTGCTTTAGCCCCGTCCAACGGCATGACGTTTGCCACCTTCAACATGTTGATCCATTCACTAAAATCCATTTTGCTAAAATCAAGTTGACCGATTTCTTCAATCGTGAATCCTTCGCAACTTGGCGCCAATGGCTCACCAAAATCAGTTCCCATTTGCTTCCTGCCTTGTTCCTGAAACACCCTGGCAAAAGGGCTTGAAAAACAGCAGTAAACTTGCTTCTCGGCGACACAACTGCCCAGGAATTTAGACGAACAATATGTCCCGATCTCATCGGGTTTGGTGCACATTTTTTGATTTCTGTACATCTGAAGCTTTATTTCTTCTTCCGTACAAGCAAAAACCAATTGGACTACTAATTTTGCTATTTGATAGATCGCATAAATAATTCCGACAACCGTTACGATTGAGGACAGTAATGAGCCGGCCATTGAATAGGTTGTCGTTGCAGCTGCACCAGTACCGCTTACCGTTGCTGATAGCAATGTTGATGCAGCGGCTTCCCCGAATGTCGAAGCAATCCATTCACCCAGCCATTGCACAACTTGCTGTTTTATCGCCTCGATCCCTAAATCCACGCCTATCTCCTCGCCTAACATCGAAACAACAGAATCAGACATCGATGTGAACGTGTCGGTAATTGCTGTATAGGCGTCTGATATTAAACTGATGGGCGTTTCAAGGACTGTCCCGCTAGTCAGTACCTGCCAGGCACCGCTCTGACCAACACCTGACAGACCATACGCATATATCTCTACAGAGGTGTCAGCTAAGCTCCAAGTGTTCTTCGCTAACCAGATGTAATCAATCCAACTGCCGCCTATTGGCATATTGCAGCAATCTACCGATCCTAGGATCGACAAATCCGCCATTTGACATGTGTAAGCCTCTCCTTCAAATAGCTTGCATGCTCCAGCAAGAGGATCGCAAGAGAGTTGTTTTTGTGACTCATTCAGAGTTTGCAGCGCGGTTGCTGCTTTAATGAAATCCTCATTCGATTCTTGCTTAGGATCAACGCACTCGCCGCCCATGCATCGGATTTGTGCGTCACAAATGGTATTTTCACCATTGTTTGTTGTGTCGCATGTCGATGCCGTGTCGGTCCCGCAGTCATAAGTGATGATAAAGTCTTTGCATGCTCCGGTAACAGGATCAATCAGATCATTACCATTTGCATCCTTCTCACATTCTTCTTTGATGTAAGCGCAGGAGGATAAAGATTCGCAGGTGTTATGTTCGCCAGTGTTGAAATCGTATTGAGGACATACTTGATAACCTTGATAGTCCGTGTAACAGTCCAGAGATATCGTTCCCGGTGTTCTTGTCTCCGCTCGATTACATATTGGGTTGGGAGGCATGACAGGAGCATCCGGCAGGATGTCCGTATTATTTGAAACGTATGTCGTGTAATTGTCTGGAGTAATAGTTACGGGGCCAACCACCATTGCATTTGTCGCATTGGAACACTGCCACCAATCCGTCGACGCCTGGTCATTCAACGAACCGGATGATACAAAGGTAGGTGCTGTTCCACCTAGTGGCCATGCGTTAAACAATCTCTCTCTGCATCCAGCTGGACTATCAATAAATTGTTCTTCTATATCGGGTTCAGCTTCTACTTTTATTCTAGCGTAACCCTCTCCATTTCCATCGACCCTGGTTTGTTGCACGAAGCTAATTAACGTATCAGCAGCAGCTTGCTTGAATGTTGATGTTATATCCAAGCCCGGATATTCATCCCAACTGGTCCCGTGTTCGCAGCCTCCCCAACCCGATTGCCCGGTAAAAATCAATGCACCATTCATCCATATTCGGGTCTCGTCGTCATATTTGACGCGATAAACTGTCACTCGCTTGATTTTGTCTGGTCTTAACACTCTAAACGAGACGGATTGCGTGTATGTATCGCAATTACCAGCCCAATAGTTATCACCAACTATCCCAAGATTGAGAAAGGTACAACCTATACCACAGCTCTCTATGTTTCCATCTCCTGAACCGAACCCCATGACAGGACTATAAGCAAGGGATCGGGTTACAGAACACTTTTCTGTCTTGAGAGATTTTTTACATTGTTTCAAGTCCTCGACGTGAATAGAACATGATTTTTCACTCCAATTTGTTGTTTTTTCACAGCCGCTGAACATATCGTCGATCAAGGGCGAGGTTCGAGACAAAACGTCATCCGATTGCTTCCAAATCGGATCGTTCAGCATGTTCGGCATTGCTGTATTGGCGCCCATGAGCGTTTGATACGCAGCGGCATGTTGTGTTGAGCCTGTACTTAAACTTTCGATGTTGCTATTAACATAGCTTCCTTGAGCGCCGGCATTTCCATAAGCTGCGGCCGCGGCATCCATTGATCCCGGCTGGATCTCTTGGAACATTTCGTTTTGTTCTATGGTTTGGCCTGAAACCAATCCATTTGTCAGTGTGATCTGACCGGTCGAGCCATTAACATTTGGAACAGTAAAGCCTGACATGAGCGAACCGCCCAATGCCTCACCTTCAGCCGCCTGGTCGAGAAAAGCATCAGCGAATACAGGAAATGGCACAAAGAATGCCGCTAGCGTCAATAAATAAAACGCTGCAATAGAATTGTGAAATATGCAAACAATCAGTATGTGTGCTATTGGTTTTTGGATTTTATCCATGGCTTTTATTCTTCAATGTAACTCAGGCAGCAATCGGTATAGCGCCAGATCAGGTAAACAAAATCCTCACCTGTGCCTGGTATGTTTCGCCACTCACCCCATTTAAAGGGAGATTCTCCGATGTAGTGGCAACAGTTTTCGCCGGGTACGACCTTTTCAACCATTTCTGGCTGTCCGTTTGCTCCAATAACTGTGTTGCCATTTGCATCTTTCTTCTCAGTCAGCATTTTTTCGGCTTCCGCTTCAGTGACTGGGAACAACATACTCATCTTGTATTGTTGCTTTGGAACCATGGGGTAGATCGTTCCGCTACATAAAGCGTCATTGCCATAAGTTTTATGGGCTAATCCTCGCCTGTGAAGTGCAGCCAATACCCTTGCCGACAATAAACTGGTGTCTCTAGGAGGCGAGGCATCGGATGCAATGTTTCCTACGAACGGATATAAGTTGCCCCAGCATCCAGCACACCACCATAACGAAGTCATGGGCTGCGATGCAGTGGTTATGGTGCAGTCGACTGTGCAGGCCGCTACAGCCAAAGGATTAGCAAACACCACTGCTTCGGGATTGAGGAAAAAAGCCAATTCATCAATATTCCATGTCGGGTCCAATTCAGACATGTACATCATGTCCATACTTCTAAATCCGCCCGCATTGCAGCTATTTTGAACAAACAGATCCAGGATCATGTACAAGGGATAAGCCCAATAGTGGTAGTTGTAAAAGGTCTTATCTGTTCCGTCGCCTTCCACCTCTTTATGCCCACCCCAAAGTCTTACGCCGTTGTTGAACGATATACCGCCAAGGGCTGGAGAACAGTAAGGCTTTCTAACGACCTCAATGAGTCTTGCTGGCAGCCATGCGCTAGCCGTCATGCCAATATTTGGAATACCGTTGTCGTCGCTACAGAAGCAAAAGCTTTCATCCGTCGCTCCATCCGGTATATCGTTATCCATATCGAAAAGTGTCATGCCCAAAAGCCTGACGGGAAACAAACAACTCCAGCAAATACCGGTAATCATTTTCTTTCCCCAAAGATCGGCATCGGGGCATAACAATTTCTCTGCTGAAATCGTATTGCTTTCGGAAGTATTGATTGTTTCTTGCGCCAAGAGTTGGCCTGAGAGCATAAGTCCAAATAGGCTCAATAGTATTTTTTGACGCATTAGTGAACCTCGCCGCTTGCAAGTTCTTTGGCGACAACGTGATCGCCTTGACCTTCAATTACGGTTGGCAACACCTCTAGCTTGAACCGGTCCACGATGCTTTTATTGAGCTTGTACAAAGGACCGTTCACGAAATCGCCGGTCTCGTTGTAATGGCTCCAGCCACGCTCATTGTCGATCTTGGAAAACAGGTAGATGACTGGTTTACCCTTTTTGAGGAATTCGTCTCCGGCCTTTTTGGCGATTTCAACCTGTTTTTTACTGGTGGCATCAAATATGATGTAGGCATGCCGCATTGGCATCATCGCTTGCGGATTGATCCTGTCGCCTTTTTTGATAATTAATTGTCCGTCGGGATGAAAAATATCCTGCGTCGAAACGATTGTCATGTCGATAGCCCTTTCCCTGGTCTTTTCGGCCGGTCGTAAATTAAATTCGTCTTGTTTCTTCCAGAAATTTGCGATGGCTTCAGTTTTTTGTTTTTCCCAATCGACATTTGCCGCCCTGCGCTGGATTTCTTCAATCATGTCAGGCTCTAAAATGCCGTAAATTGGTCCCCGTTGGCCTTGATCTCCGGGTTCTTGCTTGCTTAACCAATCGAATCCCGGTAAACCACGTGCACTACGTGTTTTTCCTTCTGCATCGGTCTCGACTATTGTTGGTACTGCTGTAATATTGAATCTTGTAAACAATGTGGGATCGATGACAGCACCTGGGACTGGCTTTAATTTCTGCACAATTGGCAAAAGCTTTTTGGTGATTGACCCCGTGTTTTGGTCTTTCTCAACTCCTCGAAAAACCAGTATCGACTTGGTAGCCGCTGCTTCTTCAGCCGCAGCTTTCATTTCATGCATAGGCATGCCGAACGAAACGAAAATCCAGCGCCCTTGCACAGCCTGAGCAAGCGACCGCTTACCCATGTCAATGTCGTTATCAGAACCCGGATTTACGATTCGACTGCCTTCCCGAAGTATCTTTTCTAAAGATGGACTTAAGTGCATGGGTTTGGTTTTCAACCAATCGGGCAATTGTCGATTCATATTGGGCTGCTGTTGTTTAAGGAGTTCCTTTAGAAAAAAGTCGTCTTCTCCCGCCATAACGGAAGAAGACGACAGGTGCAGCATCACGACTGCAAGGAAGCGACTAGAAAATAGGGTACGCGCGACCAATGACATCTTTTTCATCTACCAGTCCAAGAAGGTTATAACGAGAATCGAGGCTGTATTCATGATCACCGGCCACGAAGTATTTACCCAATTGGATCGTATTTTTCCCATCATGCAACTCATCATTTGGAAATAATTTTTTGAGGCTAAGACCAACTTCTTTACCGACGAGCGTCCGGTCGCCCACGGTGAAATCCCGACCTTTCTTAGTAACAATTTTGCCTGGACCAGCGAGTAGGCGTTTAGCGAAGATATATCCATCTGGATAGGGATCGCCGTTGTGCCATTTGAATGCTATAAAGCCCCCGGTTTCGACATTTTTATCAAGACAAATCAGGAACAGCGTGTAAGGCAGGCTAGGCGTTTGATTGATAGCCAAACGGTAGTTGGCGTGTATTACGCCATACAATAAAATCAACAATACCCAAGTAATCGAATGCGACTTAAGGTGGTTGACTAAAATATGGCCGAATGTCTTTGTTCGTTCGATAAAGACATGTATCGTTAATGGTTCGTCTCTATTCAATGTTGACATAAGCTTCCTCTGGAGCGCTCAGGACAGACTGCGCGTCGAGAATGACCACGCCGCGCTGGATTAACTCTTCAGTCGATGATTTAACTTTCGTCATAAGAGCTTTGGCGTCTTCTTCTGTTTTAGCCTGGTCTGTTTCTACAGCTTTTTTGACTAAGGCTTGCACATCGACAATGGCAATTTGTGCCGGCACTGGTGAAAAAGAGGCGGCGAAATAGCCGCCCAAAGCACCAGAGAGGACACAACAAAGTAATAAAACCAGCATTTTTATTGGGGTTAGAGAAATCATGCGTCGAGCCCGTACATCCTTGCGAATTCAGCAATGCCGCCTTTAACCCCGCGACCAACAGCTTTGAATTTCCAGTCACCCTGGTAGCGGTAGAACTCTCCAAAAATCATTGAAGTGTAAATTGCCGTATCTCCCTCTTCACTTAGGTCGTAACGAGTAACTTCTTCTTGAGTATCTTTATTGACTAGTCGTACAAATGCATTAAGGACTTGGCCAAAATTTTGTTTGAGTTTGTCAGCGTCGTGAATGGATACAAAAACGATTAGTTTTTGAATTTCATCCGGCACTTTGTCCAAAAATACGTGAATAGACTCATCGTCGCCTTCGCCGGCGCCAGTTCTGTTATCACCCGCATGATTCACCGAACCGCAAAGCGACTTCTTATTGTTGTAAAAAATGAGATCTTTCTCATTTTTAGCCTTTTCGTTGGGCCCCACCATTAGAATGGAGGCATCTAAATCAAAGGTTTCCTGGTCACTCTCTCTAACATCCCAGCCAAGGCCGACGATGATGTTTTTTAATGAAGAGTCCGTTTTTGACAGGTTGATATTCCCGCCTTTGGTCAAACTTAAAGCCATTTTTTACCCCTATGAGTTGGTTATGAATTGTTGTGAAGGTTGGGATAACGCTGCTTGAGCGATTCTGGAGCAACAAGCAATGCCTGTTGTTTGTTGTATGAATTTGAGGACCAGAGAGATAGACCAATCAAGACGGCACCGGTTACTCCTGTTATCACTTCTGGTATCTCATGAACGATGCTGACCAGCATGAGCATTGCCAATGCGAGAATGGCGTAATGAGCGCCGTGTTCGAGGTAGATGTATTGATCGAGTACGCCTTTTTTGACCAGGTAAATGGTCAGTGATCTAACGTATAGAGCTCCAATCCCCAAGCCAAGCGTGATGATTTGAATTTTTTGAGATATTGCGAAAGCTCCAATGACACCATCGAATGAGAATGAGGCGTCGAGCAATTCAAGATACAAAAACACAATGAGGCCACCCCGTTTAGCGGTTTTCGTGATTGACATTTGATCTTCGGAAACCGCAAACAGACTATCCAAACTGCTCACGAATCCGTAAAGGAATATCCCCCAAATGCCACCTAACAAAACCGTGGACTTGATTTCAGAAGATACCGTGGTGCTAATGATCAATAAACAAGCGAGAGAGATTGTCGTATTTACAGCATCGATTTTTCCTAGCGATTGAAGACGTTTTTCGATGCCCCCGATCCATAAGACATCACGCGTCTCGTCAAGCATAAAGCTCAATCCGACCATCAACAGAAACATGCCGCCGAGCGATGCGATCATGGGATGCGCTTGATGTAAGTGATACGCATACTGCTCGGGAGAATTTATCACCAACAAAATCACGTCATGAGAGCTTAATCCTGTTGCAAATGACACCACCATGACTGGAAAAACAAGGCGCATCCCAAATACAGCAATCAACATGCCCCAAGTAAGGAAACGTTTCTGCCAAATCGGCTCCATGTTTTTTAGCACACCGGCATTCACGACGGCGTTATCAACCGAGAGGCTTATCTCCAGTATCGCCAGCACTAAGACTAGAAATGCATCTTTTATCCCATCTGTTACAAAAACCCCGATCAAGGCCAGCGTCAAGATAGCGTGAGAACCATAAAAACTACGCACGTTTATCTCCTTGAATCAATTTGACGTTCAGCAGTTCTGGCAGAAAAAACCTTGAAATGTGGGGTTTGAGCGTACCCGATGTTTGATCGTTATCAGAACTTGCATTTATTTCCCTGGCTTGTGACTGATTGGCTAAAGCCATGCAGGGAGAAGATGTTATTAATTGTTTGCTCATGAATTTTTCTTCCGGGTTACGTTGAAAAAATCTTACGAGAAACAACTTCTTTTCATCGGCATAAAAGACGCTGTTTTTCGGCCTCTTTTAATTTTTGATCGTTTCCTGCCCCCCCCTAAATGCGGCACAACCCGGAAGGACATGAGAAGGATGGATTGACCTCTAGTCGATCGAACGCCGACTCGTGATCGATATTTTCATGTTTTGTCAACAAGTTTATTTGATTGCATTATTTTGGAGTAACTAGCATTTGGGATGTGTGACCCTACATACCTTGCGCATCATGGCTTGCGCGGGTTATTGCCCTTTTGGGTGATTTTTCGCGCTATGGCGTTTTTAATGCTTCAGCCAAAATTCACGCAAAAATAATAAGGAGATGTGGTTAAAGTTATGAATCTTGTTAACGATGATTTAAAAGCTATCAACTTCCAATTTTTGATGCTGGCCAGAGAATGCGCCCGGCATAATCCCATGGAGGCGATTTGGATGTTTAATCTTAATGACATAGAAATCGAGAAAATTGCCAGCATGACGCTGGAAGAAATCAAAAGCCTGTCTGAATGTGGCAGGGCTGTCTTTAGAATGCCGTCCGTCATGCCAACGCCGCATGGTATTACATCAAGCATAGCAGCGTCCTTATTACCAATTGCGTCGCTTGCACAGGCTTAAAGGGGGTTAAGTGATAAAGGAATCTCACTTGCGGCTTACACCCAAAGAGACAGACATTTTAGGTCTAAAACGCAAACTAGATTTGGCAAAAGGCATCATTGAAAAAGGGGGGAGACCTTCGATTGTGAGAGCTGTTTGTCAGATATCAAAAGCATCCGCTCTTCAATTCCATAAAGAGATCCATGGACAAGGACCATCAGCCGGTCTACTGCCCTATGACCCTGACTGGATAGTCAAAGCACCACAAAATTGCCTACATGCTTCAATTTATTTCAATGTTTTTCAAACGATTTCCCAAAAGGCAATCAATGGTGAGAAACAAGATATGTCTCCTATCGGCAAAGTGGTGAACAATGAAATTAGCGGCCCTGAGCCAAGAAAAAATATCGTAGACGAAGCCTCAAAGCATGCGACTAAAGGCGAAATCTTCCTTGCTTCCTATACGCTCTATGAGCAGATTATTGGGGGCAATCCTAAGATACTAAATATCAATCGAGCTTGGCACATTGGACAGCAGATTGCCATGTCATACATCTGTGGAATTAGCTGCGCCCGATGCAATTCGTCTTATGTTTCCATTCGAGACTACCCTGAACTTTATAAATTTTGTCCTCTATGCGACTCAATTACTGATTCAAGTGGGCGTCAAAAATGGAAAACGCCTAATCTGAACGTTAACAAGAAAAACGCTAACGATATATTTTCAAAATATACGTTTCATTCGGAGGCGTTGTGATTTTGTTAAAGAAGATATATAGACGAAAAATGCTTAATTCGGAAGGATCCAATCTTTCCCGGATCATTACTGAACGATTGTTGACTTCTGATCAGATTTGTCGAGTAGATTTCGATTCAATCGATAATGTAACTGTAGTGTTCTTTCAAGATTTTTTGTTCCCGCTGGTTCTTGAGTTTGGGAGCGAAACCATAAAAAGCAGGGTTCATTTGATGAATTTGTCAGCTGAACATCATTTAGCCTACGAAGAAGCTTTTTTAAAGTCCTCCCAATATTTGGACAGGGTTGCAGCTCGGGATACCAAAACATTTGGCGACATATCTGATATCACTTGTGATTTACTTATTAAAGCCAGGGAATTGTCGCGCAGTGATCCATCTGCTGCTCATATTATTTTTGGGTTGGGGTCTGGAATGATTGAATCTCTTGCGAATATGGATATTGAACAAATTCGTCGAATTTCGTCTTCTGGCGTTATTTGTTTTGAACCACGATTTACCGCAGAGTTCGCATCGAAACTGGCTGCCTTACAGGGAGATGAGATCGACGTATTTTTGAATGTCATCGGTAGTATAGACATGGAAGGGGTCTATGAGTCTGAATATCATTAATCGCTATGCTATCGCCATTGAGCTTCTGTCTCTTGAAGCAAGAATTAACATCATTTCAGATGAGACAGGGTTGTCACCTAAGATTCTACGCAAAGCGTTTGTCGATATGCACAAACGATCCCCACCGAGAGGACCTTTAAAATTCAACTCGAATTTTATATATAAGAGCTTCCTAAGAACGAAGGAAGCCACAGTATTTGTGTTCTTTTTTCGCATTGAAATCCATGATGAGTTTATTCAGCGATGTATTAACGCGTATCGCCGATACGAAGCATATATATTGACTGTTTATAAAGTCAGACTGTCCGGCGTCAATTATCTTTGCCGGTTTGACGTCAATTACTCTGGCCGGTTTTAGTTTAAAAAATGGGTTACTTTTTTACGCGTTGTTTTTTCCGATAGCTTTCTCCTTCAATTTCAATAATGGTGGCATGGTGGATAATTCGGTCAATTGCCGCAACGGTCATCATGGTGTCAGGAAAGATTTGATCCCATTGGCTGAA
>VGVA01000010.1 GCA_016874115.1 Gammaproteobacteria bacterium
AGCAACCTATAACCTGCGACGACTTTGCAGCCTGAAAACCTGCGGAATTTTGGCCTTTTAACGACCAAGCTGCGCCTGAAATGCACCAAAAAGGGCATTTCAGGATAAAAACCACTGAAAAGTGGGCAATTTTTTGCCCTGATGCATGGGGATCAAGATTCCTATATGTCGTTGGTCAAAGCAACGGCTGATTTTCAAAGTAAATCGAGGTGCCCTACAGCGTCTTGGCAAATTCTTTTAAATAAGCCTTAAATCCTTCGCCGAGTTCGGGATGACGCAAGCCGTATTCCACTTGCGCAACCAAAAAACCCAGCTTTGCGCCGCTGTCGTAGCGGATACCGTCAAATTCATAAGCCAGCACCGTCTCATCTTTCATCAAATCGGCAATGGCGTCGGTTAACTGGATTTCGCCGCCCGCGCCGCGGCCTGTATTTTTGATTTTGTCGAAAATCGCCGGAGTTAATACATAACGACCGACCACAGCCAGATTGGAAGGCGCAACCTCTGGCTTCGGTTTTTCCACGATGTGTTCGATAGGCGCGTATTTCCCTTTGCTTTCGCCAATCCTGACGATGCCGTATTTATCGGTTTCTTTTGGGTCGACACGCTCGACAGCCAGTACCGATGAACCGGTTTGGTTATACAGATCAACCATTTGCTTAACGCAACCGCGTGTGCCGTCATAGATTAAATCGTCCGGCAAGATCACCGCAAAAGGCTCATCGCCCACGGCAGGCAAGGCGCAGAGCACCGCATGCCCCAAACCTAATGCTTCCGGCTGGCGAATAAACACGCACTTTAAATGCGACGGCAAGATGGTGCGAAGCTGTTCCAAAATGGCGGTTTTGTTGCGGGCTTCCAGCTCTTTTTCCATCTCATAGGCTTTATCGTAATGCTCCATGATGGCGTTTTTGCTGCGTCCGGTGATAAATACCATCGTGTCGATACCGGCGGCCAGCGCTTCTTCCACGGCGTATTGCATCAAAGGTTTATCGACAATCGGCAGCATTTCCTTGGGCACGGCCTTAGTGGCGGGGAGAAAACGGGTGCCTAATCCGGCAACAGGAAATACGGCTTTGGTCACTTTTTTAGTCATTAATCATTTTCCTTAGTATTGGCAACAGTTAATATGAGCGATTGAATAAATACAAACTATTAATAAGTTCGACTATCTTGCATGAATGAATTAATTCTAGCATCAAGAACGACCTGCACCGGTCTTTTTAATAAATTTAATCACTTATCTAATTAAAACAGCAGAAAATGAATGCTGTATTAACGGGTTAACTTTATGTCTGGACTTTAGCAACTTTGCTATCTATCATGAACAAGACACGAACGGCGGTCAAAAAATCACTATATTAATAACATACTAGTTGTAGAGGAGGTTTTTATGTTAGCAAATCAACAAGAAGCGCCTAATTTCAGGTCGTTCAACCAGCAGAATCAAATCGTCAGTTTGTCTGATTATTCCGGCGATAAAAATGTTGTTCTGTACTTTTATCCCAAAGACGACACGCCCGGCTGCACTATCGAAGCCAACGACTTTACCGCCCTGGCTGACGAATTCGCCAAGCTGAACACCGTTGTGATTGGGGTCAGTAAAGATTCCTGTCAAAGCCACGTCGATTTCATTAATAAATACGGCCTGAAAGTGGAATTGCTGGCGGATGAATCCGGCGAATTGTGCGAACTGTACGATGTATGGCGGGAAAAGGAAAAGGACGGCGTCAAAAAAATGGCAATTTTACGCTCAACCTTCATCATCGATAAAAACGGCAATCTGGCCGATGTAGAGTATGGTGTTAACCACGAAGGCCATGCGGCGGCGGTGTTGGAAAAGGTCAAGGCTTTACAATAATAAGAACGTAGGATGGATAAGCGCAGCGCATCCATCAGATTTAATCCTTACAAAGACAAATTTATAAGATGGATGTGCTGCGCTTATCCATCCTACATGCCATGAGTTTTATTGATTAGTTAATCGGAGGCCGCGATGGTTGAAGGCAGTTGTCTTTGTGGTTCAGTTAAATACGAAGTCGAGCTGATCCCAGAAAAAATCTTTAACTGCCATTGCAGGTTCTGTCGTAAAGCGCACGGCGCGGATTATGTCGCCGTGGCTCTTGCCAAGGGCAGCACTTTGAAAATTACGGATAAATATGGCGCATTAAAAGAATATAAAAACGCTATCGGCGGCTACCGGGCTTTTTGTGGCAAATGCGGCACACGGCTGATGAATTATCCTGAAGATAAAAACATCTACCTTGCCGTCATCTTGGCAACCGTCGATACACCAATGGACGTAAAGCCCGTCGCCCATGTGAACACAGAATCCAAAGCGAGTTGGTGTACGCCATATCAGGGTATTCCAAGTTATGAAGGGCTTCCGGAAGGAATTTTGTGAAAAATATAATATTGCTCCGGTTGGCTAATGAAGGATTATTAGGTTACATGGAATACGATGAAGCGCTTATAAATCGAAATCCTTTCAGAAGTTAACTCAATCTCTTATCGTCCTAACGTTAGCGATGTTAATAACCACTATCCGCGTAGTGGCTATGGGTCAAATTATTCTTAATTAAATCCCGTTGGGACTGTGGAAGCATGGACGCCGTTCGATCAAAGCTTTTCCAGGCAAAGCCGAAGGACTCAACACGAACGGGATAAAGCTCACATGTCCCGAAGCAATAACAACAGGTAATTACCGCTAAGTAAGATTTTTACGACACAATGCAGCCTTCCAGCCGGACTTAGGTTATCATTTTCCAGCTTTAATCGATTAATGGAAACCAACATGCAGCGACACCAACTGGAAACGTGTTCACAACCTTGCACAGTCTGCGGCGGCAGCAACGTTGCCGTGCTTGCCACTACCAGCCGCAGCGGTAATGCGCTCAGAACGGTAATCTGCCAGGACTGCGGTATGGTGTGGTCGGATCCATTTCCCCACAATCCGCGCAGTTTTTACGAAGACGATTACCGCGTTGCCTACAAAGGCACGTTTACGCCAAAACCCAAACATATACTACGCGCGGGTAAAGTTGCGTTATCCCGCCGCGCTTTGTTGGGAAAA
The DNA here is from genome assembly GCA_016874115.1 of Gammaproteobacteria bacterium. Taxonomy (GTDB): domain Bacteria; phylum Pseudomonadota; class Gammaproteobacteria; order Methylococcales; family Methylomonadaceae; genus Methyloglobulus. The sequence goes on from VGVA01000010.1 coordinate 3,074, forward strand.
TGGATAGAAAAACCTGTGAAAATGCTGGATGTCGGCACAGGGGGTGGTGAATTCGCGTATTTGATGCAAACGTTAGGACATGATGTCAGCGGAATTGAACCGAACAAAGGCTATGCCGAATATTCAAGGGAAGAATACGGTTTAAAGGTGCAAATCGGCTTTATTCAGGATATTAATCAAGCACCGGAATCGTTCGATTTAATCACCATCTGGCATGTGCTGGAACACACCGAAAACCCGCACGATGTATTAACCAAATTACATTCGCTTTTAAAATCGCAAGGCATTCTGGTGGTGGAGGTGCCCACCATTGAAGCTACTTGTCAGTCGCCCAAAAGCACCTTCCATGAAGCGCATATTTTTAATTTTAATCTCGCTACTTTAAACAAACTGGCCGAGAAAGTTGGCTTTACTCAGGTGGAACATAAAGTTTCGGCAGACGGTGCGAATATGACCGTATTTTTCCGGAAGAACGCTATTAATGAATCCGCGAAAGCCCAACAGAATTTTACGATTCCGGGCAATGCCGACAAGATTATTAAAATCGTCAAAAACCATACCGCTATCCGGCATTATTTGACCTTATGGCCTTATCAGCGTTTTTTTAACCGGATGAGCAAAGCTATTAATGAAAAACTGGCGACCGCTGATTTTGTCAGCGGCAAGCAATTGCTGGATAAGCTTTATACTTGATTGATAGATAAAAAAGCCTGAGAAACGCAGTCTAACGAAGCACCTGCTATTTAATATCCAACTCTTTGATTTTTCTGGTTAATGTGTTGCGTCCGTAGCCCAGTAAAATCGCGGCTTCATGGCGGCGGCCTTTGGTAAATTCCAGGGCGGCTTTAATTAAAATGCTTTCCACAATCGGTATCGTATGTTTGGCGACATCGCTGTGTTCGGTATGGCCGGAATGCGCGCGCTTGATAAGCTGCTGATTAATCCAGTTTCTTAGCGAGCTTTCCCAATCGGTTTCCTTCTCATATCTTTCCCCTGCTACCGTATTCAGCAATTCGGGCGGCAAATCGTCCACCTGTATTGCCTGCCCCGACGCCATCACTGTCAGCCAGCGGCTGCAATTTTCCAATTGCCTGACGTTACCCGACCAATCCAGGTTGCTCAAGAAATTTTCCGCTTCTTTGGACAGTTGTTTAACTTCGGTATTCAGTTCCTTGGCCGCCTGCGTCAAAAAATGTCGCAACAGCAAGGGAATGTCTTCCTTGCGTTCCCGCAAAGGCGGTATTTGAATGCGGATGACATTCAACCGATGGAACAAGTCTTCGCGGAACCGGCCTTCCTGCACCATCTGCTCCAGGTTCTGATGAGTAGCTGCGATAATGCGCACATCCACTTTAATAGGGTAATGCCCGCCGACCGGATAAAACTCCCTGTCCGCCAGCACCCGCAACAACCGGCTTTGCAATTCAGCAGGCATATCCCCGATTTCATCCAAAAACAGGGTGCCGCCGTTGGCTTGTTCAAAGCGGCCGGAACGGCGCGATTGCGCACCGGTAAAAGAACCTTTTTCATGGCCGAACAGCTCCGACTCCATCAAATCTTTCGGAATGGCGGCCATATTCAGTGCAATAAAGGGTTTGCTGGCGCGCGGACTGTGCCGATGCAAAGCTTTGGCGACGAGTTCTTTACCCGTACCGGATTCGCCATTAATTAATACAGTAATGTGGGACCGCGCCAACCTGCCGATGGCCCGAAACAACTCCTGCATGGCGGGTGCGGCGCCGATAATTTCCGGGGTCGCCGCTATTGTATCCGGTTGTTGACGCACCTCGTCCTTTTGTCGACGGCTATGCTGAACCGCCCGCTGGGCAAGATCGACAACGTCCTTAATATCAAAAGGTTTCGGCAAATAATCGAAAGCGCCGCCATGAAACGCGGAGACCGCGCTTTCCAGATCGGAATGAGCAGTCATGATGATGACCGGTAAATCGGGATGATCCAGCTGTATTTTATCCAGCAACTCCAAACCGTCGATGCCGGGCATACGGATATCGCTGATTAATGCGTCTGGCTGCTCAATCGTTAATGTCTCCAGCAAGTCTTTGGCGGAAGCAAAACTGCGGGTATGAAAATCTGCTTTCTGCAAGGCTTTTTCCACCACAAATCGGATCGATTTATCGTCATCGACTACCCAGACGGTTTCAGGCGGCAGCATCGGCGCTTCTCCTTATACCTCGATCGGCAGGATGATTGAAAATACCGTATTGCCAGGTTCGCTGTGGCATTCAATCAGGCCGTTATGTTGATTAATTAATGACTGCGCTATCGATAACCCCAGCCCCGTGCCTTCCGCCCGGCTGGTTATCATCGGGTAAAAAATCCGCTCCATGATGTCCGGATCGATACCCGGACCGTTGTCGATAATATCGACTTTTACCGCCAGTTTATGATGCTGGCGGCCTATAGTCTGGTTTCTTTGGACACGTGTTCTTAGAATAATTCTGCCCTTATTATTAATGGCTTGAACGGCGTTCTTGACTATATTCAATACCGCCTGAATCAGCAGGTTGCGGTCGGCTTTGATATCGGGAATGCTGGGATCGTAGTCGCAGATAATGGTTAGCCCACCAGTCGATTCCGCCTCTACCAACTGCCTTACGCGTTCGACAGCTTCATGAATATTGAGCGGCTTGATTTCCGGCGGCTTGTTGGGACCCAGCAGTTTGTCCATTAATTCCTGCAGCCGGTCGGATTCGGCAATAATAATCTGGGTGTATTCTTTAAGATTAAGATCCAGTAATTCAAGATTGAGCAATTGCGCCGCGCCGCGCAATCCGCCCAAAGGATTTTTGATCTCGTGCGCCAAGCCGCGCACCAGCAGGCGCGCCGTATTTTGCTGGCTTAACAATTGTTCTTCCTTGGAAATCCGTACGTGATTATCGACCCGCTGCAGCTCCAGCAAAATCTCACTCACTCCATTTCCTTTCATTAATGGCGTCGCGCTCAGATTGACCATAAAGCTGTGCGACATCCGGTCCAGTAGCAGTTCGCGGTCGACTAAGGATTCACCCATCGTCAAGCATTGGTGTAGATTTGCCAGCAACGCCGGATCGGACGATTTGAACAAATCCGCCGCGTTTAAGCCGAACAGATGGCGCGAGCTATCGGCCAGCAATATTTCGCCCGCAGTGTTGATGTAGACCAGATTTAACTTATCGTTGAATAGCAAAACAGCGGTATTCAGATGGTTTAACAGATTTTTATTTTCGTTGGAGTCAATCATGCATATTCATAAAAAACAGATTAACCTAACAATAAGCAATTAATAAGCCAAGTTTGCGCCTACCACAAAACTGCCCGCACGTTCTTAACCAGTCAGTATCAAAGGTCTGCTATTAATAATCAAAACAGGGTATTTCGTACCAAAATGTGCAAATTTGGATAAAGCTTATCTGGTTACGCACCAGTATAGTGCAATTAATGACAAGGTGAAGCCTGCGAAGTTTCTGACGCCTGACAGGATAAAATTGGCTTGCTTTCACGAGTCAGTCATTAATAGCATCCGTATTAATGGTCAGTTAAAGTGGTAAGGCAGGGCTTATTCCGCTGTCAGTTGATAAATCGCCAGATAGCCGCCCCAGTGGTTTTGATAAACCAGTTTAAGCCCCTCCGGCAGGTGTTTTAAGGAATTTACAAACGGCAGCAAACGCACCAGCAATGTGTTTTTTTCGCCAGCCGAATCTGTTTTAGGCGACCACATCCGATAGCTAAGACCGTTTTTTTGCACCAAGTAATCGCCGTTACCCTGATCTTGCGCCCATCGTTTAATTTGCGCGATATCGCCGTGCAAATTATCGTGCGCGTTGAAAGCATTAGCCGCAAAATTCAGGCGCGCGCCGCCGTAAGATTCCAGTTCCTGCAGGCGATACAGCAAGTCGGTTGTGATTAATAAATATACAGGCCGCGCTTTGCCGAACGTTTTTTTGATATCCACCACAGCTTGATCGCAATCCATGGTTAACCAGCGCGCCATTGCCGCCAGTTCCTTGGTTTCGACCTCCGACGCAATCGGCATGTCGTCTTGCAAAGGGCGCATAGCCGCTTGATCGAATGAAATTGCAGCAGGATTTTTTATCCACGCGTCTCTTCCGCTAAGAAAATGAATGCGTTGACCGTCATCCCACCAGCTTAAAAACAGTGCATTCGGCGCAGTGTTCCGAGTGATGGCTTGAGCGGCTTCCTGCCAGATGGATTGCCGCAATTCGTTGGGATTGGGCAATACGCTCCCCGTTGACGGCTTTCCGGCATGATAGAGCATGACCCGATGCGGTTGATTCTTGTCTTTATAATGCGCCAGCAAAAAGCCGGATGCGTCCTTGCCTTGCCATGTAATGTTATAGGCGGTAACCGAATCCGCCGGAAATGCACCTTGCAAATCAGTCGCTTGCCCTTGTTTGCGTTGCAGAGAAAATGAAGATGAATCTGCCGTTGACGCAACCCGGTTATTCCAGACAATCCTAAGTTGTGGATATAACACAGCGCCGCCCGTTATTAATAAGGCGGCGCTTATTGCTATTAATACGCTTTTTCTTAACTTTACCGATTCCAGCTTAATCGGCATTTTGTTTGGATTTAAAGGCAAGATATCCAATAAACAAGCCCAATGCCGCCAGAATCAGTCCAACCAGGATCGATCCGAAACTCGATTGCTGGGTGCTTTGTTCTACAGCACCCGCCTTGGCATTGGTTTTGACGGCCGCCGCTTCCCGCAGGCGGGTATCTTCGTCCATAATCTCGGCGTAATCCGCCATTAATTCAGACCAGCCTTCGGTATAGGTATAGCCGCCCGGATTGGCGTGGAAAATTCCTTTGTAATGTTTAATCACATCGTGTTCCCACATATTGGCGTATACCCGTTCGACATGGCTCGGATTGTTGCCTTTCGCCCAGAATAATTGGAAAAAGCCGCCTGCTTCATCTTTTTCCGGCTTCGGCGGCGCAGGTCTATTTGTGCTTTGGCCTGTCAATAATCCATCTTTAAACAGATCATTAATCACCTTTTTTGCTTCCTGTTCTACTTTCAGACCTTGGATGGTGCCTTTGTCGGCGGTGTCCAAATAAGCCTTCGCAAAGCTTTCGGAATGGCATAAGGTACAGGTTTGCAGCCAAGCTTGCTTACGCTCCTCAAACCAGGGATGGTTTAGATTGTCTGCAATTTTCGGTGTAGGATTGAATGCCCAGCGGACTTTACGCACCAGATTATGAGAAAACTCGCCATGATATTCAAAATGGCACAACTGGCAGGTCGGCGCTGTGTAATTGCCCTTGGTTAGAGCCTCTTTCAGCGGCGCTTCAAAATTCCACTGTTTTTTGCCCATCGTCAGGAATTGCGTACCGTGCTTGGACAACATAAAATTTTCAAACTCATTGTGGTCTACGCCGTTATGGCAAGTAGCGCATGCTTCCGGTTGCCGGGCTTCCGCTACCGAGAATGAATGCCGGGTATGGCAGCCGTCGCATTTGTTTTGCTGATAATGGCAGGAGTCGCAACCTTGCGCGACTTCCCGTTCCGGCATGGCCGCCCAGACTGCATTCTCCACATTCGCTTGCCAGTCGACCGCATGCGACGGATGGCCTTTATCCCATTGTTTTTGCGGCCATTCTTGTTCTTTTTCCGACTCAGCCTCGGCAAATTCCTGCTGATGGCAGGTGCCGCAAGCCGCCCGATCCGGCATGATTAATTCTTTACTGTGATCCATGGTCTGTTTACCGGCGCCGGCATGGCAATCGATACAACCGACCTGCTCTAACTGTTTACCGTCTTCAAGTAACCCCAGTTTCCGTAAATTGTTTTCAATTTCCGCTAACTTGGCTTTTTTATAAGCACGCACATCGCCGTCAGGCAAATTTCGGATCGCCGACATGTTGCTGTGTACGCTATTCTTCCAGGCATGAAAGGCTCCCGGCGTGGTCGCCTGATGACATCCGACGCAGTTTTCCTGGCTAAATTCGCCTTGAACCGTTTGTGGCGGTTTATAGAAATCTTTCGGATTCCAATATTTTTGGATGGGTATAGGCTGCCAAAAATCGCCATGACTGCCTTTGCCCGGATGGGTTTTATAGTAGTTATCTTTAACTTTGGCAAAATCGGCTTGTTCGGCCAAAACAAATTGACCATTAATGAAGAACAGCACTGAAGCCAATACAGTCAGGAAGGCAGCTTTCATATCGATTACCTATGATTAATGTCGTAGTCGTATTTATTATATCGATTCACTACTATAAGCGATACACATTTTTTGTTATTTTTGTTTTGGTAAAGATTAGTCGAATAAGGCGATTACTCATCGTCAGGCTCCCGGACAGGCCGTACTGCCGAATGCAACAACGCTAACTCTTCCGCCAGCGTATTGTCCGGCAAAGCTATACCGGCACGGTGGTACCAATAAGCCGCATTGCCAAAATCGCCTTCAATCCAGTGCAGATAACCGTGAATACGGCAGGACAGAGGATCCGAGTAATCTTGTATTAATCGATGAGCAGCATCCCAGTCGTCGTTATTAATATGATCTAACGCTTGCTGATAGATTCGTTTCATCATCGCCCGACTTCCGATTAATTATCTTTCTGCGATGGATTGTACACCCGGAATACGAAGTTGAAACCAACTTCAAAAATTGCGGGCAATAAAAAACCCCGCACCATTAATAGTGCGGGGTTCCAGTTTTACTGCTTTGTTATCGTTATTATAAGCTGTAGTACATATCGTATTCGACCGGATGTGTGCTCATGCGCAGACGAGTAACTTCGGCCATTTTCAGGTCGATGTAGCCGTCGATCGCATCGTCGGTGAATACGCCGCCTTTTTTCAAGAACTCACGGTCTGCATCCAGCGCTGCCAAAGCTTGGTCGAAAGCGTGGCAAACTTGCGGGATGGCTTTTTCTTCTTCTGGCGGCAGGTCGTACAAATCTTTGTCCATCGCTTCGCCCGGATGAATTTTATTTTGAATACCATCTAAACCAGCCATTAACATGGCGGAGAATGCCAGGTAAGGGTTTGCTGTGGAATCCGGGAAACGCACTTCAATCCGGCGACCTTTCGGGTTGCTGATGAAAGGAATACGGATAGAAGCCGAACGGTTGCGTGCTGAGTAAGCCAGCATAACTGGCGCTTCAAAACCCGGCACCAGACGCTTGTAGCTGTTGGTAGAGGCGTTGGTGAAGGCGTTCAGGGCGCGGGCGTGCTTAATGATACCCCCGATGTAGTACAACGCGGTTTCAGACAGGCCGCCGTAGAGGTCGCCAGAGAACAGGTTAGTGCCGCCATTGGCGATGGATTGGTGCACGTGCATACCGTTGCCGTTGTCGCCGACCAGCGGTTTCGGCATAAAGGTTGCCGTTTTGCCGTATGCGTGCGCAATGTTGGCAACGACATATTTCAGCATTAATACTTCATCGGCTTTTTTAACCAAAGTATTGAATTTTACGCCGATTTCACATTGACCCGCCGTTGCGACTTCATGGTGATGCACTTCAGTCGCCAAACCCATTTCGTCAAGTGTAGAACACATGGCGGAACGCATGTCTTGCAAAGAATCGACCGGCGGCACGGGGAAATAACCGCCTTTTACGCCTGGACGATGGCCGATGTTACCGTCTGGGTAAACTTTTTCCGAGTTCCAGCCGGCTTCTTCGGAGTCTACTTTGTAGAATGAACCGCTCATGTCGGCGCCCCAGCGGACGTCGTCGAAAATGAAAAATTCGTTTTCCGGGCCGAAATAGGCAGTATCGGCTAAACCAGTTGATTTAAGATAGGCTTCGGCGCGTTTGGCAATGGAACGCGGGTCGCGCTCATAACCTTGCATGTCTTTTGGTTCGATGATATCGCAACGCAAGATCAGGGTTTTTTCGTCATAGAACGGATCCATCACGGCGGTAGATGCTTCTGGCATCAAAATCATGTCGGATTCATTAATATGCTTCCAACCGGCAATGGAAGAACCGTCAAACATTTTTCCGTATTCGAAAGTGTCTTCATCGATTGCGCTGGCGGGAAAAGTTACGTGCTGTTCTTTGCCGCGGGTATCGCAGAACCGAAAATCGACGTATTTAACGTCGTTTTCCTTCATCATTTTTAATACATTTGCTGCTGACATTTATATTGTCTCCTGGATGTTATATTCTGTGTTTAAGGCCAAACTGGGTAAAGATAACATTTTTTTTGTTGACTTTGCCACTAAAAAAAACAACGTGTTGAAAACCTCTGGCAGCATTAATTAAGCAATTTATTAATTCATGCCAAATTGGTGCGTTTTTTCTCTATATTGCACTATTTTTGTGCAAACTTTTTGATGCTTGCCGTAAAGTCCTTACTGATTCATAATTAACTGCCCTTGTCTTTAAAGTAAAATAAGAGGAAATATTATGAATATCAATAAAAACCACCGAAACCTATGTATTGGCATTGCCTTAACGCTACCTGTCTTGGCGGCTATGGAAACGGCTCACGGTAAAAGCCTAACGGAAGCCACTACTTTGTTAGAAGCCGCCGGAGACCCCAATGAAAGCAGCTTTATGAAAGGCAATAATCTCCGCATTGGCGGCTGGGCGAATGCCGGTATTACCTATAATGCGGCAGCACCGGATAACGGCTTTAACGGACCGGTAACTTTCGGCGACCGCGAAGGCGAGTTTCAGTTGAATCAATTGAACTTGTTCGTGCAACGCACAGTAGCAACCGAAGGCAATTCTTTCGATTTGGGCGGACGTTTCGATGTGATGTTCGGCACCGACGCCATTTTTACCCAAGCTTACGGCGTACCGGCTTACGACGTCAATACCGCCCGCGCATTACGCAGAAATCACTGGGATTTGAATTTGCTCGGCGGCAGAGACAATCGTTTTTACGATCTGGCGATCCCGCAAGCCTATCTGGAGGCATATATTCCTATAGGCAACGGTTTAAACGTAAAAGCGGGCCATTTTTATACTCCGATCGGTTACGAAACCGTGCCCGCGCCGGATAACTTTTTCTATACCCATGCCTACACCATGCAGTACGGTGAACCTTTTACGCATACCGGCGTTATGGGCAATTACACCGTCGACGACAACTGGGCAGTGATGGGCGGCGTCGTAACCGGCAGCGCGACCGGCGGCTGGGACGGCGGCTGGGACAAGCATCTGGGAAATTGGGCAGGATTAATGGGTGCAACTTGGACAAGTCCTGATAAAAATACTTCAGTCAACGTTAGCGGCACTTACGGTGGCACTTCCGAGCAAAGCTCCAAAGACTGGGCCATGTACAGTATCGTCGCCAAACACAACATAACCGAAAAAATGCATTTAATGGTGCAACACGATCATGGTTTTGCCGACGGCACCTTTGATTTTGCCACCAACAGGGCAAACGCAATCGATGCGGAATGGTACGGCGTGAACACGCATTTAACCTACGATGTCATGGACAATTTAACCGCCGGCGTACGCGGCGAGTGGTTCCGCGACCAAAACGGTTTCAGGGTTTGCTCGCCCGGACGCGTCTACGCGGCTACGTATGACGCCAACAGCGTTACCGGAAGCTACGCTGCGAATTTCCTGTCCAGTTGTTCGGCAGCCAGTTATTACGCTGTAACCGCCGGTGTTAACTGGAAGCCGCTGAAATGGTTAAATATCAGGCCGAATGTCCGCTACGATTGGGCTGACGGCGCGCGGCCTTTCGGCAACAACAAGCAAGATCAGTTTTTGTTCTCAACCGACATGAATATCGGTTTTTAATGTAATCGTCTGACCTACTTCGCTTAAATTTCAGCAAATGCGCCTTCGGGCGCATTTTTTTGTTTTATAGATCCACATAAAACGGTACTGGTTTTGTTTAACAGCGACCTTTTCTCCATTAATAAATATTTCGATTTTGCTGTTGCGATTTAGGCAAGTATTCATCGATCGATTAACGTTGATGAAATTATTCGAATTTTCCGCTCATTAATAAAATTAACGCCCCGCTTTATCTTACTTCCAACGAAAATTTATCGATAACGGCTACTTGGAGCACTGTTTTAATGCGTCTTGATTTTCCGTCCACCCCTTTTTGGTGCATTGATGTCGCCTACCGCTTCCTGCTGCACTGTAAGCCCGCTGATTTTATGGCAATATGAAATTGGCATAGTCCATGCTTGTTAATCATTGAGATCTTATTTTTGCACCAGTTCGTCTAATGGAATGAGTACGAAATGGCCGGTAAATTCAGCAATATGAAATATAGGAGCAGGTATGAAATTGATAACCGCAATCGTTAAGCCGTTCAAGCTCGACGATGTTCGTGAAGCATTATCGGAGCTTGGCGTTTCCGGTGTAACCGTGACGGAGGTAAAAGGTTTCGGACGCCAGAAGGGACATACCGAACTTTATCGCGGCGCTGAATACGTCGTTGATTTTTTACCCAAAGCCAAGGTTGAAGTGGCCTTATCGGACGCCATCGTGGATCAGGCCGTTGCCGTCATCAGCAAGGCCGCAAACACCGGCAAAATCGGAGACGGTAAAATTTTTGTAACAAATCTGGAGCAAGTCATTCGTATTCGTACCGGCGAAACCGGCGAAGAAGCACTGTGAGGGAATGGTTATGATAAGTAAATTTTCAGGTTTGGTAAAAACAGTCTGTATGTTGTCCTTGTTGGGTATATCTCAATATGCGGCAGCGGAAGAAGCGGCGGCTGCAGTTACACAAACCATTAATAAAGGCGATACCGCCTGGATGATCGTCGCAACCGTCCTGGTGATTTTGATGGTGATTCCTGGTCTAGCCTTGTTTTATGGCGGCATGGTACGCGCTAAAAACATGTTGTCGGTCTTAATGCAAGTGTTCATTATTTTTTCGATGATGGCGCTGTTATGGGCTATTTACGGTTATAGCGTGGCGTTTACCGAAGGTAACGCCTTTTTCGGCGGCCTAAGCAAAGTCTTTCTAAAAGGCATTACGCCAGAATCCATGGCGGCTACCTTCAGCAAAGGGGCTTATGTACCGGAATATCTTTATGTTGCCTTCCAGTTAACCTTTGCCGCTATTACCCCGGCGTTAATCATCGGCGCATTTGCCGAGCGGGTTAAGTTTTCCGCCGTGCTGGCTTTTATGTTGCTGTGGTTTACCTTTGCTTATCTGCCGATGGCTCACATGGTCTGGTACTGGGCAGGGCCTGACGCCTATACCGATGCGCAGGCAGGCGAAGCCGCTGCCGCCACTGCCGGTTTCCTGTTCCAAAAAGGCACACTGGATTTTGCAGGTGGTACGGTGGTGCATATTAATGCCGGTATTGCCGGCCTGGTCGGTTGTTTGATGATCGGCAAACGTATCGGTTTCAGAAAGGAATCTTTAGCACCGAACAGCGTTACCATGACCATGATTGGGGCGTCGCTGTTGTGGGTGGGCTGGTTCGGTTTTAATGTCGGCTCTAACTTGGAAGCCAACGGACTGGCGGCATTGGTGTTCGTTAATACCTTATTAGCCAGTGCGGCGGCAACCTTATCCTGGATGTGCGCGGAATGGCTTATGCGCGGCAAACCCAGCATGTTGGGCGGCGCTTCCGGCGCTATCGCCGGGCTGGTGGCAATCACCCCCGCTTGCGGATGGGCGGGACCGATGGGAGCAATTGGCTTAGGTCTTTTCGTGGGCGCAATCTGTTTCTGGAGTGTCACCGGCTTAAAAAGCAAGCTGGGTTATGACGACTCTCTCGACGCTTTTGGCGTACACGGTATCGGCGGCATGTTCGGCGCGGTCGGCACGGCGTTTGTCGCCAATCCGGCTTTGGGCGGTACCGGCGTGTGGGATTATGTCTCCAACGGCGTGGCGGAATTCAATCTCGGCGCGCAAATCGTCAGCCAGCTGTGGGGCGTAGGCACCTGTATCGTTTGGTCGGGCGTTGTTTCGTATCTTGCCTTTAAGGTGGTCGACGTATTAATCGGCTTAAGAGTCAGTGAAGATGTGGAACGAGAAGGCCTGGATATTTGCGAACACGGCGAAACGGCTTACCACATTTAGTTAAATGCAACGAACTAAACCCTCTGGCTGGAGCGTATCTCCACACCGGAGGGTTTAGTATTTTTTTATCTTAACACAACGGAATTTTAACAAGTGAAGCGTTTAATCATCTTCATGACCGTCAACTTTTCAAGTTGTATGTTAGTGAATAATGTGTATTATTGCTGGCTGTAGTTCTTTTCAATTCGTAACGTTGAGAGTATTTATGAAACTAATCACTGCAGTAATTAAACCATTCAAGTTAGACGATGTACGGGAAGCATTATCTGAAATCGGTATCGCAGGTGTAACCGCAACCGAAGTAAAAGGTTTTGGCCGCCAGAAAGGCCATACTGAATTATACCGAGGTGCGGAATATGTTGTTGATTTTTTGCCGAAAGTAAAACTGGAAATTGCCGTTGGCGATGACATTTTGGACAAAGCCGTGGAAACCATCGTTAATGCAGCCAATACCGGAAAAATTGGCGACGGCAAGATTTTTGTAACCAACCTTGAACAAGTAATCCGCATCAGAACCGGTGAAACAGGGGAAGATGCAATTTAATCGGACGCCCTGCTAACGGTGCCCAGGAACAATTAATAATGATAAAAAACAACTTTAAACACACGAGCTACTTCTTTTTGCTGTTTTTACCGGAACTCTGTTTGGGCGCCGAATTGAATCAGGCCAACACGGCGTGGATATTGACTTCCACCGCGTTAGTGCTGTTCATGACCATTCCCGGTCTTTCCTTATTTTACGCCGGACTGGTGCGCAGTAAAAACGTGTTATCGGTATTAATGCAATGCTTTGCGATTACCTGCTTGGTTTCACTGCTGTGGCTGGCCGGAGCTTATAGTTTTATTTTTGCCGACGGCGGAGACCTACAAAAATTTTTAGGCGGCGCCAGCAAGGCCTTTTTACCTGGCCTTGGTACAGATGCCTTAACGGGCGATATCCCCGAAACTGTCTACTTTATGTTTCAAATGACGTTTGCCATCATCACCCCGGCATTAATCATCGGTGCTTTTGCTGAACGCATGAAGTTTTCCGCTATGTTGTGGTTCAGCGGCTTGTGGCTGTGCTTGGTCTACGTACCGGTATGCCATTGGATTTGGGGCGGCGGCTGGCTGGCCGAGTTAGGCGCGATGGATTTTGCTGGCGGCATTGTTATCCATATTAATGCCGGTGTTGCCGCGCTGGTGTCAGCCTTGGTTATCGGTCGTCGTAAAGGTTTTCCCACGACCGCCATGCCACCGCACAACATGACAATGGTGGTGACCGGCGCGGGCATGTTATGGGTCGGGTGGTACGGCTTCAACGCTGGCAGCGCCTTGACATCCGATGGACGCGCCGGTATGGCTATGCTGGTTACCCACATTGGCGCTGCCGCCGGCGCATTAACCTGGATGACGATAGAATGGATTAAATTCGGTAAACCCAGCGTACTGGGTATCGTCACCGGTATGGTGGCCGGACTTGGCACCATAACCCCGGCTTCCGGCTTTGTCGGGCCGCTGGGCGGATTGATTATTGGCGTAGTTGCCGGTGTGCTGTGTTTTTTCGCCACCCAATTCGTAAAGCGCAAATTAATCATCGACGACTCTCTCGATGTTTTTCCCGTTCACGGGATCGGCGGCATCACCGGCTCGTTATTAACCGGCGTATTTGCCGATAGCGCCTTAGGCGGCTTAGGTTTGAAAGAAGGCGTCACCATTATGGATCAGGTCGGTGTCCAAGCCTTGGCAATTGTAGCAACCATTGCGTGGAGCGCCGTTTTTACTTACGCCATCCTGAAAATACTGCAACTTAGCATCGGTCTTCGCGTTACCTCAGACGAAGAAGTACAAGGTCTGGATCAGGTGTTGCATGAAGAAACAGGGTATTTAGACATTTAGGGGCGTTCTCATTTAATCCAGATAAGATGCTGGCTAGGTACAGCATTGTCAGGTTTTACCGATGCTGTTAGCTTGAACGTGGTTAAAATATTATAAACGGGGCAATATGCCACGTCCGGCGAGAAATGAGAAAACATCATAGCGCGAAAACCGTTCACCCTTCGACAGGGCTTGTTGCGAGCTTGTCGAATATTCAGGGCGAACGGGCTTTTTTGCCTTGTTCTTATAATTACACATCCCCCTTCTGCGGATGCCGCCGTTGATCGGGTGATAACAACTTATTCACCGCATTGATATAGGCCTTGGCGGAGGCAATAACGATGTCGGTGTCCGCGCCCAAGCCGTTGACGATGCGTCCTGTCTTTTCAAGACGGACGGTGACTTCGCCCTGGGAATCGGTGCCGTTGGTGATGTTGTTGACGGAATACAGAGCCAACACGCTATCCGACTGCACCAGTTTTTCGATGGCTTTCAGGCTGGCGTCGACCGCGCCGCCGCCTTGGGCGTTACCGGTGACTTCCTTGTTGTCGATGCGCAGGGTAACCGAAGCATCCGGTACTTCGCCGGTTTCCGAGCAGACTTTCAAGGCGATGAGCTTAATATGCTCGTCCTCGGCTTCAAAACCGACTTCCGAGATTAATGCCTGCAAGTCTTCGTCGAAGATGTCGTGTTTTTTGTCGGCCAATTGCTTGAAGCGGGCGAAGGCTTCGTTCAGTTCTGCTTCCGATGGGAATTCAACGCCCAATTCCGCCATGCGGCTTTTGAAGGCGTTGCGCCCGGAATGCTTGCCCAACACCATCCGGTTGGCGCTCCAGCCCACGTCTTCCGCCCGCATGATTTCATAAGTCTCGCGGTTTTTTAACACGCCGTCCTGGTGGATGCCGGATTCGTGCGCGAAGGCGTTCGCGCCGACGATGGCCTTGTTGGGCTGCACCGGAAAGCCGGTAATACTTGACACCAACTTTGAGCAGGTCAAGATTTCTCGGGTGTCGATGCGCGTTTGGCAAGGAAATACATCATGTCGCGTCCGTACTGTCATCACGACTTCTTCGAGCGAGGCATTGCCCGCGCGTTCGCCCAAGCCATTAATGGTGCACTCCACTTGTCGCGCACCGTTCAATACGGCGGATAAGGAATTTGCCACCGCCAAACCTAAATCGTTATGGCAATGCACGGAAAAGATGGCTTTATCGGAATTGGGAATGCGCTTGATTAAATTGGCGATGGTCGCGCCGAACTGATGCGGCAGGCTGTAACCCACAGTATCGGGGATATTTAAGGTCTTCGCGCCCGCATCAATCACGGCTTCCAAAATCCGGCACAAGAAATCCTCTTCAGAACGGCCTGCATCTTCGGGCGAGAATTCCACATCATCGGTAAATTGCCGTGCCCGTTTGACTGCTTTTACTGCGTGTTCAACCACCTGATCCGGTGTCATCCGCAATTTCATCTGCATGTGGATGGGCGAGGTGGCGATAAAGGTGTGGATGCGCGATCGCGCCGCGCCTTTCAAAGCCGCGCCCGCCTGGTCTATGTCCCTGTCCAACGCCCGCGCCAAACCGCACACGGTGCTGTCTTTGATGCAATTAGCGACTGCTTGCACGGATTCGAAATCGCCGGGGCTGGCAGCAGGAAAGCCTGCTTCAATCACGTCCACCCGAAGTTTTTCCAAGGCTTTGGCAATGCGGACTTTTTCATCCCGAGTCATGGATGCGCCCGGACTCTGCTCACCATCCCTTAAAGTGGTGTCAAAAATAATCAACTGGTCTTTCATGGTTTCTCCATTAATGGATAGACGTTAAACTGCTCTCAGCAAGCAGCCGAAAAAGGGTTAGGATTTTTTGGAAAAAAGATTCTGTGCCCCTTAGGGCAGCAGGACTAAGAGCAGAGGGCGCAGGTAAATACCAAGCCGCAGAGTAAGTGCGCTACGGCTTTCGATTAAATGCTGATGTTTGCTGGAAGGAATAAACATAGCTAAAACTATAACTTAGAACGCATTAATGCTCAAGCAGAATCTGCGCTTTTACGTTCTTGCAAACGTTTTTTGCGTATTAATAGCGTTACCAACGGCCCGGAAATGGCGTAACACAAAGCTAATAAAAAGAGCATGGTTTCCGGTGTTGCCATGATAAATGCAATCGCCAGCATGACCGAAATTGCCACGATGAAAGGAACTTTGCCATGTAGGTTAATTTCTTTAAAGCTGTAATAACGGAAATTGCTGACCATTAATAAGCCGGTACAGATCGTTAATACTACAGTCGGATATTTCAGCATAGCAGCGTCATAGCCGTGATGGATCGATATCCAGATAAAACCGGCGATAATAGCCGCTGCCGCCGGGCTGGCTAAGCCCTGAAAATATCTTCTATCCGCTGTGCCGACCTGAGTATTGAAACGCGCCAGCCTCAAGGCTCCGCCCGCCATGTGGACGAATGCCGCGAACAAACCTAATTTGCCCAATCCGGTAAACGCCCACAGATACATCACCAAAGCAGGCGCCACTGCAAAAGAAGTCATATCGGACAAGCTGTCGTACTGAACGCCGAATTCGCTTTGCGTATTGGTCAGGCGCGCTACCCGGCCATCCAGGCCATCCAGAATCATGGCGACAAAAATAGCAATAACAGCGGTTTCAAAACGTCCGCCGATAGCGGAAATAATGGCGTAAAATCCGGCAAATAACGCGCCAGTCGTAAATAAATTCGGCAGCAGGTAAATGCCGCGGCGGCGGATGGAGCGTTTTTCAGGTTTTTTCATTAATGAATAAATTAATAAGTATTATTAATATAGATTATACAACGAGCTATTAAATCATACTCATGTTTAAAAAATGTTACTGCTGATGATGGGCAATTAATGAAATTTCATTCGGAATCAATTTCGATTTTAGGTTCAGCGCCACCGTGGATAGAGTCAACAGGAATATTCCCAGCAAAAATTCTGTAGTGCTGTGATAAATTATTTCATACAATAAAAAGTTAATTGACAGCAAATATTGTATTGATTTGAGTAAACTTAATCGAACAAGAGGCTGTTATTCAATATTATTAACCTCAGATAAAACATCATTATGAATAAACCAAAAAAAGTCGCAATCCTGACTGCAGGCGGTTTAGCGCCCTGCCTTAACTCCGCCATCGGCAGTCTAATCGAACGTTACAACGAAATCGACCCAAGTATCGAAATAATTTGCTACCGCAGTGGCTACAAAGGTTTATTGGCGGGCGATTCTTACAAAGTTACGGCGGAAATTCGGGAAAAAGCCGGATTGCTGCAAAAGTTCGGTGGATCGATTATCGGCAACAGCCGGGTGAAGCTGACCAACGTCAAAGACTGCCTGAAACGCGGCTTGGTGAAAGAAGGCGAAGATCCGCAGAAAGTTGCAGCAGACCAACTGGTTAAAGACGGCGTGGATATCCTGCACACCATCGGCGGCGATGACACCAATACCGCTGCGGCGGATTTAGCGGCTTTTTTGGCGAAAAACGACTACGGTCTGACTGTAATCGGTTTGCCCAAAACCGTGGATAACGACGTTTTCCCGATTAGACAATCTCTTGGCGCCTGGACGGCGGCAGAACAAGGCGCGCGATACTTCTGGAACGTGGTTGCCGAAAACAACGCCAATCCGCGTATGTTAATCGTGCATGAAGTGATGGGCCGTAGCTGCGGCTGGCTGACTGCGGCAACCGCAGTGGAATACCGCAAATTGCTGGATCGCGCCGAATGGCTGCCGGAACTGGGTTTAAGCCGCGAAAGCTATGAAGTCCACGGCATTTTCATCCCGGAAATGGCGATTGACATCGAAGCCGAAGCCAAACGCTTGCGCGCCGTGATGGATAAGGTCGATTGCGTCAACCTGTTCGTTTCCGAAGGAGCGGGCGTGGAATCCATCGTTGCGGAAATGCAGGCCAAAGGCCAAGAAGTACCGCGCGATGCTTTCGGTCACGTCAAATTGGATGCAGTTAATCCCGGTAAATGGTTTGGCGAGCAATTCGCACAAATGTTGGGTGCCGAAAAGACATTGGTGCAAAAATCCGGTTATTTCTCCCGCGCGGCGGCAGCAAATGCCGAAGATATTCGATTAATCAAATCCTGCGCGGATTTGGCGGTCGAATGCGCGTTCAAACGCGAATCCGGCGTAATCGGTCATGATGAAGATCGTGGCAATGTGTTGCGCGCCATCGAGTTCCCGCGCATCAAAGGCGGTAAGCCGTTTAATATCGACCTGCCTTGGTTTGAAGAAATATTATCGGATATCGGCCAAAGTAAAGGCGCTAAAGTCGATACCAGTCATTAATTAAATTTTCTGCAACAACCAGAAACAAAAAAGCCCGTTAATACGGGCTTTTTCATTTAATCTAACCTATCTCAGAATTTACAATTAACCCGTTCTCTGAGTCCTTCGACTATGCTCAGGAGAGCCTTTTCGAAGTACGAACACTTTAAAATCTGATGATTTACAAAAAATTTTAGTTTTTGCTTTGATCAACAATTTTATTCGCCTTAATCCACGGCATCATCGCCCGCAGCTTCGCACCGGTAACTTCAATGGGGTGCTCCGCGTTTAAGCGGCGCATGGCCGTCATTTCCGGGTAGTTGCCCGCGCCTTCCTGGATGAAGCGTTTGGCGTAGCTGCCGTTGCGGATGTTATCCAACGCTTCTTTCATCGCCCGACGACTTTCGGCGTTGATGACTTTGGGGCCGGTCACATATTCGCCGTACTCCGCATTGTTGGAGATGGAATAATTCATGTTGGCGATGCCACCTTCGTACATCAAATCAACGATGAGCTTCAACTCGTGCAAGCACTCAAAGTAGGCCATTTCCGGCGGATAACCCGCTTCGGTCAAGGTCTCGAAACCCGCTTTAATCAGCTCGACCGCACCGCCGCAGAGTACGGTTTGCTCGCCGAACAAGTCGGTTTCAGCTTCGTCGCGGAAGGTGGTTTCGATGATGCCGGAACGTCCGCCGCCGATGGCCGAGGCATACGATAAGCAAATCGCTTTCGCTTGGCCTGAGACATCCTTATGCACTGCGATCAAATCCGGTACGCCGCCGCCGCGCACGAATTCGGAACGCACGGTGTGACCTGGCGCTTTCGGTGCGATCATGATGACATCCAAATCGGCGCGTGGCACGACTTGGTTAAACAGGATGGAGAAACCGTGCGCAAACGCCAAGGCCGCGCCTTGCTTGATGTTGGGTAGGATTTCCGACTTGTATAGTTGCGATTGGAATTCGTCCGGCGTGAGGATCATCACGATGTCCGCACCCGCCACCGCTTCCGGCACTTCCTTAACTGTCAAGCCGTGCGCTTCTGCTTTGGCAACGGAAGGCGAACTGGCGCGTAACCCTACCACCACATCGACGCCGGATTCTTTCAAGTTAAGGGCATGGGCGTGACCTTGCGAGCCGTAACCGATAATGGCGACTTTTTTGGAACGGATAACCGACAAGTCGGCATCTTTATCGTAATAAACTTGCATGTGTTTTCCTGTATTACCTTAATAATTAATAATATTTTGTTCGAGTTTAGTTAACTGGATTAATGTCGTAATTTTTCAGTAACCCTATAGATGCAACCCTTTTTCCCCTCGACTGATCCCCGTCGCCCCCGAGCGCACGACTTCAATAATGCTGTCTCTATCAATTGCCGCGATAAAAGCGTCCAGTTTTTCCGACGGGCCGGTCAGTTCGATGACATAAGTGGTTGGCGTGATGTCCAGTATCCGGCCACGGAAGATGTCGGCCATGCTGCGGATTTCCTCGCGGTTGATTTCCGTGGTTTTGACTTTAATGAGCATTAACTCGCGCTCGATGTGGGCGGATTCGGCCAAGTCGATCAGTTTGACCACATCAATCAGCTTATTCAATTGCTTGGTGATTTGCTCGATGATCTGGTCGCTGCCGGTTGTTACCAAGGTCATGCGCGACAGGCTGGGGTCTTCGGTCGGTGCGACGGTCAAGGATTCGATGTTGTAGCCACGCGCCGAAAACAGGCCGGCCACCCGCGACAACGCACCGGATTCGTTTTCCATTAATATTGAGATGATGTGCCGCATTATGCCAACTCCGTGTCGGTATTGATGCCGGGCGCAACGCGCAGTTTCATGTCGTGGTGCGCCTTGCCGGCTTCGATCATCGGGAACACGTTTTCGGTTTGGTCGGTGATGATGTCCAAAAACACCGTGCGGTCTTTCAGGGCGAAGGCTTTTTCCAGTGTCGGCCTGACTTCGTCCGGCTTATCAATTCGCATCCCGACATGGCCGTAAGCTTCCGCCAATTTGACGAAATCCGGTATGGTGTCGAGGTATGAATGCGAATAACGGCTTTCGTAGGAAAACTCCTGCCATTGCCGCACCATGCCCATGTAACGATTATTCAAGTTAATGATTTTAAGCGGTGTTTTATATTGCAGAGCAGTGGAAAGCTCCTGGATGCACATCTGGATGCTGGCCTCGCCAGTGACACAAGCGACATCGGCATCAGGATGCGCCAGCTTAACGCCAATGGCGGCAGGCAGACCAAACCCCATCGTGCCCAATCCGCCCGAATTAATCCAGCGGCGCGGCTTGTCGAATTTATAATACTGCGCTGCCCACATTTGATGCTGGCCGACGTCGGATGTTACGAAGGCCTCACCCTTGGTAACTTCATACAGCTGTTCGATGACGAATTGCGGTTTGATTAACTGGCTGTCGTGGTCGTAGCTCAGGCAATCCAGGTTTTGCCATTGTTTGATTTGTTGCCACCAGGCTTCCAATGCTTTTTTATTGGGTTCTTTTTTGCTTTCTTTAAGCAATTCGATCATCTGTTCCAGCACCGGTTTTACTTCGCCGACGATCGGTACATCTACCTTCACGGTTTTGGATATCGAAGCCGGATCAATGTCAATGTGGATAATCTTGGCGTACGGGCAAAACTGGTCGAGCTTGCCGGTAACCCTATCATCAAAGCGCGCACCGACGGCGATAATCAAGTCGCTTTCGTGCATGCCCATGTTGGCTTCGTAAGTGCCGTGCATACCCAACATGCCGATGAATTGCTTATCCGTGGCGGGAAATGCGCCCAAGCCCATTAGGGTATTGGTGACGGGATAGCCCAAAAGTCGGCTGAGTTCGGTTAATTCCTTGCTGGCTTCGCCCAATACCACGCCACCGCCGGAATAAATCATCGGGCGTTCGGCTTCCAACAGCAAATCGACCGCCTTCTTGATCTGGCCTTTATGCCCGGTAGTAGCTGGATTATACGAACGAATGTGAACCTTTTTCGGATATTTATACGGTACTTTAATGCGCGGGTCGGTGATGTCTTTGGGAATATCGACCACAACGGGGCCGGGGCGTCCGCTTGACGCTACGTAAAATGCTTTTTTGATGGTTTCCGCAATCAGACTAACATCTTTAACCAGAAAGTTATGCTTAACGCAGGGACGGCTGATGCCAACCATGTCGACTTCCTGGAAGGCGTCGCTGCCGATGACCGGCGAAGGCACCTGGCCGGAAAGGACGACCATGGGAATGGAATCCATGTAAGCGGTGGCGATGCCGGTAATGGCATTGGTCGCGCCGGGACCTGAGGTGACCAGCACCACGCCGGGTTTGCCGGTGGATCGGGCGTAACCGTCGGCGGCATGGGTTGCGCCTTGCTCGTGCCGCACCAAAATATGCTTGACCGCCTCCTGCTTAAACAGGGCGTCATAAATGTGCAACACCGCCCCGCCGGGATAACCGAATATGTATTCGACACCTTCGTCTTTTAGGCTTTGTATGAGAATGTCTGCGCCGCTTAGCTCCACGTTTGCCTCAACTAAATCTGGTTTGGATTTTTGTTTATTAATGAAGTTGTAGGGCCATTAATGGCTGATTTTGCCTAAATTAATGGGTACGTAACTGAATATTGTACTATTTTTCAGATGAAATTAATAATGATAACTGGCTTCTTAACTTAAAAAAACAATTTCATAACCGGAAAATTTCCTGATATTGATTACGCCGCTATCGAGCAGCAAGTATTGCCCTTTAATACCCTCCAAAACGCCCTCAACGATGGGATTAACATCCAAGTTAAACGATTTCAGTTTGTCTGGATAACGCATGGCTGGATAATTAATGCTAATCAAATCGGCATTGGGCAATAATGTAAAAGAATTGTCGCCGAATTGCTTGCTGACGCTGGTCAATTCAGTTTGGCAGACTGCCAGTAGTTCGTCGCGTTGTTGTTTAAGGTCAATGGGCGTTACCTTGTGTTTCAGCATTTGCTGCCAACTGGTTTTGTCACTGATATGCTGAGCGATGATGACTTCAAGCAAACCGGAAATGTGTCTGGATTGCGCTTTAATAATCGCCAACGCCTGTACTGCGCCTTGATCTATCCAGCGGGTTGGGATTTGGTTTTGCCGGGTAATGCCGACTTTAATGCCGCTGGAGTTGGCTAGATAGACGTAGTGATCTTGCAAGCAGTGTGTTTCCGCCCAGGCCGGTTCCCGGCAAGTGCCATGCGCGTAATGGCAGGTTTCCGGTTTCATAATACACAAATCGCAACGCGCCAAGCGTGCGAAACATGGGTAACAATAGCCCTGATTAAAGCTTTTTTTGGTAAGTTTTCCGCAGTGGATACACGTAATTTTACCGGTGAAAGTCAGCTTAATACGCTTTCCCAGATAGGGATTAAGCGCGATTACCTGTTCGCCTAACAGTAATTCGTACTGTACGGGTTGTTCAAGCCGTACCTGCATTTTGGAAAGTTGGCCTTGCACTTAAACGCTCTTTAACGAAAGCTATTGTTATAATGCTGCCATTGTACTTGCCAACACAAATGTGCTCCAGTTATGAACATTAATAAACCAGCGCGCCACTATTTTTCGCGAAAGCTGAAATGGGGTCCAATCCGATTTCAGCAGCGAAAAATGACGTGGCGAGTTTGCCTTCGGCGGCCTGCGTTCGTCCCGCTACAGCCCAAAACACAAAACATCGGCTTCCGCCTTGCTTCGTATTTTGACCTTGCGCGAATGACTTGACGCCGTGTCGTATGGGCTTGCATTTTGACTACGCACTACGCACTACGCACTACGCACTACGCTTGCGCTCCAACTCCGTCAAAACGCCCGGCCTCTACGGCTACGCAGGGGTCGTCGTACATCGCTCGGCTTCGCTCGCTTCCATGTGCTCCTTCAAGGATGATCTGGCAGAACTTAATGTTGTGATCGAAATTCCGGCTTTCAGCAGCCCGGTCAAATACGAAATCAACAAAGACACCGGAGCACTGACAGTTGACCGGTTTATGGGTACGGCTATGCAATATCCCACCAATTACGGATACGTGCCGAAAACGCTTTCCGGCGACGGCGATCCGGTGGACGTGCTGGTGATTACGCCTGATCCGGTGTTAAGCGGTTGCGTCATCCGTTGCCGACCTATCGGTATTCTCAAGATGATCGATGAAGCGGGCGAGGACAGTAAAGTGCTGGCTGTGCCCGTGCAGAAATTAACGCCCTCTTACAACAGAGTGAACACCTACAAAGATATTCCTGCCGACCAGTTGGCGAAAATATCGCATTTCTTTAAACATTACAAAGGCTTGGAGTCTGGAAAATGGGTGATTATTGAAGGCTGGTTCGGTATTGATCAGGCTCAGGAAGAAATCAGAACCAGTATGCAACGCTACAAAGAGCTGGCGGAAAAGCCTGCGTTTTAACGGCAACCGTTTGTTAATGAAGGCAGGTTATTAATCATTAATGACTTTTTTCTGTTGCCGAAGGCGGTTTGGCGAAAGGTTTCGCTAACGGCTCGCCGACAAAAACTCCCTGACCGGGTTGCGCAACACTTTTCCAATAAGCTTCAAGCAAGGAACTGCCTTTCAGGTAGTATTCCATTAATACGCCGGGATTGGGAAATTTTTCCGGAAAATTGCAAAGTTCGACCACGGCGCCATAACTGCCGGTTACGCCCGCTTTCAGCCATTCTAGTATCGACATCTGATAACTGTCGGTTAATATACCGCCCGCCGAAGTCAGATGGTCGGCAATCGCTCCGGGCAGATAGGTGTTACGGTTAAGCCTTTGCACATGCGTAACACCAGTAAAATAAAACATCACATCGTTTTGGTTCTCAATATAATTTTTTTGCAAATAATGCACGGGAAAAATCCCGGCAAACTTTGCTGCCGTTTCCGGAAAATAAACGGCGCGAGAGCTTCTGGCGTTGTCGGTGGTTTTAAGCAGGTAAGCTGAACCTTTCGGCTGTTTAAAATCAGCGGCGACGCCGCGATTAATTAATCTGGTAGCGTCGGTATAACTGTCAGCCGCCAGCATCATGGCGGGACGCCAGCCGAAATCATCGTAAGGCCGTGTGCTGAGGGATGCAAAATACGGGTTATGGCGAGTTTCTTTACACGATGTTGCGCAAAACGCCGGGTCGAATCCGGCCGCAAACGCTGTGGTAATCGACATGCAATCGACCTTGAACGGTTTTAGCCAAGTTAATACCAAGCCTTGAACGTGGGCGGGCGTCTGTTTGTCGACCTGTTGTTTGATGATTTTAAATTGTGCGGCCGGCAAATTGTCCGCGCCGGACTTAAAATGTACGTGAATAATCTGGCCGTCGGGAATCTGGCGCTTGTTCTGGTAGTATTTGGCGATCCTCGTGCTGAAAAAATCATTGTCATTAACAATCACGGTGGCGTAAGGGCAGGGGTTGCCGCGGCCAATACCGGTTTATTTTCGGCTGCGAAGACGGCTTGTTGCGCCAGAATCAGTAATAAAGTTAATACAATGTCCCGCCATCGGAACATTGTGTCCGAAGGCAACGGCGATTCAGCTTTTCCGGTAACCATCGGTATTGCGTTCTACCCAGCGCGTTTGTCCTGTGGACAAAACTTCTTTTTTCCAAAACGGCGCTGTTGATTTTAAAGCTTCCACGATAAAGCGGCAGGCGTCACAGGCGTCGCCCCGATGCGTAGCCCAGACGGCGACCAGCACGATTGTGTCATTCGGTATGACGTCACCAACCCGATGAACAATCAATGCATCCAGAAACGCCCAGCGTTCGCGCGCGTCATTAATGATTTTAGCCAGTTGATTTTCGGTCATGCCGGGGTAGTGTTCCAAGGTCATACGCTGCACGGCGGCGTTGTCGTTCATATCGCGCATGGTGCCGATAAAAATGCCGGTTGCGCCAAATTGAACGTCAGGATTTAGCGCATGGTTCTGATAATCCTGTAGTTCTTGCCAGGGATTAATGGCGTCGTGGCAGATTTTAATCGCCAACAGATTGTCCTCCTGTTACCGGCGGAAAAAAGGCGACTTCATCGCCGTTGTGTACGCGGTCATCGGGGTGGGCGTATTCCATATTGACCGCAGCTAAAATATTAGCAGGCATTGACATTTCTGCGGTGTCCAGACGCCAGACATCATTAACAGTCATCTCCCGGATGAAATCGACTGTGCTTTCCGAACGCCCCAAGCGCTCGCCCAAACTAGCAAAATAACGTACCGTAATTGACATATCTGTTCCTGCCGTCACACAATAGTCGCACAAACTAACATCATTTGGCGGCGCCTACCTTAATTTTACCCATTAATGACTTCCTCACCACATTTTAATCAGGCCGGAGAAGCCCACATTGTCGATATCAGCGATAAAGCAATTACCCATCGGGTTGCGATTGCCGAAGGTTTTATCGAAATGCAACCGGAAACCTTGCAGCTGATTACCGGGCAGGGCCATAAAAAAGGCGATGTGCTGGCGGTAGCCAGAATTGCCGGTATGATGGGCTGTAAAAAAACGGCGGAATTAATACCTCTTTGCCATCCGCTTGCATTAACGCATGTGGAAATAGATTTTTTGCCGGATCCTCAAGCGAATCGCGTCCGTTGTCAGGCCAAGGTTAAAACCACAGGGCAGACCGGCGTGGAAATGGAGGCATTAATGGCAACGCAAATTGCTTTGCTGACGATTTACGATATGTGCAAGGGTATGGATCGCGGTATGGTTATCCAATCGGTTCAGTTGCTGGAAAAAACCGGCGGTAAATCCGGACGCTGGCAAAAAAATAAGCTGCAAGACTAACCGGTTGCGCCCGAATTCTTGCTACACTTTAGCAAAAAACCTAGAGAATTCTATGCCCATAACTTTACAAGAACTTGCAGGCCAGTGTGACGCTAAGTTGAAAGGCGGCAACCCGCTGGCGCTAATCGATTCTGCGGCCGATATTACTGCGGCGCAAGCCGGGCAGGTAACGCAATTAACCAATGCCAAATATGCCCGCTACATTAAAGA
This sequence comes from Gammaproteobacteria bacterium, assembly GCA_016874115.1. Taxonomy (GTDB): domain Bacteria; phylum Pseudomonadota; class Gammaproteobacteria; order Methylococcales; family Methylomonadaceae; genus Methyloglobulus. The sequence goes on from VGVA01000010.1 coordinate 29,228, forward strand.
ATCTACGGCGACAGCCTGCTTTGTTGCAGAAGACTATCAGCCGGACGATGCACCGCAACAGTTGGGTTTGTTGCTGTGCAAAGATACTGAAATGAGCTTTATTAAAGCCGTCCGCTTGTTGCATCCGGCGCAGACATATCGAGGCCGTATTGCCCCTCAAGCTGTAATTCATGAAACCGTCAACTTAGGATTGGATATTTTTATCGGCCCGTTTGCGGTCATCGGCGAGCAGGCGGAGATTGGCGACAATAGCGCTATTTTGCCGGGGGCGTATGTGGGTAATCGCGTTAAAATCGGCAAAAACTGCGTCATTAATCCTTATGCGGTGATCTACGACGATACCGTAATCGGCGATAATGTCATCATTCACTCCGGGGCAATTATCGGGGCCGACGGGTTCGGCTATAAATTCAGAAACCACGCCCACGTCAAAGTACCTCAGGTGGGCAATGTCGTCATTAATGACAATGTCGAAGTCGGCGCCAATACCTGTATTGACCGCGGTGCCTTGGGTAGCACCGTAATCGGTCTGGGCAGCAAGATCGATAATTTGGTGCAGGTTGGGCATAACAATAAAGTCGGCAAGCACGTCATCATGTGCGGTCATACCGGGGTATCCGGGTCTTGTACGATAGAAGATTATGCGATTCTGGCGGGAAGCTCCGGCATTGCCGATCATGTCACCATCGGCCAGGGCGCAGTTATTATGGCGCGGTCGGGGGTGGCGGGCGATGTGCCGGCTGGTGCGCAGTATTTCGGCAGCCCTGCAAAAGACAAGAAAACAGCTTACAGAGAGGAAATTGCTGTCAGCAAGCTTCCAGAATTAATTAAAAAGGTGAAATTGCTTGAAGAAGAAATCCGCCAGCTTAAACAGGCTGATTGATTAATGCGGGTGTGAATCGTAATTAAAACTTGGACTAAATACCGCCCTTCCTGCGAATTAACCTAAAAGGAATTCTAAGAAAGGGCAGTAAGATTTTTCAACTTATTGCTTAACGTTGTTAGCGCCAGCGATAGCGTTGTGTTTTTGGCTTAATTTAGCGTCAACTTCAGCGTTAGAAGCAGCAACAGCGCCACTTGCCAAGTGTTTGGTTTCGTCTTTCTTTAACAGAACAACCAACAAGATGATGCTAGCGATTGCAAAACCAACCCAAATCCAGGTGTTATCTTTTTCTTGTGCTTCAGCCATTTTAAAATCCTCTATAGTTATTAATATATTTATCCCCTCTTTCGAAGGTATAACTCAACAAATGCTGTGAGTAGGTTGTCGAAAAATTTTCAACAAGGTAATTTTTAACACGATATGTGGGTTTGTGTCAAAGCTATCTAAAAAAAAATCGATGTCAGGGGGGGAATTTTTTTAAACAGTCGCATCCGCATCGTTTTTTACCGCTTTAAAAGGCAGTAGCACAAAAAAAACCATTCTCACAGGACTTTATCATGCCATTTTCGTTGTTTCCAAAACCATGCATATGTCCGTCCGGCTCCAATGATGATAGCCGTTGAAATATCCAGTGGCAGCATCAGCGGGTATTTTTTGTATGTCTTGAGCTAGATCAAGAGAAGTTGCCGATTTAGCTGATAAATTAATAAACCGGTCTGGGCTTTCTTATTACTGAGATTCGGATAAAATAGGCCGGAACTTGTTTAGGGATTATTAATCTTAGACGTCTCGCTAAGCAGCATACTTAAGTTTTACCCGAGGTAACCCAATGCAACACCGAATTTTTGCCGCTTTATGGGGTAGTACCCTGCTACTGTTGGCTAGTACCGCCAGTTTTGCGGCCACCGATTTGCCGCCATCGGCTAAAGTTGAATTAGGGCCTAAAGAGGACGTATGTTCAAATTTTGTTTCTCCCGAGGCCCGCAAGGCGCAAGTGATCGATGGAGTTAATATTCAAGAATCGGTTCTGTGCGATCCCGATTCGCCGGAAGACATCGCCGCCTTCGTTAAAGGCACCAATAACATTTCCATGGAAACGCTCATGGCGACCCAGTTGGCGTCCGATGCGATTACCATGACAGACGACATGGATAAGGACGGCGATCCCGACAAAATCGTCATCAAACTGGAAGTGGTTGAGATTAACGGCCATTCGCCTGACATTAAAGAGCCGATTACCACCTACGATATCGCGCCGGGAATACAGCCGACGTTCTGGGTGTTCACACCGAAAACGCGCGATATGTCCACGCGCAGCCTGTACGAACCCATTGCCAACCCCTTGCTGAGAGCGCCATCGCCGGTCATCAGGGTGGAGCAGAACGATGTCATTTGGATTGTATTGGAAAATACCCATTACCTGCCGCACTCAATTCATCTGCACGGTATCGACCACCCGTTTATGGATATGAGCGGCGCCGGCAATGACGGCGTCGGACAGACCAGTAATATGGACACCATGCCCGGCGATGTAAAAACGTATGTGATTAAACCGCGCCAGCCCGGCACCATGTACTACCATTGTCACGTGCAGCCGCATGTCCATATTCCGATGGGTTTGCAGGGTATTTTTGTGGTGGAGGAAAACCGTCCCAACAACTGGGTGCAAACGTTTAACGTAGGAGCCGGTCAAGTGCGGCATCCGTCGGTGGCGGTTCTGGAAAAATATAGCAGGGAATATGATTTACATTATCAATCCCTGGATAAAGAATTGCATGAAGTAATTGCTAGATCGGCCAATGATCCACGTCTGATCGCCAAACACATGAACACGGAATACGACATAACCGATGCAGAAGACGACTATTTCTTGCTGAACGGAAAATCGTTTCCTTATACTCTGCGCGAATCTTTGATTCATATGGTAGAGAATGAAAAAGTAAAATTGCGGATACTGAACGGGCATACCGACTCCTTCGCCATGCACATTCACGGTCATAAGCCAACCATTACGCATTACGATGGCGTTGATAACGGCCCAAGTTCGTATATCACGCGAGATGTTCATGGTATGGTGCCGGCGCAACGTATTGATTTGGAGCTTGATGGGAAAGACGATGGCTTGCACAGCTTTGGCCAAGGCATTTGGATGTTTCATGATCACGTTGAAAAATCGTTCACTACCAACGGTATTGGTGAAGGCGGCGACATTAGTTTGGTCGTTTATAAAGGTTACTATGACGATAAGGGCATACCGATGTCTCATGGTATGAGCCTGGAGCCTTACTTTTCAAAAAATATGTGGAAAGGACAATATCCTATCTGGCAAGATTACGACAAATGGCATAGTTTAGGCTTGCCCGATTTGCGCGCTGCTTATGAGTCTGCTAAAGTTGCCGTGCAAAAGGCACCGGTACAACCCGGAGCAAGTTCGATTCAATCTGCTAAACAGCAGGATGTTTTTGCGGTAAAACTGCTTTACGGCTTTTTGTTAGGCTTGCTTAGCTATTTAATTATCGTCAAACGCGAGCAGCTTTTGGCCTTGGCGAAACAAGGTTACGGAAAAGCTAAAAAATTGTTGCCTAAACGCACATAAAATACGGTTTAGCATTGGCGTTAATAGGAGTTAACGCCAATGCAACCGCTCTCAGGTATGCCGATCAATCGTCCATTCGTCCTGACGCTTTCGGGTCATGATCCTAGCGGTGGGGCGGGGATACAGGCCGATCTGGAAGCCATCATCAGCCATCAATGCCGACCGGTCAGCGTCATTACGGCGTTAACCGCACAAGACACGCACAACGTCAGCAAGTTAATTCCTCAACTTCCACAAGACATTCTGCAACAAGCCAATTTATTAATGGCGGATGTACCTGTCAAGGTCTTCAAAATTGGTTTGTTGGGACACGTGGAAACAGTAAAAACCATCTATACTTTCTTGCAGCAATTTCCTGACATTCCGGCGGTGTTCGATCCGGTATTAGCGGCTGGTGGCGGTCAGAATTTAGCCAACAACGCGTTGATTAATGCCATTAATGAATGGTTGCTTGCCAAGGTAACGGTATTAACGCCGAACAGCCTGGAGGCGCGCAAACTTACCGGCTTGAATTATATTCATGATTGCGGCGTACAGTTAAGCAAAAGCGGCTGCCGTTATGTGCTGATAACCGGTGCGCACGAAGATTCGGCAGAGGTTATTAATCAACTTTATCACGACGGTGACTGCATACAACGCTATACGTGGCCGCGGTTGCCTCATAGCTATCATGGTTCTGGCTGTACGCTCGCCGCCAGTATTGCTGCCCTAATGGCGCGCGGATTAACGGTATTGGATGCGATTGCCGAGGCGCAGCAATATACCTGGAATGCGTTGTCCTCAGGTTTTCAACCAGGCAAAGGACAATATCTGCCTGACCGGTTTTTCTGGCTAAATCAACAATGTTGAAATTTCCTGCCCGCGGGCTTTATGCCATCACCCAAACGGAAAACAAATCAGCCGGGCAGGTTATTAATGATGTTTCCGCCGCTATTCGTGGTGGGGTTAACGTTGTCCAATACCGCGATAAAAATCCAAGCGACGCAATAAAGCTTGCTGGTGATTTGGTAGCAATTTGCCGACAGCATAATGTGCCATTAATCATTAATGACGACATCGACCTTGCTGTCAGGGTCGAAGCCGATGGCGTTCATTTAGGCAAGGACGATGGCGATATTAATAGCGCAAGAGAACGGCTGGGTGACGAAGCTATCATTGGCATATCTTGTTATAATTCCGTGGAGCGCGCCCTTATGGCACAAGAAAAAGGTGCGACTTACGTGGCGTTTGGGCGTTTTTTCCCTTCCAACTCAAAGCCTTTGGCGTCGCCTGCCGACGTTGCCACCTTAAAGCAGGCAAAACAAATTTTAACCATTCCGATTGTGGTGATCGGCGGTATTATGCCGGACAATGGCAGTCAATTATTAATGGCTGGCGCTGACGTTTTAGCGGTTATCGGCGGGATTTTCGATAGCGACCCGGAACAATCGGCACGGGCTTACCAGGGTTTATTCCATGATTAAGTTAATGGCAAAATCGATAACCCTTTTGTTGAGTGTTACTTTATTGGCTTGTGCCGCAACGCTGGAGAAAGAATCCGGACAGAAAGCCGAAACAGGCAAGGAAATCGCGTTTAGCCGCAATAAAGGCAACTGCTTGGCTTGTCACGAGATTGAAGGCGGCGAATTTCCTGGCAATATCGGCCCGCCACTAAAGGAATTACCAAAGCGGTTCAAAAATAAACAACAACTGCGCGAACAAATTCGGGATGCTACTCGCTTTAATCCTGAAACCAGTATGCCGCCGTTCGGCAAAAACAAAATCCTGAGTGCAGAAGAAATCGATCTACTCGTGGATTACCTTTGGAGTTTACAATAATCAATTATTATCGATCCGGGTACGCAGCAATGATGATTAATAGAAGAAAATTTCTGAAACTTTTACTGGTCATCGGCACAGTTGGAACGGGTATGTGGAAAACTGTGTCGGCGGCTGTTGGCTGGCCGGTATCGGACTTTGCGCCGATGAATGTCGATGCGGCAACAAAGCAACTACTTAAAGGAAAAACCGCAACCGAAACCGATAAGATCGAATTAACCATTCCGGAAATCGCCGAAAACGGAGCAGTAGTGCCGGTAACAGTTTCAAGTAGTCTGGAAGGCATTAAAAGTGTTGCATTAATTGCAGAATTCAACCCCGTACCGCTTGCCATCCAGATGTTCGTTACGCCGGATATCGAGCCGACTTTATCCACGCGATTGAAGCTTGCCGAGACGTCATTCGTCTATGCTTTTGCGGAAACTGAAAACGGCTGGTTCAGCACCCGGAAAAAAGTTAAAGTCACCATTGGCGGTTGTGGGGGTTAACATGTCCAGCATCAAAATCCGCAGCAAACGCATGGATGGCAACACGCAGATTCGCACCTTGATTTCGCATCCCATGGAGCATGGACGCAATAAGGATAAGACCACCAACAAGCTTATCCCGATGCATTTTATACAGGTGTTAACGGTTCGCCATAACGGCAAGGTGGTAGCGGCGTGTAACATGGGGGCGGGCGTTTCCAAAGATCCTTACTTTGCGTTCATGCTGAAAGGCGGTGAAGCAGGTGATGAAATCGTTATCGATTGGGTGGATAATCTGGGTAACAAAGATTCTGCGACCCATAAAATAAGTTAATACTCTTCACTTATAATGAAGTTAAATCGTAGCTTCAACACACAGCAATCGAAGCAGTATATTTCTTATTGTTATAAGCTGTTTTGTATTTTATTAATAATCTTTTCGGCCTTATCAAGCGCATCGCCACTGCAGGATCAAACGCAGTTGAGGCGATATTACCAGGAACATTTTCCTAACCTTACATTAAAAGATTACAGTAACGGAATATACGCCATCGACCCGGTTGCCCGGCAATCCTGGCAAGCGATAGAAGAATTTCCACCATACGAAAACGCGATTGAACAAGGTGAAAGGCTATTCGCCGCTGCATTACCCGATGGTAAACAATACGCCGACTGCTTTGATAACAAAGGTATGGGCATTGCCAATACCTATCCGCGCTGGGATACCGCCAAACAGATAGTAGTAACCTTGGCGGCTGCCATTAATGAATGCCGCGCACACCATCATGCCGATGAATTGGCGTATAACCAAGCCGACATGCTGAATGTGCTGGCGTATATGGCGTACACGTCGCGAGGTAAACCTATTAATGTGGTGGTTCCTGAAAAAGATGAAAACGCACTTCAAGCCTACGAACAGGGTAAAGCATTTTATTATCAGCGCCAAGGCCAGTTGAATTTTGCCTGCGCAACTTGTCATATACAAAATGTCGGCAAAAAACTGCGGGCGGAAATTCTCAGTCCGTCTTTAGGACACACCAATAACTGGCCGACGTACCGGCTGAAGTGGGGTGAGATGGGTAGCTTGCATCGACGCTTTGCCGAATGCCTAGCTAATATCCAAGCCAAAGCCTACCCGGAGCAAAGTGTGGAGTTCCGTAATCTGGAATATTTTTTAAGTTACACCAGTAATGGCGTACCGATATCTGGTCCTAGCGTACGGAAGTGACTGAGGTGATTAATGATCATATCGCACTTAAATTCTTAAGCGGATCAGGCTCAATCAATCTGTTTGCATTAATGAATGATGATATATTTCGATCATAACGCTACAACCCCCATTGATACCCGGGTGCTGGATGCGATGCTGCCATTTCTGAAACTGTTTTACGGCAACCCGTCCAGTTTATACCGGCAGGGCAGGTTGGTGCGAACAGCAATCGATACGGCCAGAGAACAAGTGGCGGCCTTGATTAATGTGCAGCCTGCGCAGATTATTTTTACCAGCGGCGGTACCGAGGCTAATAATCTGGCATTAACCGCCGTCAACTCTAGGGCAAAAATTGCGATTTCCGCGATAGAGCATCCATCCGTTAGCGAACCGGCGCAACGGTTGCAAAGCCAGCGCGGTCAGTTGCAGCTGATTAACGTGGACAGCAACGGCGTAATCAGGCCGGAAGAAATAACGGCATTATGCCGCGCCAAGCCGGATTTCGTCTCCCTCATGCTGGCGAACAACGAAACCGGTGTGATTCAGGATATCGCTAACCATGCGCATCCTTTGGCGGAGCAGGGTATCATCGTCCATACCGATGCAGTACAGGCGATTGGTAAAATACCAGTGGATTTTACCCAGTTGGGCGTACAATTAATGTCATTGTCCAGCCATAAGATCTACGGTCCCAAAGGTTGCGGTGCATTAGTCATCGATAAAAAGGTATCATTAACTCCCATGATTCTGGGCGGCGGTCAAGAGCAAGGTTGCCGCGCCGGTACGGAAAACGTGGCGGCGATTGTCGGCTTCGGCAAAGCGGCGGAACTTGCCGGCGCGGAAATTGCCCAACGGCATACGTATTTGCGGCAATTGCGCGATCTGCTGGAAAGCCAACTAATGGCAATTCCCGCTATCCAGATCTTTGCACAAAAAGTAGACCGCTTACCGAATACGGTTCAGTTCGGGGTAGCAGGGCAGGATGGCGAGATGCTATTAATGAAGTTGGATCGCAAAGGTATCGCCGTATCCAGCGGTTCTGCCTGCGCCAGCGGCGGCGGCAAATCCAGCCCGGTATTGACCGCAATGGGCGTGGATGAGGCAACAGCCAAAAGCGCTATCAGAGTCAGTGTAGGTATGGCAAACACAGAAACGGAAGTTAATGAATTTATTAATCAATTGAAATCGCTAATTAATTAATGATTGAGGAAATTATGGCAGAGGTATCGTTTACGGAAAGCGCTGCACGGCAGATTAAAAAACAGTTGGATAAACGCGGCAAAGGTATCGGTTTAAAAATAGGCGTTAAAAAATCGGGCTGTTCCGGCTATGCCTATACGTTGGATTATTCGGATGCGGTAACGGAGGACGAAAAAATCTTCGAAGATTTTGGTGTTAAAGTGATCGTGCATAAAGACGATCTGCCGTTGCTGGCGGGCATTCAGCTTGATTACCGTCGGGAAGGTATTAATGAAGCCTTCAAGTTCAATAATCCTAATGTAACCGGCAGTTGCGGTTGCGGTGAAAGTTTTTCGGTAAGTTAATTACTGTAAAAAACCCGGTTTGAAGTGATTCGCACCGGGTTTAATGTTACAACTGGGTTTTATAAAACGGATAATCCGTAAAACTTACACGCTAACGGCAAGCTTAACAGACTTACGTTTCAAGCCGGTTAAACCCAGCAAAGCGGAACCGAACAACCAAACTGCGGCAGGTACCGGTACTGCTTTCAAGCTGTAATCGACAACGATTTTGGCATTTTTATACCAGAAATCGCCCGTCACAGCCTTAATCCTTAAAAGAGCATCTTAAGGTTGCAAAAAATTGTTAACTGTTTGAAATTAAGCGGCAAGGAGGCGCTTATGGCAGAACAGATCATTCACCCTTTGGGTGAACCCGAACCGAAGGCATTAATTCC
>VGVA01000011.1 GCA_016874115.1 Gammaproteobacteria bacterium
CGTTGATTAAATGTCGCCGTCTGACTTCGGCTACTGCTTTCATGCTTAACACTCCAGGTTGCTCCGGCTAAATGCCGGTCATTTAACATCCGGGGCGGGTCAGTTTTCAATGACGTTTCACCCCGGTACCTGGGTCAGGTTTGCATGATTATTTACACCGAAACACCGGCTTCTACAAAAATATTATCGGGGGTTAGCTCTTCACCTTTAGAGTGAGCGTAACCCATTAGGATTTTTTGTTGGGTTTCTAAGCTGTCACCGTTAGCGGCTTGTTCTGAAGTAGAGACCCGAGTGTAACCGTAGATTGTCATAAAATTCCTTAAAGTAGCGTGTCGACATTAAGTAAATTTTACGGTAACTGTTACTTAAGTAAAGCACTTTGTAGTAGCTTTTACGATGTAAGTGTCTAATTCTTATGGGAATTTCTAAAAAGTAACTGAGTCGAAGAGACGGGGACTTTTGGCTGGGGTCAAGTAAAATCAGTCGGTTACATTGTAAAAAGAGCCGCTATGTAAGCTGTTGATTCGTATGGATAACTGTCAGTTACCCCAGTCAGTTATACTTGATCCCAAAACTGGCGGTAACTTATTGATTCATAAAGAAGGAGGCTTTCGAAGGGCGTTCCTTTACCTAGAACCTTAAAACTTCTACATTCAGAATTTCCACCTCTGGGACACCGTTAAGTCTGGTGTCCCTTTTTTTTCGCTTCTTGTAAATTGAGAAAACACTCTCTGGACCAAGTTCGAAGCCCCTAGGTGACCTATACCCCTCCCTGATCAATAAATCGGCTATAGAGCCGTAAGTGAGGCTCTCCGAGTCCCTTAAATGGATGATTCGATTCGATAGTTCGGTTTGATAGGCTGAATAAGACCCAATCATCAGCCCTTGGGTCTTTAGAACAAGCTGAAAACGGACTAGGAAGTCTGTACTACCCCCTAACGAGATTACTCCACCGTCACTGATTTTGCCAGGTTTCTAGGCTGGTCTACGTCTGTTCCTTTTAGAACTGCAACGTGATATGACAGTAGTTGCAAGGGGACGGTGTACACAATAGGTGATATTTCGTTCTCTACTTCCGGTACTTTGATGATCTGAATGTTGGTTTCGGCAACCGCTGATAACGCTTCGTCCATGAAAACGATTAATTGTCCGCCACGCGCGCTGACTTCCTGCATGTTGGATTTGAGTTTTTCCAGCAGACTGTTATTTGGTGCTACGGTGATGACCGGCATGTCTGCGTCGATTAATGCCAAAGGACCGTGCTTTAGTTCACCGGCCGGATAAGCTTCGGCATGGATGTAGGATATCTCCTTGAGTTTTAATGCGCCTTCCAGTGCGATTGGGTAATGTGTACCTCGGCCTAAAAACAAGGCATTGTCTTTTTCTGCAAATTGTTCTGCCAAAGTTTTAATTTGCGCATCCAAGGCGAGTACTTTTTCGATTTTGCTAGGCAAAGTGAATAGCTGGGAGGTTAATTTTTGCTCATTAATATCTCCGAGTTGGAAACGGCGACCCAAAGCAATAACCATCAACATTAACGCCACTAATTGGGTGGTAAACGCTTTGGTGGAGGCGACGCCGATCTCTGGACCCGCGCGGGTCATTAATACCAGATCGGACTCTCTAACTAATGAGCTTTCAGGCACGTTACAAATCGCCAGGGAATACTTGCCGCCCAATTTTTTGGCTTCTTGCAATGCCGCTAAAGTATCTGCGGTTTCTCCAGATTGGGAGATGGTGACTACCAGTGTATTAGGCGCAAGCACTGGATTTCTGTACCGAAATTCGCTTGCGACTTCAATACTACATGGAACTCGAGCAAGTTCTTCCAGCCAATATTTGGCGACCAAACCGGCATGATAGCTGGTGCCACAGGCAAGTATTAATACCGATTGGACTTGGTCGAAAATGGTTGTAGCGTTAAAGCCAAAAGCATTTTCCAGTAAGGTGTTATTGCTGAAGCGGCCTTCCAGGGTTTGTGAAACGGCAAAAGGCTGCTCGTAGATTTCTTTGAGCATGTAATGCCGGTATTCGCCTTTCTCGGCGGCTTCCGCCGTTAATTGGCTTTCTTTTACAGGTCGTGTAACCAGGTTGCCGTCTTTGTCGTAAATGACCAGATCATTAATACCGATGACAGCAATATCGCCGTCCTCCAGGAAGATAAAGCGCTGGGTAACCGGCAATAAAGCCGCCACGTCCGAGGCGATAAAATGTTCGCCGATACCGATTCCGATCACTAACGGACTACCTTTGCGGCAAGCGATTAACGTATCCGGGTGTTCGGACGATATAATTCCCAAAGCATAAACGCCTTCAAGTCTATTAATGGCGGTTTTGACCGCCTGCACAAAATCGCCGGTATCAGCCAATGCGTCGTAGATCTGGTGTACGACGACTTCGGTATCGGTTTGTGAGGTAAACTCATAGCCGTCGGCCTGCTGCTGGCTGCGCAGGTGTTCGTGGTTTTCGATGATACCGTTATGAACGACCGCAACTTTGTGTCGGCAGATATGGGGATGTGCGTTTTGGGTGCTGGGTTTACCGTGCGTAGCCCAACGGGTATGCGCTATGCCGATAAAGCCATTAATAGGGTCGGCTGCCAACAGCTCTTCCAGCTTTTTGACTTTGCCTAATTCACGTTTCCGGTAGATTTCCCGGTTATTAATGACGGCCAGACCGGCCGAATCATAGCCGCGATATTCCAACCGTCTAAGTCCTTCCATTAATATGGGCACAACATTCCGTTGCGCCACACCGCCGACAATTCCACACATATTATTTTTCCTTTTTTACCGGACGTTGCCATCCGGATACTGAAAATTGTTTGACTCTGCTTAAGGTCAATTGCTCGGCAGGACAATCTTTAGTAACCGTCGAGCCTGCACCGATTGTGGCGTTCTTGCCGACGGTTACCGGTGCTACAAGTTGGGTGTCCGAGCCGATAAAGGCGCCGTCTTCAATGATTGTTTGATATTTATTAGCGCCATCATAGTTACAGGTAATCGTACCAGCCCCAATATTAACATGGCTGCCTACGGTTGAATCCCCTATATAGCTGAGATGGTTGACCTTGCTGTGTTCGGCAATCATCGATTTCTTTAGTTCCACAAAATTGCCAATTTTCACATCGTTTGCCAACGTCACTAACGGCCTTAACCGGGCGAAAGGGCCGATCACGCTGCCCGCGCCAATGACTCCATCTTCTATCACACAATTGTCCAGTATTTGTACGTTGTCGCCGATTATGCTATTAATAATCCGGTTATTAGCACCTATTTTGATGTTTTTGCCGATGCGGTTTACGCCTTCAAAGATGACATTAATATCTATTTCTATATCTTCGCCGAATAGTTCCAGCTTGCCTCTTAAATCAAAACGCGACGGATCTCGTAAAGTAACGCCGCTTTCCATTAATGATAACGCCTGTTCTTTTTGATATACCCTTTCCAAATGACTTAATTGCTCACGGTTATTAACGCCCATAACCTCATCTTCGCATTCCGGCTGAGTCGCTGTTATTTTTATACCTTCGTTAACCGCCATTTCAATAATGTCGGTTAAATAATATTCACCCTGGGCATTGTTGGGTTTGAGTTGCTCCAACCATGTCTTTAATTTGTCGCCTCTTACGGCCATGATGCCGGTATTAACTTCTTTGATTAACTTCTGATCGTTGGTCGCGTCTTTTTCTTCAACAATTTTTTCAATATGGCCGTCATGATCACGCACAATTCTACCGTAACCTTTGGGGTTTTCCAGATTCACCGTCAATAAAGCCAGTGATTTCTCGCTGACATGGGTTAATAACGTACGGACTGTTGCCAGTTTCAACAGAGGAACGTCACCGTATAAAATTAATACTATATCCTTATCTCCAATTTGACCGGCAACCTGTTGCACGGCGTGGCCTGTGCCCAGTTGTTGTTTCTGTTCGATCCAGTCTGCCTGCAAGTGCGTTAGTTGATCTCTGACCAGATCGGCGCCGTGCCCATAAACGATTTTGATTTGGTTATTTTCCAGATGCCGACTCATGTCATAAACATGTTCCAGCAAGGGCTTGCCGGCAATTTTATGTAGAATCTTGGGTATTTCCGAACGCATTCGCGTACCTTTACCGGCTGCCAAGATAATGGTGGTCATGTGCATTATTTCCCCCTAAACGCGTTCATTAATAAGCCAAAGCAGATTGTTGCTTAACAATTTCGCATGCAATTGCGGAATTAAAATTGGCTCGAATTACTCATTAATTGTTAGTAAACTCCGCTTTCCCGCCAATTTTCGCCGTTTCCTTGCTGAGCTTATAACGTTAAGCATCAACCTGCAGACACGTTATTAATCTGTTGATCTAGCCCAAATAAAAAAGCCTGATAATGTTATATCGCATTATCAGGCCAATTAGTTTAAATAAACATTAAAGCAGTTAATTAACCACCACGTTTTCTCAGCCTGTCTAATGTTCTCAGCTGCATAATGGCTTCTGCTAGTTGTGCTTGCGCCGTGGCGTAATCAATTTTACCGGATTTGTCTGTTAAAGCTTCTTCCGCTCTGGCTTTGGCTTCGATAGCGGCGGCTTCGTCGATATCTTTCGCCCTAATGGCCGTATCCGCCAAAATGGTCACCAGATGCGGCTGCACTTCCAGTAATCCGCCGCTTACATAAAACGGATAACTTTCGGTATCGCTGACCTTAACTCGCACTTCGCCCGGTTTTAAACGAGTGATAAAAGGCGCATGACGCGGTGCAATACCGACTTCACCCATTTCAGCATGGGCAAACACCATTTCTGCCGCACCTGAATAGATTTCTTTCTCGGCACTGACGATATCTACTTGGATGGTTGAGGCCATATTAGGGTTCGCTCAGATAGATTATTTCAGTTTTTTCGCTTTTTCCAGCGCTTCGTCTATGGTACCGACCATGTAGAAAGCCTGCTCTGGAATATTATCGTATTCGCCATTAATAATCCCTTTGAAACCGGCAATGGTATCTTTTAACGACACATATTTACCTTCCGCACCTGTAAATACTTGAGCCACAGTAAACGGTTGCGATAAGAAACGTTGTATTTTACGCGCCCTGGCGACAGTCAACTTGTCTTCTTCCGACAATTCGTCCATGCCTAAAATGGCAATAATATCGCGCAATTCTTTGTAGCGTTGTAAAACCCCTTGTACTTTACGGGCGACACCGTAGTGTTCTTCACCAATAACCAACGGATCAAGCTGGCGGCTGGTGGAATCTAACGGGTCGATAGCCGGATAAATACCCAGCTCGGCAATTTGCCGCGACAATACGACGGTTGCATCCAAGTGCGCAAACGTAGTTGCAGGCGACGGGTCGGTTAAATCGTCCGCTGGTACGTATACCGCCTGGATGGAAGTGATCGAACCGGTTTTGGTAGAAGTAATCCGTTCTTGCAATACTCCCATTTCTTCCGCGAGCGTCGGCTGATATCCTACCGCTGAAGGCATACGGCCTAATAATGCCGACACTTCCGTACCGGCAAGCGTGTAACGGTAGATGTTATCGACGAAAAATAATACGTCGCGGCCTTCATCACGGAAGTATTCCGCCATGGTCAAACCGGTTAATGCAACACGTAAACGGTTGCCTGGCGGTTCGTTCATCTGCCCGTATACCATCGCCACTTTGGATTTTTTCAAATCCTTAATGTCGATAACACCGGCTTCCTGCATTTCGTGATAGAAGTCGTTACCTTCACGTGTCCGCTCACCAACCCCGGCAAATACCGATAAACCGGAATGCTTGGTCGCGATATTGTTAATTAACTCCATCATATTAACAGTTTTACCGACACCCGCGCCGCCAAACAAACCGACTTTACCGCCTTTGGAAAACGGACAAATCAAATCGATAACTTTAATGCCGGTTTCCAGCAATTCCGCGGTTGCCGCCTGCTCGACATAAGTCGGCGCTTCACGATGGATGGTCCACTTCGTTTTTTCACCGATTTTGCCTTTTTCATCAATGGGCTGGCCAAGGACGTTCATAATACGACCCAACGTTTCCTGGCCTACCGGTACGGCAATCGGCGCTTTGGTATTAGTTACGCTCAAACCTCTACTTAACCCATCCGAGCTACCCATGGCAATAGTCCTGACTACGCCATCGCCGAGTTGCTGCTGAACTTCCAGCACTAAATCCTTGCCTTCTACAGTTAACGCATCATAGACTTTGGGCATCTCTTCGCGGGCAAATTCCACGTCAACAACCGCGCCTATGATCTGAACGATTTTACCCAAACTCATTGAGCGTTCCTCTTAAATAATAATTCGTTATGCATAGTTTAAACCGCTGCTGCACCGCCGACGATTTCAGAGATTTCCTGCGTAATCGCTGCTTGCCGTGCTTTGTTGTATATTAATTGTAATTCTTTAATCAAATTACCAGCGTTATCAGATGCGCTTTTCATCGCCACCATCCGCGCCGCCTGTTCACAAGCATTGTTCTCGACCAAACCTTGGAAGACAATGGACTCGATGTAGCGCGTTAATAAATGATCGAGCACGTCTTTAGCATCCGGTTCGTATATATAGTCCCAATATCCGCCCAAGCCTTCTTCGATTTCTTCCGCGACGACCGGTAATAATTTAGTCACCGTAGGCCGTTGAGTCATGGTATTAACAAACTCGTTATTAATCACGTAAAGTTCGTCAATACGGCCTTCTGCGTAAGCATCCAGCATGATTTTGATTATGCCGACGATGTCGTTTAAATGCGGGGTATCGCCTAGTTTAGTCGTTTGCCCCACCAGATTGGTTTTTAAATTACTGAAAAACCCAGACGCTTTGGTGCCTATCGCACACACGTCAATTTCAATGCCTTTTTTTTCCCAATCCGACAATTGGGTTAAGGTTCGCCTGAACAAGTTGGCGTTTAGGCCGCCGCACAAACCGCGATCTGAACTGATGACAATTAAGCCAACGCGTTTGACATCGCGCTGCACCAGAAAAGTGTGTTTGTATTCTGGATTGGCGTGCGCCAAATGTTTAATAATCTGGCCGATTTTTTTGGAGTAAGGACGCGTTGCCTGCATTCTGTCCTTGGTTTTCCGCATTTTGCTGGCAGCCACCATCTCCATTGCACGCGTAATTTTCTGCGTATTTTTGATGCTGGCGATTTTTAGCCTGATTTCTTTGCCGACAGCCATGGTTTACCTGCTACCAACTGCCTGTTTTAATGAAAGATTCGAGTGCATCTTTCATGCTTTGTCTAATTTCATCTGAAAAATCGCCGGTCGCATTGATTTTATCCATTAATGCGCCATGTTTTGATTTCATGTAACCGTGTAAAGATGCTTCAAATGACAACACCTTGTTGACTTCTACTGCATCCAGATAGCCTTCGTTAGCCGCAAACAGTGACATCGCCATTTGCGCAACAGACATGGGCGCGTATTGGTTTTGTTTCATTAACTCGGTTACACGTTGTCCGCGTTCGATTTGTTTACGCGTACTTTCGTCCAAATCGGACGCAAACTGGGCAAATGCCGCCAACTCGCGGTATTGCGCCAAGTCAAGACGGGTACCGCCGCCCAGTTTTTTAATAATTTTGGTTTGCGCCGCGCCGCCAACCCGCGATACCGATAAACCCGCATTCACCGCAGGCCTGATGCCTGAGTTAAACAAGTTGGTTTCCAAAAAGATCTGACCATCGGTAATCGAAATAACGTTGGTCGGTACGAACGCAGATACGTCGCCGCTTTGGGTTTCGATAATCGGCAACGCCGTCAGCGAACCGGTTTTACCCTTAACTTTACCGCCGGTAAGCCTTTCGACTTCAGCAGCATTAATTCTTGCTGCGCGTTCCAACAAACGCGAATGCAGATAGAACACATCACCCGGATACGCTTCACGTCCGGGTGGACGGCGGAGCAGTAACGATACCTGCCGGTAAGCCCAGGCTTGCTTAGTTAAATCATCGTAAATAATTAATGCGTCTTCACCGCGATCACGGAAAAACTCGCCCATTGCGCAACCGGTATACGGCGCAATAAATTGCAAAGCAGCGGATTCCGACGCCGAGGCGACAACGACAATGGTATGCTCCATGGCGCCATGCTCTTCCAGCTTACGCACCACGTTGGCAATTGATGAGCGTTTTTGCCCAATCGCCACATAAATACATTTAATGCCTGTGCCTTTTTGGTTAATGATGGCGTCTACGGCGATAGCGGTTTTGCCGGTTTGGCGGTCGCCAATGATTAATTCCCGCTGACCGCGGCCGATAGGAATCATTGCGTCAATGGATTTCAAGCCGATCTGCACAGGCTGATCGACCGATTGGCGGGCAATTACGCCAGGCGCAATTTTTTCAATCGGCGAACTTTCTTTAGTTTTAATAGCGCCCTTGCCGTCGATTGGATTGCCTAAAGCATCCACAACACGGCCGAGCAAAGCTTCGCCAACCGGCACTTCCAGAATTTTACCTGTGCACTTGACCGTATCGCCTTCTGAAATATGCTGATAAGCGCCTAAGACCACGGCGCCGACAGAATCGCGCTCCAGGTTTAGCGCCATGCCGAAGGAATTGCCTGGAAACTCCAGCATCTCGCCTTGCATGGCTTGAGAAAGCCCGTGTACCCGTACAATACCGTCGGTTACACTGACCACAGTGCCTTCCGAATGGGACTGCGCACCCAGATCGAAATTCTCGATCTTCTTTTTAATTAAGTCACTGATTTCAGATGGATTTAATTGCATGTTCTGTTCTCACTCTCACTGTAGAGCCTTACGCAAATTTTGGAGTTGGCCTCTGATGGAGCCGTCAATAACCCGATCGCCCGCCCGCACCAGGACACCGCCGATTAATGATTGATCCACGGCCACATTCATGTGGACTTTCTTGTTTAATGTTTTTTCTAATGCCGCAGCAAATTTTTGCTCGCCTTCTTTACTGAAAGGAAAGGCGGTTTGGACACTGACATCGATATAACCTTCGGATTCAGCCTTTAGTTCTTCGAATATCTGGGCAATTTTCGGCAACAAGCCCATACGGTTGTTTGCGGTTAATAACTTAATAAAATTCACCGCATCCGCATCGGCTTTATCTTTACCGATATCCAGAATTAACTGGGACAACTTATCCTTACTGAATCTGGGATTGCCTACCAATGCTTTTATTTCAGCGTTATTAATAACAGCAGACAGAAAAGACAACGTATCCGACCAACGGGTGGCGCTGGACGTCTCTTTTGCCCGCTTAAACACGGCAACAGCATAGGGCCTGGCTAATGTCGCTAATTCGCTCATGGCTTATTCAATGGCGGCGTTATAGTTTTTTGGAAATTTTATTAACAAGATCTTGATGTTTGTTCTTGTCGATTTCTGCCGTCAGAATTTGCTCCGCTGCCGACAAAGCCAGTGTTGCAACCTCTTTACGCAAGGTTTCTTTGGTTTGCTGAACTTCCTGCTCTATTTGAGCTTTGGCAGCCATGATTAAGCGGTCACCTTCTTTCTTGGCGGCATTTTTTGATTCCGCAACGATGTCGTTAGCTTGTTTTTGCGCCAGACTGACAATTTCCGAGGATTGGTCTTTCGCGGTTTTTATCAAGCCGAGCGCTTTCTTCTCGGCCAGCAGCATTTCTTCCTGGCCTTTTTCCGCCGCCGCCAACCCTTCGGCAATCTTTTTCTTACGCTCTTCCAGCGCATTGAACAAGACCGGCCATACGTACTCCATGACAAACCACACCAGGAGCGCGAAGGTAATCATTTGACCAATCAGAGTAATATTTATACTCATGATATGTTCCTCATTGTGTTATTAATGACCAGCCTTAACCGCCTGCCGCCGCCTGTACCGCCGACAAGAAGGGGTTTGCAAAAGTAAAGAACAATGCCAAACCGACGCCGATCATGGTCACCGCATCCAGCAAACCGGCCACGATAAACATTTTGACCTGCAGCATCGGCACCATTTCCGGCTGGCGCGCCGCGCCTTCCAGGAATTTTCCGCCGAGCAAACCGAAACCGATAGCGGTTCCCAACGCGCCCATGCCCAGCACCAGCCCGACTGCGATGGCAGTCATACCTTGTACATCGGCGATTAATTTAGCAATTTCCATGACAACTCCGTTACGTAGTTATTTATTTAAATGAAAGGGTTAAACAATTAATGATCTTCGTGCGCCATGCTGAGATAAACGATGGTCAAAACCATAAAGATAAAAGCTTGCAGCGTAATAATCAAGATATGAAAGATTGCCCAGGGCAAACTGAGTACCGGTTGTATATATGCAGGCAACAAGGCGATCAGGATAAAGATTAATTCGCCCGCATACAGGTTGCCGAATAACCGCAGCGCCAACGAAATCGGTTTTGCCAAATATTCGACAAAATTAAGCAGTATGTTGAACGGAATTAACAACCAGTGATGAAACGGGTGCAGCAACAACTCTTTGGCAAAGCCGAAGCCTTTAATTTTGATGCTGTAAAAGATGATAAGACAAAACACTGAAATCGACATGGCAAACGTGGCGTTTAAATCGGTGCTCGGCACTACCCGCAGATAAGGCAAACCCATCACCGAACCGATGGACGGCAGTAAGTCGACTGGGAATAAATCCATGAAATTAAAGAGAAACACCCAGCAAAAAATAGTCAGCGCCAGGGGGGCGATTAATTTGTTTTGACCGTGAAAACTGTCTTTGACTTGCGTATCGACAAATTCAACCAGCATTTCGACAAAATTTTGCACCGGCCCAGGCACGCCTGAAGTAGCGTCATCCGCCGCTTTTTTAAAAAACAAGATAAACAGCGCACCCAGGAAAGCCGAGAAAAACAAGGTATCCAGATGCAATGTCCAAAAGCCTTCGCCAGCGCGTAATGGCGTTAAGTGATGTACGATGTAACCTGTTGCACCTTCGGCATGAGCTTCGGCTGCCATTGTTTCCCTCTATTAATCATTTAGCGCATTAACAGCGCAAACCAGAACACCGACAAGGCGGCAATAAAGCCGACCAACAGCGGTCTTATGTCTATATTTGGAATCTGTATTATTAATATGAACAGCAGCGCCGTTAACAGCAGCTTGACTTTCTCACCAATGTAGAAAGAACGCAGCATTTTATCTGCTTCCAACTCTGCCGCCTTACTCATACGTAAAGCAAAATACAGATTCGGAATAAACGCCGCTACCCCGCCCAACGCTGCTGAAAAGGCCTTTTGCCATCCCTCAACAGAAAAACCCAGACTCACGAGCATAATTAATACCAGCTGATAAACCAGGACTTTAGCGACAGTAGACGGCACTCCTATTGCCACATTACTCTCCAAACGCTTAAGCAGCGGAATTATATCTGCCAGAGCGCGCTAAAGCAAGGCGACACGGATGAAAACTGCTTTTCCGGCCCATATTAGCTGTATTAATTTGGTGAATTAATAGAATTCGCCGCCATTAATGCTGACGGCATCCATCATCATCGATTGACGGTCAGACGTAAATCCGTTCAAGCCATACCATTTTTTTATTCGCTGATTGGCGGCAGATTCATCGCCTTAATCATCATCATTAATTCATTACGCTGCTTTTTTAACGGTTCGATTTCAGTTTCAAGCGCGGCTATGTTTTCCACAACCGTGCCTTTCGAGTCGTTCATTTTTTTCAGCATGTGCAGGCGATTTTCAATTTGCTTTTTGTGATCTTTTATCTGGTGCATTAATGGCGTTAATACGCTGCCGCTCCAGGTCGTCGCATCGGCATGCGCCTGCCGAAGAATGTTTCTGGCTTTAGCGATTAAAGTGCCGTACAAACGGTTAATGACTACGCTTTGCTCGGTCATGGTGGTTTTCGCGCTAACACGAAAGTTCTCGCCTTCCTCAAAAACCTGTTCTAATTCAATCTGATACTGCTTGATTGAAAACAATTGCGGTTCCAATTCCTTAAAGCCGTATTCATCGTGAAATTTTTTGTGAATGGCTTTAACCAAGCGGCGGGTTTCATTGGTGATATCCACCGAATCCTGCAATAAATCGCGCAAATCGTCGAAGAGCTTGCGGATGTTCTGCTTCATGCCGAAAGTGGTTAAACTCTTGGACATGTCGTGTTTGGTGTTTTTAATGATCGAGTCGATTCGTTCTTTGGAAAAAGAATCGATCAGCATTTTAGCCTGTACATTGAATACCCGGCGGCTGGCTTGGAAGTTTTCGATATTCTGCATGTACAGATTTTGCCGGTCACGCGTTTCCGCCATTAACTTGCCGGTCATATCTTGGTTTTGGAAGTCGATTTTCTTGAATTCCTCTAGTTGCGAAATGCCGTTTTTAAGCGACGATTCGGTCAAGCTTAAAGATTCGTTCACCAAAAAGCCGATGTCGGGGGTTACCGTTTCCATCAAAATATTGCGGCGTTGATTAACGATATCTTCCGCCAGATAGTTTTTCAGAATGTCTATGCGGCTTCTTTGCAACAATGCCTGGTCTTTTTTGACTTTAGCCAGCAAAGCCTGTTTTGCCGAAACCGGGAAAATAGCCGATTCTTCAATTTTAAGGGTAGTCGCAGATGTTTTTACTTGCGAAGCAATAGCCGACTGATAGCCTGCATCGCCGGCCAGATCGTCCCACATGGAGTCGATCTTGTTCATCACCACGGCCATGCCGCGTTTGCTGCCGCCGCGGGCATGACAAACGTGGTTGCGCCACATATCCATATCGCTTTTGGTGACGCCGGTATCTGCGGCAATCACAAACACCACCGCCTGCGCACTGGGCAATATGCTTAAAGTTAACTCCGGCTCGGCACCCAAGGCGTTCAATCCGGGCGTATCGAGAATGGTCAGCCCTTCTTTCAGCAACGGATGCGGGAAGCTGATTAAGGCGTGACGCCAGCACGGGATCTCCACCGTTTCGGGATTAATGATACCTTGTTCCGCCGCTTCCCTTTCATTCCACAAGCCTAATTTATCGGCAAGCTCGCGACTAACCCGCTTGGTGGACACTAATTCTTTGAACGCTTCCTGCATTTGCGTCGGCGAACTACAATCCAGATCGATGTGTTTCCAACGGCCGGGCGTGGACTTGAATTCCGCCATGGAAATATCTTCCAGACGGCTTTCAATCTCTAACAGACGAATGTAATTTCCCCCTTCTTCATCGAAAAACAGCTCGGTCGGCGACATGGTGGTGCGCCCCGGCGAAGACGGCAATAATCTGACGCCCGTTTCGGCAAAAAACAGCGAATTAATCAACTCGGTTTTTCCGCGAGAAAACTCGGCGACGAAAGCCAGGGTTATACGGTCTTGCTGCAAGCCATTAAGCACATTCAAAATGGTGTTGTTACTGCTGGGATCGTTCACATCATAGCGAATGCGCCATTGATGATACATTTCGATACCCTGTATCAACTTTGCTCGCCACAGCGAGTATTCGTGCATTTGCTCTTTAAATTCCATATTACTCATGGCAAGCCTTGGTCATCGATGTGTTTTATTAATGAATATAATCAAATGTATCAGACGTAAGAATTACAGGTAGTTGTAGACCAAAACACAAGATCTGTTAGCTTAGGATGTTTAAATTTTTGAGAGATTCTAAGCAATTATGCTCCGTACTTGTCTTGATACGCCATAATTTCTTCCAGCGGCGCATGCAAATCTGTTTTCCCATCCCGGATATGGCTGATAATGCTATTAATATTAATGATTGATAATACAGGAATTTTAAAGTTTTCTTCTACTTCTTGCACGGCGGAAAGCTGATTATGCGCTTTTTCCTGCCGGTCTAAAGCTATGAGCACCGCCATCGGCTCTGCACCGGCTTCCTTGATAATCTCAACCGATTCCCTGACCGATGTGCCGGCGGTAATCACATCATCGATTATTAATACCTTACCGGCCAATTTATTGCCGACGATAGCACCGCCCTCTCCGTGATCTTTAGCTTCTTTCCGGTTAAATGCGTAAGGCATGTCATTGCCGGTCATGTTGGCGTAAGCAATTGCCGCCGCACAGGCTAACGGAATGCCTTTGTAGGCCGGGCCATAGATCACATCGGGCTTTAACCCGGAATGAATCAGTGTTTGAGCGTAAAATTCGCCCAATTTACCGATCATTGCGCCGGTATTAAACAACCCTGTATTGAAAAAATACGGACTGATACGACCTGATTTTAACTGAAATTCACCAAATTTCAGAACACCGCATTCCAACGCGTAGGCAATAAATTCTTTTTGATAATCCAGCATAAATAAAGCAGACAGTGATTAAATTTGGAGTTTTTAATAAATTAGGAATCTATCTGCGCCATGATTTCATCGCTGATATCGGCATTGGTATAAACATTCTGCACATCATCCAGATCTTCCAAGCGCTCGACCAGACGCAGCAATTTTTCCGCCGTTTCCGCATCCAGCTCCGCCTGAGTGGATGCCTGCATCGTCACTTCGGCATTATCCGGCTCGAAACCGGCGGCGATTAATGCTTCTTTGACACCGAGATAGTTTTCCGGCGAAGTCATAACATCAACGGCGTTGTCATCATACGTCACAACATCATCCGCGCCAACCTCCAGTGCTGCTTCCATTAATGCATCCTCGTCCACACCCGGCGCATAACTTAAAATACCCGCTTTACTGAACAAATAGGCCACAGATCCATCCGTACCCAGATTGCCGCCCGCTTTGATGAAGGCATGGCGCACCTCGCCTACCGTACGGTTACGGTTATCTGTAAGACAATCGACGATGACCGCCGTGCCGCCGGGACCATAGCCTTCGTAACGCACATTCTCGTAATTTTCCGCGCCAATCGCACCCGACGCCTTTTTGATGGCGTTATCGATGGTGTCGCGCTTCATGTTATTACCCAGCGCTTTATCGATGGCCGTTCGTAACGCGGGATTGCTGGCCGCATCCGCCCCTGCACTTTTTACCGCCACCGTAATTTCCCGCAGCAGTTTGGTGAAAATCTTGCCGCGTTTGGCATCCTGCCCGGCTTTGCGATGTTTAATGTTAGCCCATTTACTGTGTCCGGCCATTTGTATACTTAAACTTAAATATTAATAATCAATGAACTGTAACTATTAATGCATATTCAATGCTTCGTAAGAATTAAAACTCAGCGTCATAATACACATTCTGCACATCGTCCAGCTCGTTCAGCATGTCCAGAAATTTTTCCATTAATGCCACATCGTCGCCGGCTATTTTAGTAACGCCTTTGGGCAGAAACTGAATCTCATCCACCTCAAAATCGATTTCACCGAAATAATCGGTTAATGCTTGTTTGGCTTTGGCATATTCGGTTGGCGGTGTAAACACAGTAATTTTGCCATTTTCATTCTCAACTTCCGTCACATCCACATCCGCGGCCAATAAAGCCTCCAGGACTGTATCTTCATCATCATGTTGAAACGCAAAGATGGCGTTATGGTCGAACATGTGCATGACCGAACCCGGCGTACCGATTTTACTTTTGGTTTTGGTAAAACACAGGCGCACATCACCGAAGGTGCGATTGGGGTTATCGGTTAAACAATCGACAATCACCATGCAATTGCCGGGGCCGTAACCTTCGTAGCGCGCCGGGTAAAAATCTTCCCCGCCGCCGCCTTTGGCTTTATCCAGGGCTTTTTCGATGACATGCGTCGGCACCTGGTCTTTTTTGGCGCGCTCGATCAAGCCGCGCAAGGTCAAATTCCCGTTCGGATCGACGCCGCCCGATTTGGCGCAAACGTAAATTTCCCGGCCATATTTGCTGTAAACCTTGGCCTTCATGTCCGAGGTTTTTGCCATCGACACTTTACGGTTTTGGTAGGCTCTTCCCATTAAATTGCGGCTCCGTTGGTAACGATTAAATAGTTAATTTTACCGGCAAGTAAATTGCGAGGAAATAGATAACGCGTTTCGTTAATAACTTGACTGCTTTGCGGCAATTACCCATTCAGTCTTGATTAAGTATCGTTTTGCTAGACTGAAACCAACAAAATAATAAATATATCTATTAATACAAAAACTTAAAAGAGGACTAAACTATGAACAGCAAACCGATATTAATAATTTTGACTAGCATCTTGTTAACCGCCTGCGCCAGCCAGCAACCTTACGGCTACGGCAATCAATACGGTTATAACACCGGTTACTATGGCAATAGTAACAATAACTACGGTTACAGCAATCAAAACCGCACCAACAACAACGCCCTGATCGGCGGCGGCGTAGGCGCTGTGGCTGGCGCTGCATTGGGAACCGCATTTGGCGGCAACGATTTGGCAAATGCCGGTTTAGGCGCGTTGGCCGGTGGCGCAGTCGGCGCAGCGGTTGGCGCGTATGTCGATCAACAACAGGAAAAACAGAACCAAAACAGCTGGCAACAAGACTCCTATTACGACGGTTATAGCCAGTAAGCTTGCCAAATTACCAATTGTCACACTGCCGCCAGTGCGGCTGTGTGACTTTTGGTGATAACTATTAAGTCTGGCAACGCAAGTGTATTCTGTTTTACAGGTTAGCTTCAATTAATCAACGGCAAAATCGCCGTTAAATCAGCGTCTTCAACAAACGCATCCGCCAACTCACGCGTTACTTCACGGTCGCACACCCCGCCAAAGCCGATGACGGTTACACCGGGCTGTTTGGCTTCCATGTCGGTCTTGCCGTCGCCGATTAATGCCAAACTGTTGTTGCCGCCCAGCAATTGCTTGCAGATTTCGTGCTTGCCGCCCGAACGCGCCAGCGGCGCATTAATGTCATAACCGGCATAACTGCCATCTTCGTGAAAAAAAATATCAACCGCGTGGACGTGGTCTTCAGGCAAGCCGAGGTAAGCCGCCAGCGGCAAGATGGCTTGGCGCAGGCCACCGCTAATGATGTGGACTTCCTTGTCTTGCATTAATAAGGTGTCGAACACGGCTTTCGTGCCTTCGACGATTTCTGCAATATATAAGTCTGCAACCCAGTCAATTGCGGCTTTGTCCGGCTTGATGGTGTCCAGGCGTTTACCGTAAACAGCTTCGAGCGGTAATTCGCCGTTCATCGCCCTGTCGGTCAGTTTTGCCATTGCCTCGAAACAACCGGCGCGGCGCGCCAGTTCGTCGATGCCTTCAATTTTGCTCAAGGTGCTGTCGCAGTCGAAGCAGATGATGTCGTAGTTCATTGATTATGAGTTTTAAATTCCAAGCAGAATGTGCTGAACGAAGTGAAGCGCATCGTTCGCGTGAGGTTTTTCCTAGACCGATGCGCCTCGTGATTCAAAACATCCTACAGTTGGCGCATCTTACGAGTAGAAAACAGTTATTTCACCTCTACAAATCATGAATAGGAAACTTTCCAAGTCTCAATCGCCTTTTCGGATAACCAAGTTTGGTAAGCGTTTAGGTTTTGTAAGTTCCATTGGCTATAAGTAGCAACTTTTCTCGCTAAAGGAAAATGACTTTCTAAGTATGCCTTTTGTTTAATTTCAAAATTAGCCCTTCGTAAATCATCCTTCTCAAGCAAAATCATATTACCTAAACGGTCTTGTATGTCATTCACTCCCTCGCCAAAATAGTCATCCCATTCTTCAGTAGGATTATAAGGACAGACGTGTTCCAAGGTAGTCGAATTGTGATCTGTTTTATTTCCTAAGTAAGCTTCAATTTCAGCCAATAAAAATCTAATTTTTTTGTGGATTGCCGACTGGGCATTTTATGAAATTCGAATGCATTAAAAAATTCTTCGTCATTTGGATATAGCCGTTTAAAAATTTCGCTATTTTTAACATGACTAGCCCGAGTCATTTCACTTGTATAAATCTTTATGGCAAGTTGATTATAGGCAGACTCTTGTTCATTAGGAGAATGATGACAAATGACGTTGTAACGAATTGCAAGCACATAGAGGTATTCGATTAACTTAACAAATTCATCCGCAGAAAAATGATGAAATGCCGCCATTAACATCGTGAAAGGTTGCTTGATATTGAATAACTCAAATCCTTCTAAATACTTCCTCACACTTCTATAAATGACATCCTGACTGCCCCACCAATCATCATGTGGATTCAAAAGTGAAGCATAAACAGGTGCATAGTCACTTAAAGAACGAAGGTAAGAATAGGCTTTTTCTGGCGTATCAGCTAATTTTCTAACAGAAGCAAATAAGTCCTTCTTCGTTACTAAAGTGGCCTGAAAATTATGATGGTAGCGTATAAAGTCAGTGAAATTACTTTCACCAAGTTGTGAAACAATTTCTGACCAATTTTCGTCAAGCTCATTCAGATCATGGTCTGAAATCGTGTTGTTTTTAGTCACAACAGAAAAAATATAGTTTTTTAATAAATCGGGGGTAGAAAGCTGCACATCTCTTGCGTTTAAAGTCTCAAAAACTTTATAGGCATTAAGATCATCTTGTACAACTATCTTCGTAAAAACCATGCCAGAAGATACTTTTTCGATAAACTCAGCAATTTCTTTTCCATTGCTCCCAGTTTTTTTGGACTCAAAAAACTTAAAGCACTTGTTTAGTAATTTATTAGTATGAGTTTGACCTCTTTTATTTGGCGGTTCGAGATCAGAACAGATTACCTTAAAATTGGTTCCGTTATTTCTATTTAAAGATAATTTACTATCTACTTTTAGTAAAATTGGGTTTTTAGAGCCAATATAACGCTCAGTCAACACTCTCAGTCTCTCTTTATTTTCACCTGCCTCTTCATTTTTCCAATTAAAAACTCGATGTTTTTCATAGCCGCGAGGACGACAATAGACAGTGTAATTAGTCTTTGCTGACCATCAATAATTTCAAAATCATGCTGGCTTTTACGTTGCAACACGATATATCCCATATAATGGTAATGCTCGTCTTTAAGGGTTTCTATATCAGCCCACAAATCTTCCCACTGCTCTTTATCCCACGCATAATCCCGTTGAAACCAAGGAACTTGGTATTTAACGCCATTTCCAATTAACTCTTGAAAGGTTTAGTTGGTAGGCTCCATTAACATGAATGTCATAGATTATTCCTAAACATTAAATATTCGGTAAAGACGCTTAGACCTCTAGCAATCGATAATATTACTTAAAGCCATATTCAACCTTATCCGCCAATTCTTGGTCTCCTACTCTCACAAATTAATCTGCGTCGCCATTTTCACCGGAGTCAAATCGCGTATTTGTTGCAGGATGTTGTCCGGCACGGGGTTGGGTACGCTGATAACCGCCATCGCCTGGTCTTTGACATCCGCCGTGCTGACTTGCATCCGCGTGATGTTGATGTTGGCATTGCCCAGCACGGAGCTGATTTGCGAGATAACGCCAGGGCGGTCGTCGTGGTGGGTGACGATGAGCGAGCCTTCCGGCACGGCTTCAATGTCGAAGTGGTTAATGCTGACCAAACGTGGACGGCGACCACCCAGCAGTGCGCCGGATAAGGCGAATTTTTGGTCGCCGCATTGGCCGGTCACTTTGATTAATGAAACGTAGTCGGTAGACTCTTTACACACCGACTCCACCAGCCCAATGCCTTGGCGTTTGGCGATGTTTTCGGCATTGACGCGGTTGACGGGGGTATCAAACTGCGCGCCCAGGACACCGACTAAGGCGGAAACGGACACGGGACGCACCGCCGCTTCCGCGGCTTTGCCGTAGAGCGCGACTTCGACTTGGGTGATCGGCTTGGTGGCAAGGCCAGCCAGGATTTTGCCTAAAGCAGTCGCCAAGTTCATGAAATCGACCGATTTGCTCAAATCTTCTGCTGATACCCGCGGCAAGTTGAGCGCATTGACCGCTTCGCCTGTCTTCAAAAATAACACCGCTTGGCGGGCGATTTCCACGCTGACTGCCACCTGTGCTTCTGTGGTGGATGCGCCTAAGTGCGGGGTGAACACGATGTTGTCGAGTTCCAACAAGGGCGAATCTTTGGGTGGTTCGTTTTCAAACACGTCCAAGGCCGCACCCGCACATTGGCCGGACTTTAAGGCTTCGTATAAGGCCGCTTCGTCTATCAAACCACCACGGGCGCAGTTGATGATGCGCGCACCTTTTTTCAATTTGGCAAGACGCTCGGCATTCAGGATGTTTTTGGTTTTTTCGATCAGCGGGCAGTGCAAGGTAATGTAGTCGGAGCGGGCGATCAAATCGTCCAATTCCACTGATTCTACTCCGTATTCCTGATAGATTTCCGGCGCGACGAATGGATCATAAGCAATGACATTCATCTTCAAACCGTGACCACGGGTGGACGCAATGCGGCCAATCGTGCCGAAGCCGATGATGCCCAAGGTTTTGTGGGCAATTTCGACACCGACCAGCGAACGCTCCCACTTGCCTGCTTTAACCGAACGGTCGGCGGCAGGCAGGCGGCGGCTTAACGACATCATGTGGGCAATCGCCAATTCCGCCGTGGTGGTGGCGTTGGCATCCGGCGTGTTCATCACGATTACGCCCATTTCGGTCGCCGCTGGAATATCGACGTTATCCACGCCGATCCCGGCGCGACCGATCAGCTTCAGGTTTTTAGCAGCTTCCAGCACTTTTTTTGTCACTTTGGTGTCGCTGCGGATTAATAAGGCATCGTATTCGCCGATGATTTCACACAAACCAGCTTCATCCAGCCCGGTTTGTACGTGGATTTTGATGCCGTCTTGCTCATTAAGATAGTTGATGCCCGCTTCGGAAAGCTTGTCGGAAATAAGGATTTTTTTCATGGATGTAAAAACCTAAAGAAAAGGCGCTAAAAATCCAATAGTTTACCAGCTTTGGTATAATCCTGATATGTTGCTAATAAGATATGGCTGATGAAATTATTAATGCGCTTTGTGATTGTTCTGTTAATAGGCTTTCTCGGTCTGGTTTTCTGGGCTGGAATTAACAAAGACCAGACCGCCGCCAACAGCAGCGAATTTACCACCATTACCGGCAGCAAAGTGGCGCTTAAAGATTTGCGCGGCAAACCTGTGTTAGTGACTTTCTGGGCGACAACCTGTGGCAGTTGCATGAAGGAAATACCGCATCTTATTGATCTTTATAACCGTTTTCACAACAAAGGTTTTGAGCTAATCGCCGTGGCAATGGCTTACGACCCGCCTAATCAGGTTGTACAATTGGCAAGGGACAGGGCATTGCCTTATACCATAGCATTAGACATTAATGGCGAACACGCCAATGCGTTCGGCGGTATCTGGGCAACGCCAACCACCTATTTAATCGACAAAGACGGCAAGATCAGTTGGGAAACCATCGGCATGTTTGAACCCGACGAGCTTGCCGAACGGATTGAGAAGCAGTTAATGTGAGACTTAAAAATTTCCGATCACCCTGAGTCCTTCGATAAACTCAGGAGAGCCTTGTCGAAGGGTTGACGGAAATTTTTATGCGATTGTAGTTAAGCCGTTATGCCCTTCAGCTTCGCTCAGGAGAGCGTTCGACAAGCTCACCACGAACGGCTTAACTGTTTTAGGACTGGTGGCATTAATGCTTATGCTTATGCTTATCGGGTTTTAATATAATTTTTTAATTTTTAAATTACAAATGCTCTGGCTAAAAGCATTACATTTAATCTTCATGGTCACCTGGTTTGCCGGGTTATTTTATCTGCCTCGACTGTTCGTCTACCACGCCATGAGCGACGACGCTGTCAGCATCGAACGCTTTAAGATTATGGAACGCAAACTTTACTTCGGCATTATGACGCCGGGCATGGTATTAACTTTAGTGTTCGGCATCTGGATGCTTGTCAGTTATGCCTGGGATTTATATGGCAAAAGCGGCTGGCTGCATGCCAAACTCGGCTTATTAATGGTATTAATGGTTTACCATTTTGTCTGCGGCAAGTGGCTGTTGGACTTCAAACACGACCGCAACCGGCACAGCCATGTGTTTTACCGCTGGATGAACGAGGTGCCGGTACTGTTTCTGTTTGCGATTGTAATATTGGCGGTGGTGAAACCGTTTTAACGGCTTAGCAACCCAGTTATTAATGATTAAACCGCGGTTGTGATCGGGTGCTTTTATATTTGAATCCCTTATAATGGCATTAACTACTGTCCCACAGACTATGTCGCGGCCTGAGCTATTAAACGACTATACAGCGTACCCATTAATGGTCATTAATTTATCCGCGCCTGAGTGACTGAATGCGAATTTTAGGCATAGACCCCGGCTCGCGATTAACCGGCTACGGCATTATTGAAGACACGCCGCGCGGCTTTCAATATATCGCCAGCGGCAGCATTCGCTCGACGGCGGATTACTTCCCCGACCGCCTTAAACAGATCTTTGAGAATTTATTGCACGTGGTAGAGCAATACCAGCCGGAACAAATGGCTATAGAACAGGTATTTATGCACATTAATGCCGATTCGGCGCTAAAACTGGGCCAGGCGCGCGGCACGGCGATTTGCGCGGTGCAGGCGGCGGGTTTGCCGGTATTTGAATATTCCGCCAAACAGGTTAAACAAGCCGTGGTCGGCAAGGGTAACGCCGCCAAATCTCAGGTTCAGCACATGGTGAAAATTCTGCTAAATATTCAGGGCGAACTGCAAATTGACGCCAGCGATGCGCTCGGCATTTGCCTGTGCCATGCCCATTATCAACAGACGGCAATGCGGTTGCAGAAGGGTTTGGGACAGTGAATTTTGCAAAGCCGATTAATGTCATTTCAAGCCCATTATGAATAAATTACGCTGGAAATTATTTACAATTTTAGTTTTTGGATTTTCAGCGCCAATTTGGTGGACTTGGGCTGTTAGTAAGCTCATTTATGCAACTTATATTATGAGCGGATCGCCTGATAGACCAACAGTTACACATTTATGGGGTACAGTCTACACCCCATCATTTCTTTTCGGTATCGTAGTAGGGTTTGTAATTGCAAGGTTAAGTAGTCCAAAACCTGTTAAGGGTTGGGTGCTTTTTATAAGTGCATTAGCCTTCGCTGAGGTATTGATTAATATTGTGTCTGCTATATCAATTGAAGAACTTCGCTTGACATTGATATCAACTGGAAACTTGTTCTTTTTCATAGGAACGGCTTTAGTCCCTGGAGTTTTCGCTATGCCGGAAAGAAATATAAGATGATCGGCTTTTTACGCGGCAAACTCATCCACAAAGCCCCGCCCTTATTGTTGTTGGACGTGCAAGGCGTCGGCTACGAAGTGGAAGCGCCGATGACCACCTTTTACAATCTGCCTGCCTTAGGCAGCGAAATTTTGCTTCACACCCATCTGGTCGTACGGGAAGACGCCCACATATTGTTCGGCTTTTCAACCGAAGCCGACCGCGCCATGTTTCGCACATTAATCAAAGTTAACGGCGTCGGCCCCAAGCTGGCGTTAACCATCCTTTCCGGCCTGACCGGCGAAGAATTTCATCGCTGCATCTTTCATAACGATGCACATGCCCTGGTGCGTTTACCGGGCGTAGGCAAGAAGACCGCGGAACGATTAATCATAGAAATGCGCGACCGCTTGCCGGATTTAGGCGATTTGTCCGCATCCGGCGCGGCAACTGTCAGCACCGTTTTGTCACCGGCCATGACCAACCCCAAACAAGAAGCCATCAGCGCCTTATGCTCTCTGGGTTACAAACCGCCGGATGCCAGTAAAATGGTGCAAGGCATTAATACTGATGGCCTTACTTGTGAGGAGATTATTCGGTTAGCATTGCAAGGGGCGGCGAAGTAATTTACTCAATTAATTCAATGCCGAATTGACAAAACTCAACCCTACACTTATAGTCTTACTTATTTCTTACTTAACGCATCATGGCTTCCGTCAACGTTAAATTATCCAGCAAAGGCCAATTAATTATCCCCAAACCTGTACGGGACGCTTATCATTGGGAAACGGGCCAAGAACTGACTTTAACCGATACCGGCAACGGCATTCTGTTACAACCGAAAGCCCCTTTCGCCGAATCCACGCTTAGCGATGTGGCAGGCTGTTTGCCTTATGTCGGCAAAGCCCTGTCCATTGATGACATGAACCAAGCCGTGGCGGAAGGACTGAAGGCGCAATTTCATGATTGCGGTTGACACCAACGTCGTCGTTCGCCTACTGACCAAAGACGATGCCGCGCAATTCCAAAAATCCTATCAACTGTTTGATAATAATGATGTTTTTATTACCGACAGCGTCATCCTTGAAACCGAATGGGTGCTAAGGTTTGCTTACGGCTTTGACGGCAAGCAAATTTCAACAGCTTTTAATCAACTACTCGGCTTGCCGAATGTAAATGTAACCCAACCAGCCTTGCTTGCCCAAGCTATTGCTTGGCACGAAGAGGGACTGGACTTTGCCGATGCCTTCCATTTGGCATATAACCAATATTGTAAGATTTTTTACACGTTTGACCAGAAAATGAGCAAGGTGGCAAGTAAGATAGGCAGTTGTAAGGTCAATGTGCCGACTTAGTTACGTAATCGTAGGTCACATTGCCGCGTTACGACTGCATGGATGCAGGAGGTAGGGCAACGCAGGAGCAGTTGCCGAACGGTTATGTGACAATGAGATATTAAATGTCAGGTAGCGCAAGCGCAACCTGACCTACAAGACTGCATTCCCACGCAGAGCGTGGGAACGATGAAACATGGGAACTAAAAAAATAGGTCAAAGGTATGGAAGGTGAAAAAGTTTTCATAGAAGTTATCGAACAAGGAATACAACGATTTATTTCAGTTGAAGCAAAGCGAACTAAAGAAAATTTCTTTCAAATAGTATCCGAAGCACCACTTGAGCATATTGATTATTATAAATGTGGCGATGTCGTCAAATGCGCTTGGCGGTATTTTGGTAATGGCTTTGATGGCGGAATTGTTGTGATTTCCAAGTCTGATAAGAGCTTACCTGAATTCCCTGTCGGAACTAGAGTAAGAGTTTCTGAACATGCTGGTTGGAAGTCAAATTTTGTCGGCACTGTGGTTTCATTCCCAGAGCCATCGATAACAATGCTTGGCCCTGAATCTTTGTATTTGATTGAGTTTGTTGAACCACAACAAGATAGAAACGAAGATTATACGTATACAAAAGCCCAAATATCTAATGTTTATCTTGATTTTGCTTAAAAAACAATTTGTGTGGTACTAGGCATGTAGATTGAGGTGAGCTTTTGAATCCCAACAAAAAAGACCGCCCCAATGTTAGGATTTGCCCCTTACCCACAGTCTACATTTAATCCAAATTATTTGAATTAATGCTCGAATCCGACCGCCTCATCACCGCCAAAGCTCAAGCTGACGAAGAACGCCAGGACCGCGCCATCAGGCCAAAGCGCCTGGCGGAATACATCGGCCAGCCGGAACTTAAGGCGCAAATGGATATCTTTATCCAGGCCGCTTTAGGGCGGAAGCAGGCGCTAGACCACGTCTTAATCTTCGGCCCGCCCGGCTTGGGCAAGACCACGTTGGCAAATATTATTGCCGCGGAAATGAGCGTCAACATCCGCCAGACTTCCGGTCCCGTATTGGAAAAAGCGGGCGATTTGGCTGCATTGCTGACCAATTTGGAAGCGCACGATGTGCTGTTTATCGATGAGATCCACCGCTTAAGTCCGCAGGTGGAAGAAATCTTGTACCCGGCGATGGAAGATTACCAACTGGATTTAATGATCGGCGAGGGCCCTGCAGCCCGTTCCATTAAGCTGGATTTACCGCCGTTTACTTTAGTCGGCGCGACCACACGAGCGGGTCTGTTAACTTCGCCTTTGCGCGACCGCTTCGGCATCGTACAGCGGCTGGAATTTTATGACATTAATGAATTGGCTGACATTGTTATACGCTCCGCAGCTGTGTTAAGTATCTCTATAGAAAACACTGGCGCCAAGGAAATCGCCCGCCGTGCCCGTGGCACTCCCAGAATTGCCAACCGGCTGCTCCGGCGGGTGCGGGATTTTGCCGAAGTCAAAGCGGATGGCGTGATAACCGATGCGATTTCCGGCCAAGCGTTGGACATGCTGCGAGTCGACACCAATGGTTTCGATGCGCTTGACCGCAAACTATTAATGGCAATGATCGAAAACTTTTCCGGCGGGCCGGTCGGTTTGGACACCTTATCGGCGGCGATCAACGAAGAACGCGGCACGATTGAAGACGTTCTTGAACCTTACTTGTTGCAGCAAGGCTTTATCATGCGTACACCCCGCGGACGCGTGGTTACGCAACAGGCTTATCTGCATTTTGGCTTAAAACCGCCGAAAAACGCAGTTATTAATGGAGATTTGTTTGAGTAAACCCTTTGTGTGGCCGGTGCGGGTTTATTATGAAGACACCGATGCAGGCGGCGTGGTGTTTTACGCCAATTATCTAAAATATTTTGAGCGCGGACGCACGGAATACTTACGATCAATCGGCTTTGAACAGGACGATCTTATTAATAATCAAGGCATTATTTTTGCCGTGCGCGCCATTAATGTAGACTACATTAAGCCCGCTCGCTTCAACCAATTACTGGAAGTCAGCACGAAAATTACTGCGGTTAAGAAAGTCAGCCTTGAATTTCAGCAACAAATTACCCATCATAACCAACTTTTAGTGTCCGGCGATGTGAGAATCGCCTGTTTGGATGCCATTACCCTGAAACCTACAGCCATTCCTAAAAATATAATAGGGCAGATCAAAGATGAACACTGATTTATCGATTTTTCAATTAATATTGGACGCCAGTTTTGTCGTGCAATTTGTGATGTTTCTATTAATAGCCGCCTCGCTCGCGTCGTGGACCTTTATTTTTTCCAAGCGAAAAGACTTAACCCGCGCCATCGAAATCACCGATGAATTCGAGGAAGAATTCTGGTCGGGCACCGCTTTGGCGGATTTATACCGCAAATTGTCAGCGAAAGACTTCAAGCCAGAAGGTATCGAGAAAATCTTTCTGGCCGGTTACAAGGAGTTTTCCCGGATGCGGCAAACCGGCAATGTCGATCCGATGGTGCAGGTGGAAAGCGCCCAACGCGCCATGCGGATTGAATTGTCGCGCGAGCTGGACAGATTAGACCAGCATTTGCCGTTTTTGGCGACAGTCGGCTCCATCAGCCCGTATATCGGCCTGTTTGGCACGGTGTGGGGCATCATGAACTCATTCATGTCTTTAAGTAAGGTCAAGCAAGCCACTCTCGCTCAGGTCGCGCCCGGCATTGCCGAAGCATTAATCGCCACCGCCATCGGCTTGTTTGCCGCAATACCGGCGGTCGTCGCCTATAACCGCTTTTCCACCCGGTTGGAAAGCTTGACCGGCCGCTACGAATTGTTCGTGGAAGAATTCGTCGTTCTTCTGCAAAGACAGGTGCACATGAAATGAGAAAAAACAAACGCAGAAAACCCATGGGCGAGATTAATGTCGTCCCTTACATCGATGTCACCTTGGTGTTGTTGATTATCTTTATGATTACCACGCCCATGTTGCAAACTGGGGTGGATGTGGATTTGCCGGAAGCCGAAGCGGCCAATGTCGAGCAAAAAGAAAGCGTCCCTCCCATCATTATCTCCATCAAAGCCGATGGAACTTACTTCATAGACTTGAACGGCGACGGCAGCGAGGATGAAAAAGACCAACTGCAGCCGGAAGAAATCAGCGACAAAATACAATCTGCGATAACGGGTAAGAAAAACCCACAAGTATTAATCAGGGCAGATAATAAAGTCGATTACGGTGCAGTCGTCAAAGTGATGGCAGAGTTAAAGAACGCAGGCGTTCCCAATGTGGGCTTGATGACCAAACCCAGCGACACACAATAACTCCATCATTTCAACACAATAATGGAAAACCAACCCAAGCTAACGCGGCCGTTTTTAGTTGCCCTGGCTTTGCATTTAACGCTGATCGGCTTATTTATTTTAAGCGCTTTATACAAACCGTCGCCTAAAGAATTAATGGACGACCAAGACATCATTCACGCTACTATCGTGGAAAACAGCGCTCCTTCCCAAATAAGCAAAGCTACAACAGCAAAACCGACGCAAGAAAAAAAACTGGTCACCGAACCTAAACCGGTAGAACAGCATGAGGATCAAGCCGCGTTAATTAAACAGCGGAAAGCGGCTGAACAGGCAAGAACTGAAGCGAAAAAACTGGCCGCAGAAAAACAAAAAATCCTGGAAAAAGCGCAACAACAGGCACAAACGGAAGCGGAAAACAAAAAGAAGGCAGAAGCCAAAATACAAGCTGCTGCTGCCGAACAAGCCAAGAAAAAAGCGGCTGCGGAAGCTAAAGAGAAAGCGCAAAAAGAAGCCGAAGTAAATGAAAAAATCGAAGCTAAGAAAACCCAACAAGCAGAAATAAAAAAGAAGAAATCAGAGGAAACCGCAAAGTCCGAAATAGCAGCCAAAAAGCAAGCTGCTGCGGATGCTAAAGCCGAAGCCGCCGCCAAAGCCAAGGCGGAAGCCAAAGAAAAAGCCGCTGCCGATGCGGAAGCCAAGAAACAAGCTGCCGCGGAGGCCAAAGCTGAAGCCACCGCCAAAG
Source organism: Gammaproteobacteria bacterium (assembly GCA_016874115.1). Classification (GTDB taxonomy): domain Bacteria; phylum Pseudomonadota; class Gammaproteobacteria; order Methylococcales; family Methylomonadaceae; genus Methyloglobulus. The sequence continues at coordinate 28,382 of VGVA01000011.1, forward strand.
CCAAGGCGGAAGCTAAAGAAAAGGCCGCTGCCGATGCGGAAGCCAAGAAACAAGCTGCCGCGGAGGCCAAAGCTGAAGCCACCGCCAAAGCCAAGGCGGAAGCTAAAGAAAAGGCCGCTGCCGATACGGAAGCCAAGAAACAAGCTGCCGCGGAGGCCAAAGCCGAGGCCGTCGCCAAAGCCAGGGCGGAAGCTAAAGAAAAGGCCGCTGCCGATGCGGAAGCCAAGAAACAAGCTGCCGCGGAGGCCAAAGCTGAGGCCGTCGCCAAAGCCAGGGCGGAAGCTAAAGAAAAAGCCGCTGCAGAAGCCGCCGCAAAACTGGAAGCGCAAAAACGGCGCGCTACCGAGTTAGCGGCGGAAAAAGCAGCAAAACTGGCGGCGGCCGAACAAGTCAGAGCGACAGCAGAAAAAGCCAAAGCAGCGGCCGCAGGCGAAGCGGAAATTGCTAAATATAAGGCTATGATTAAGCGAAAAGTTGAAAACGCCTGGGTTCCACCGCCCGGCCAGTCCGGCTCCACTTGTAACGTCAGAATCAGACTGTCTTCTGACGGTACCGTGATGGATTCAACGGTTAATTGTAACGGAAACGACATTATTTCTCGTTCGGTCGAGAATGCCATTGAACGATCTTCGCCTTTGCCGGTACCGCAAGACCGGGCATTACTTCAGCATTTTAGAAGCATCAGCTTTAATTTTAGCGCCAGAAATTAACCTTAAGAATTTTTAATATCCTATTGATATTCAGGATATATTAACTTTTCTGATATAGTATCTGGCAGCAAACATACGTTTATCAAGAACAGGCAAAACACGAGGTAGATCCGTGAAATTGATTAATAAAAGCCATTGGCTGGCGATGATACTGGTGTTCTCGCCGCTAACGCAAGCCGAATTAACTATCGATATCTCCGAAAGCTCTGGCGGCGGCATTCCGGTAGCGATTGTGCCATTTGCATCATCCGGTGCGCCGGTAGATGTCAGTTCAGTCATTAATGCCGATCTGGCCCGCAGCGGTTATTTCAGCCTGCTGCCGCCACAGAATATGCCGAACCGCCCGAATTCCGCATCGGCTGTAAATTTTCCCGAATGGCAAGCTATTAACCAGAACTATCTGGTCGTCGGCCAGGTTAACGGCGGCGGCAACCAATACAGCGTACAATTCCAGTTGTTGGATGTCATGAAAACCGGACAGCTTTTGGGTTATCAAATGAACTCGTCCGGCGCCGATTTACGCCGCACTGCGCACCAAATTGCCGACATGATTTTCGAAAAACTGACCGGCAAAAAAGGCGCATTCGGCGGACGCATCGCTTACGTAACCAATAACGGCCAGCAAAGCCAGTTACAGGTTGCCGATACCGACGGTTTTGCCCCGCAAATCATCACCACATCCAAAGAACCGTTAATGTCGCCCGCCTGGTCGCCGGATAAAAGTAAAATCGCTTATGTCTCTTTCGAACGCAAAACGGCCGCTGTTTTCGTACAGGATCTGGCAACCGGACAGCGCAAAAAAGTAGCGGAATTCCCAGGTATTAATGGCGCGCCTTCGTGGTCGCCTGACGGCCAAAAACTGGCGCTGACTTTATCTAAGGACGGCAGCCCGGATATTTACACGCTGAACTTAAACAGCGGCGCATTGAACAAGCTGACTAAAAGTTATTCTATTGATACCGAACCGGCCTGGTCTCCGGATGGCAGCCAGATCGTATTTACTTCCGACCGCGGCGGCAAACCCCAGTTGTATATGATTTCCAGCACCGGCGGCGAAGAAAAAAGGATAACTTACACCGGCGATTACAACGCCAGGGCCAGTTTTTCGCCGGACGGTAAAATCGCCATGGTGCACGGCAACGGCGGCGACTACCGCATCGGCGTAATGGAACCCGGTAGCCGCTCCATTAATGTCATCACCACAGGACCGGCCGATGAGTCGCCCAGTTTTGCCTCCAACGGCGCAATGGTAATTTATGCCGCCAAGAAAGGCGGATCGTCTTACTTATCCGCCGTCTCCTTAGATGGTAAAATGCAGCAACGATTAGGACTTAACAGCGGCGGTGTACGTGAACCGGCATGGTCGCCTTAACAAAAACTTTTACGCAAAAAATAATTTCAATTCGGAGAATAACATGGCAAAAAAAAGTTTATTAATAGTGATGTTGATTACGGTGTTTGCCTTATCAGGCTGTAGCGAAGACGAGGCGGCCGAAGGACTTAACAACGCCAACCAAAACGCAGCCAGCGGCATTAATGACGCTTCAACCAGCGGCCTGACCGGTATGGCCGGCCCTGGTTACACCGGTATTACCGGCAACAACGCTTGGTTAGGGCCTGAATTCAGCGATCCCAACAACCCGTTATCCAGAAGCACTATTTATTTCATCTACGACAGTAGCGACGTGCAGCCGGATTTCATCCCGGTGATTAATGCCCACGCCAGATACCTGGCTGCACATCCTAACCAAAAATTAACTTTGGAAGGCCATGCCGACGAACGCGGTTCGCCGGAGTACAACATTGCGTTGGGCGACCAGCGCGCAAAAGCCGTTGCCGCCATGATGAAAGCGCAAGGCGCAAGCGACGGTCAAATGAATCTGGTTAGCTACGGCGAAGAAAAACCGGCAGTCATGGGTAATGATGAAAGCTCGTACGAACGCAATCGCCGCGTTGAATTGTCCTACCAGCGGTAATATTAAAGAGGTAAATGTTGATGAAAACCCGTCTTGCTTTGTTACTTTGCGCTTGCAGCACGGCCTGCGCAGAAGCGCCGCCAGTGGTGAATAATGCTGGCGTTGCTCCTAACCCGGCCGTACCGTCGGCAGCATTAACAAACGATTACCAGTTAATGAAACGCATTGAACAATTGCAGGGGGAAATTCAACAATTGACCGGTAAAGTTGAAGAGCAAGCCTATCACGTCGAAGAACTGAAAAAACAGCAAAAAAATATGTACACCGATTTTGACGACCGAATTCAAAATCTGGAAAAAAAATCCGGCGGCAGCCAACCCATAGGCGATACCCCTGCCGATCCATTATCGACCCCGCCCGCGACGCCTGATGCTGGCGCGGATACTTCGACTCCATCCGCCACCGCCATAGAAACGCCGACAAAGAGTACAGCAGAGCCGCAAAGCGCAGCGCCAAAGTCATCCGTTTCCGCGCAACAGGAACCGGTTCCTCCGCCTGCACCGGAAGCCATGCCTTTGTCCGCGTCCGAAAAACAGGAATACCAGTCTGCATACGATAATCTGCGCAATGGCCGTACGGCACAAGCCATCACGCAATTCAAAGCATTTATCGCTAACCATCCGACGAGTACCTATGCTGGCAATGCCTTCTACTGGTTAGGCGAAGCACATCGCGTCAACATGGACAACACCTCTGCCCGGCAGGCATTTAATGATGTCGTTGAAAAGTACCCGTCATCAGCCAAAGTTTCAGATGCCTTGCTGAAACTAGGCTATATCGAAATGGAAGAAAAAAACACCGGAAAAGCCCGCGAAATATTAATGCGAATCACCACAGATTTCTCCAATACCAGAGCCGCTGCTTTAGCAGAAAAGAAACTGGCGACCCTGCCCTAAAGCATAGTTGGCAGTGGAAAAACTCCGCATTACGGAAATCTTTTATTCCCTGCAGGGAGAATCGACCCTTAGCGGTATTCCTACCGTATTCATCCGGTTAACAGGGTGCCCGTTGCGTTGCGATTATTGCGATACAGCGTATGCCTTTACCGGCGGCGTTAAAAAAAACATTAGTGAAATCATTAATGAAGTTAACCGCTACGGTGCTCGCCACGTTACGGTTACCGGCGGCGAACCGCTTGCCCAATCTGCCTGTCTGCCATTAATGACAGCTTTGCTCGATCTTGATTATGTGGTTTCCCTGGAAACCAGCGGCGCAATAGATGTTTCAGCCGTTGACCCCCGTGTCATTAAAGTCATCGATCTTAAAACACCAAGCTCCGGCGAATTAAATAAAAATCTCTACCAAAACATTAATTACTTGAGCAAAATCGATCAGGTAAAATTCGTGATCGGCAACCATGAAGATTATGAGTGGTCGAAGCAAATCGTAGCGAAATACAGTTTAGCTACGAAATGCGAAATACTATTTTCACCGGTACAGTTAACACAAAACCCAACCGAATTGGCCGATAAAATACTCGCAGACAGACTGCCTGTCCGCTTTCAAATTCAATTGCACAAATATCTTTGGCAAGACGCCAGGGGTAAATAATTAATGTCTCAACGAGCAATCATCCTATTATCTGGCGGCCTTGATTCCATCACCGTATTGGCGCTTGCCAAACAACAAGGCTACGAATGTTATACCTTGAGTTTCGACTATGGCCAACGGCACAATGCGGAGATAAACGCCGCCATTGAGATTGCTAAAAGCTATCAGATTAAGGAGCATAAAATCATAAAGCTCGGTTTAGACGCCATTGGCGGTTCTGCATTAACCGATCAAAATATCGATGTGCCAACGCAAATGCAGGCAGGTATACCCGTCACTTATGTACCCGCAAGAAATACTATTTTTTTAGCTTACGCATTGGCCTGGGCGGAGGTATTAAAGATTAATGATATTTTTATTGGCGTGAATGCGGTGGATTACTCCGGTTATCCCGACTGCAGGCCCGAATTTATTCAGGTATTTCAAAGTCTTGCCCGTCTCGCCACCAAAGCAGGCATTGAAGGACACGCAATAACTATTCACACGCCGCTTATTGCCCTAAGCAAAGCCGAGATAATTAAACTTGGCGCATCATTAAATATCGATTACGCCAAAACAGTTTCATGTTATTCAGCCGACCAACACGGCAACGCCTGCAAAGTATGCGATGCTTGCCGTTTACGAATGCAAGGTTTTTTAAATGCTGGCTTTCCGGATCCCACACACTATCGCGCATAGAAAAATGTTGCAAAGATCAGCGTACTTGTTATAATTGCCGGTCTTTGGGTCGTTAGCTCAGCCGGTAGAGCATCGCACTTTTAATGCGGTTGTCATGCGTTCGAATCGCATACGACCCACCAAACAAAACAAGGGCTTGGAATAACACCAAGCCCTTTTTATTGCTCGCGGGGCACTAGCGGGGCAATCCTAAATAAATCAACACAACAATTCACAGTAAATAAGGCCGTTTTCTAAGCAAATTTGAGCCTGATCTTGCCTGGATTTCACGGACACTCCACTAAGCGACTTTTTGGGCTTCAAACGCTTCTGGGCTGAGATAGCCCGGTCTTGAATGGAGCCGTTTGCGATTGTAATACACTTCGATATATTCGAACACCTGATGCTTGGCATCGGAACGAGTCTTAAAGCGTTCGCCATGAATAGCTTCGACCTTGAAGCTGTGGTTCCAGCTTTCCATGGCGGCATTGTCATAACAATCGCCCTTCTTGCTCATACTGCAAACCAGCCGGTGTTTTCTGAATAGCTTCTGGTAGGCGGCTGAACAATATTGGCTACCCCGGTCAGAATGCACTATC
>VGVA01000012.1 GCA_016874115.1 Gammaproteobacteria bacterium
CATGCTGGTGGGCACGGACAATGGTGCTGTCGATGAATATTTCCTCAAAATCAGCGTCTTTGCACAATTCCGCAAACACCCGTTGCCACACTCCCGCATCCGACCAACGCGCAAAACGCTTGTAGGCGCTGTTCCAAAAGCCAAACTCGTCTGGCAAGTCCCGCCACGGCGAACCTGTCCTGGCTATCCACAGCACCGCTTCCACGAACAACCGGTTGTCCGCCGCCGTGTGTCCCCGATCAGTCTTTTTGCCCGGCAACATCTGCTCAATCCGTTCCCACTGGTCATCCCGCAGCATCGTTCTTAACATTCGCCAACCTATTCAATTAATTGGCGTAATTATCTCATATTAATTGTCAACAGACTCTAGTCAATTTCAAATTGATCCAGAAAAGCATCCTGGTGTAAATAAAAAAGAACAAGAACTGGCTACGGAATCAGTTCCTACGAGAAGGAATAGTGATTGTCCTCATCCAAAACCTAAAGAATTTGGCTGTCGTTATATTGGCAAACCTTGTCAATATCCAGTTTGTGTAAATGGTAAATGGGAATATAAAGATGGGAATATAAAGATGGTAATGTAAAACAAAACGAACCTGAACCTTTTCCTGAAATAGGAGACAGCCCTTTTGAGGGTAATTGTATTCTTAAAAATCCTTCAGATTCCTGCCCAGCTGAATGCAGTTCTTGTACAAGAAAATGATATGCAACAATCCATTTTGAATTTTTCATATAGGACGAGCCATGGTTGCTCCTTCCTTTTTTTCCGGGACAACGATACCAATGGAACCTGAATAACGAGTATGTAGAATGGATAAGTGTAACGCATCCATCAAAATCAATCTCCTACTCGCCCCTGCAAATGATGGATGAGCTACGCTTATCCATCCTGCAAATCCGCGATTTATTAACAATTACATGGATTATTTTGCCATCTTATTCTAACTCAATGTCCTTGATGTTTTCTGGTTGGCCGTTAGAACCCCAATGGCTGTCGTACCAACCCGCTGTTACAGCCTTTTGGAATGACGAATACGACCATTGCGCTGGGGACGCTGCCAAGCCGTGCTTGACGGGGTTGTAATGGATGTAATCAATATGCCGCCGCCAATCGTTTTCGTCCCTGATAGCGTGTTCCCAAAATCGGCGTTGCCAAACGTCTTTTTCCTTGGGACGTTTGCCATCTGCACCGATACGCTTGGAAACGTATTTTTTGAATTCCCGCCAACGCCCGGAAAAATCGTCGTCGTTTTCCGGCAATTGCCAGAGGCAATGAAGGTGATCGGGCAAAATGACTATCGCATCTATAGTAAAGGGTTTGGTCTCCTTGACATGTTTGAAGGCTTCCCTTAGCAAATTAACATAACGAGGTTCATTGAAGATTGGTCGCCGCTGATAGGTGACAACCGTAAAGAAATAGCTGCCACCTGGGATAAACAGTCGGCGGTATTCGGTCATCGTTTGGCTTTAAAAGTAGGATGGATAAGCATCGCGCATCCATCAAAATCAATCGTCATATTCGATGTCTCCAAGTGATGGATGCGCTTCTCTTATCCATCCTACATTCTAAGTTGTTATCCAAAAAACCAATAAGCCACAACAATTGCGGCGATAATGCCGCCTAAGTCCGCCATTATCCCACAGGCGGCGGCGTGGCGGATGTGCTTGATGCCGACCGAGCCAAAGTAGATCGCCAGCACGTAAAAGGTGGTTTCCGTGCTGCCTTGGACGATGGATGATAAACGCCCGGCGAAGGAATCCGCGCCGTGAGTTTTCATGGCATCAATCATCATCGCCCGTGCGCCGCTGCCGCTGAAGGGTTTCATGAGTGCCGTGGGCATGGCATCGACAAAGCGGTCGTCCAGGTTGCAGCCGCGGACGGCAAAGCGCAGGCCGTCCGCCATCAAATCCAGCGCGCCGCTGGCGCGGAACACACCTATGGCCACCAACATGGCGACCAGATAGGGGATGATGGTGATGGCGGTCTGGAAGCCTTCCTTTGCGCCGTCAACAAAGGCATCGTAAGCGTTGATTTTTTTGTATACCGCGCCGCCGATAAACACGATGACCAGCGAAAACAGGATGACATTGCTCATGAGTGCCGATTGCGCCAGCATCTCCGCTTGTGGTAAGGCGGCGAAATACGCCAGCAATGCGCCGACGGCCACGGTAAAGCCGCCCAGATATGCCAGGATAACCTTATCCAGCAGGTTAATCTTTTGCACCCAGGCCACCGCCAACAGGCCGGTCAAGGTGGAAATATACGTTGCGATTAAGATGGGGATGAACACATCCGACGGGTTGGCTGCACCCAGTTGGGCGCGGTAGGTGAGGATGGTCACCGGGAATAAGGTCACGCCGGAGGTGTTAATCACCAAGAACAGGATTTGCGCGTTGCTGGCGGTGTCGGGCTTGGGGTTTAAGGTCTGCAATTCCTGCATCGCCTTAATGCCCAATGGCGTGGCGGCATTGTCCAAACCGAGCATATTGGCACTAATGTTCATCACCATTGCGCCAAGGGCGGGATGGCCTTTAGGGACATCGGGCATGAGCTTTGCGAACAAAGACGTGAGGAATTGCGTCAACAATTGGTTGAAACCGCTGCGTTCGCCGATGTTCATGATGCCGAGCCACAGCGACAACACCCCCGTTAATCCAAGTGAAATCTCAAACGCGGCTTTAGCTTGGGTGAACAGGGCTTCCATCAACAAGCCGAAGACTCGCTGATCGCCAAAAAAAATCAGCTTTATTAAGGCCGTACAGAAAGCGGCAAGAAAAAAGCAAATCCAGATAATATTCAGCACGATAGACGCAAATTAATAAAAAATTGCGCTTATTTTAATCGCTAATTCATTAATGCGGTTGTTTTTGGTTTAGGCAACCATTAATCCGCAGTTATGGGCGGGCAACCGTCTTTTACAGTGACGTCTGGCCTAACGCCGCTAAAGCGCTGTCGTAGTCGGGTTCGTCGGCAAGTTCTTCCACTAATTGTGTGTACTGCACCTTGTCGTTTTCGTCAATGATAACAATGGCGCGCGCCGTCAGGCCGGCCAGAATGCTGTCGGTCAGTTGAACGCCGTAATCAACCGCAAAACTGGAACGGAAGGTTGATAATGGAATGACGTTGTTTAACCCTTCGCTTTCACAAAAACGGCACTGGGCAAAGGGCAGATCGGCAGAAATCATTAATACCACGGCATTGTCCAGCTTAGCGGCTTTTTCGTTGAATTTGCGGGCGGACATCGCGCAAGTCGGCGTATCCAGGCTGGGAACTATATTCAAGATTTTTTTCTTGCCTTTGTAAGTCGCCAAGCTCACGTCTTTCAACTTACCGCTCACCAGCGAAAAATCGGGCGCTTTAACGCCCACTGCGGGTAGTTCGCCATTAGTGTGTAACGGATTACCTTGGAATTTAATGGTCGCCATGCTATTGCCCGGTTATTAATGTTTGTCTTTTTTTCTATTTTTAATCAAACGCTTACGATTTTCTAGCTGACGTTCGCTCAGCTTGTTTTTTTGTCCCTGGAACGGATTAATAGGCGATTTGAATTCCAGGCGTATCGGCGTACCAGACAGGTGCAATTTTTGCCGATAGTAATTGGTCAGATAACGCTTATAAGAAATCGGCAACGCATCGGTTTGTACACCATGGACAATGACCACGGGCGGATTCCTTCCGCCCTGATGAGCGTATTTCAGTTTTATCCGGCGGTTATTAATCAGCGGCGGTTGATGTGCATCGGTGGCTTCTTTCAAAATCCGGGTTAACAGCGGCGTTGCCAGATTAATCATAGCGGAGTCGTACAGGCTATGCACGACATCGAACAATTTGCCTACGCCGCTACCGTGCAAAGCCGAGATCGGATGTTTTTCTGCAAACTCCAAAAATGACAACTTGACATCCAGTTGCCGCTGCACTAGGTTTTTTTGATCGCTGGTAATGCCATCCCATTTGTTCAGGCCGATGATTAATGCCCTGCCAGCCTCTAACACCAGACCCAAGAGATGCGCATCCTGGTCGGTAATGCCTTCGCGCGCATCGATGAGGTAGATCACGACATGAGCTTTTTCGATGGCCTGCATCGATTTGATAATGCTGAATTTTTCGATGGTTTCAGCAATGCGCGAGCGCCGCCGCATACCCGCAGTATCGATCAAGGTGAACTTTTTGTCATTACGTTCAAAAGGTATGTAGATACTGTCGCGCGTGGTGCCGGGCTGGTCGTATACAATGACCCGTTCCTCACCCAACAAGCGGTTTACCAGGGTGGATTTACCGACATTCGGCCTGCCGACGATGGCGATATTAATGCCACTTTGGCTATCTTCGCCCGCTTCGTTGTCTTTTGGCAGCAACTTTTCGACCGTTTCCAGCAATTCCGGTATGCCGCGGCCATGAGCCGATGAACAGGCGACCGGCTCGCCCAGACCCAGACCGTAAAAATCGGTTACGGCAGTGCTGGCTTCTAAGCCGTCGATCTTATTAATGGCTAACACGACGGGTTTTTCCAGTTTGCGTAAACTATCTGCAATAGTTCGGTCGGATGCGCTGAGTCCTTCCCGAGCGTCGGTTAAAAAAACGATCACATCCGCTTCTTTCAGCGCGATTTCGACCTGTTTTTTGGACAGATTTTCTATGCCGTTGGCATCGTCGGCAATGCCGCCGGTATCGACAATAATGCAGGCGCGGTTGCCGTGTTTTAAACGGCCGTACTGGCGGTCGCGGGTAAGACCCGGATAATCCGCCACCAACGCCTCGCGGCTGCGTGTTAAGTAATTGAATAACGTGGATTTACCCACATTGGGGCGCCCCACCAGGGCAATGACGGGTAACATGAATTATCTGGCTCTTAACGCCGCAACCGTTCCATCTTTGGCGTAAATAAAGACTGTGCCTGATTCCACAACCGGCTTGGCGTCGATGGCGTCACCGGCAATTTTAACGCGGGCAACTTGATGGCCGTCCGAGGTGCTCAGCCAATGCACGTAACCTTCCAGGTCGCCAACGACGACGCAGCCTTGATACACGACTGGCGCTGTTAACTGCCGTCCGTGCAAATCTTTCTGTTCCCATAGCGACGAGCCGGTTCGCTTGTCTAATTGCAGAACATGGCCGTCGGAATTGGAGATATACAGATACTGGTCGTCCTGCGCCAAACCGGTGTGAGAAGAAACCGACTCGTTACGCCACATGACGTCGCCATCCAAAATAGATGCCGCCATGACCCCGCCGTTGTAACTGGCAAGGTAAATAACACCACGCGATTCAATGGGATCGACATCGATATCAACCAAGCGCTCAACCTCCGACCTGCCTTTAGGCACGGAAACGCTCGATTCCCAGATAAACTTGCCGTCGGCCAGTTGCAAAGCCATTAATTTACCGTTGTCGTAACCTTCAATTAAAGTGTCTTCAATAATTAATGGCGCGCCCGTTCCCCGCACGGATAATGCGGGAACATTGTGCTCGTAACTCCAGATTTTTTGCCCGGATTTTTCATTCAGAGCAAGCACGGAGCCGTCAGTAGTCCGTAAAATGACGATTCCTGCCGCGATAACCGGCACCGACATCACTTCGCTGGAAACCCTAGTTTTCCACAGCTGGCTGCCGTTATTAATGTCCAGCGCCACCACTTCCGCATCGTTGGTGCCTAACACCACGGCGTTGGAACCGACGCCTGGCCCACCGGAAAAATGCAGATTGTTTTCATGTTCGTCTTCCAGGACGACTTCCCAAGCCAAACTGCCGGTGCTGACATCCCTGGCTTGCACCAAGCCGTTACGGTCGGCGGCGAAGACTCTGCCGCTACCCACGGCAGGCACCAGCTTTAAGGTTTGTTCATCGGTACCCACGCCGACGGATACCTCCCAAACGATGTCTATCGTAGCTTCCGGGTTATATTCGATTAATTCATTGGGCGGATCGGCATTATCCGCACCGCCGGTAAAATAATCCTTAATGCCGGACAAACCCTCTTTAACCGAATCCATACCGGAACAACCGGCCAGCATTAGCGACAGAATGAGAAGCAGTAAACGCATTAGAATTATTTGGCTTGCAGTTTTTCAGGTGCGGTCAGATCGTCGATTTTCAACTGCAATAACGGTGACCGGTAGCCATTTTTCAGTGCTTTCTGATACGCGGTGCGCGCCTCTTCCAAACGATCCAGGCCGACGTACAAATCGCCCACCAACTCATCGTAATTATCGGAAAATTTGGCCACCTGCGACTGGTCTACTTCATTAATGACTTTCAAGCCCTGCTCGTATTCCCCTCTAGCCAGCATTAATTGCACTAGACGAATCCGCGCAATATGGCTGAGTTCCTTGTCTTTGCTATCAATAATCTTTTTTAAGATGTCTTTTGCAGCGTTTAAATCGCCTTTCTCGGCCTTCACTTTAGCCAGAAACAAGCTGCCGTAAGTGTTATATTTGCTGCTTGCATATTGTTCCTGCAAGCGTTTCGCCAATTTATCCACATTTTCGTTTTGGCCGGTTTCAGCAGCACTCATTAATTCATCATAGATTGCAGATGCTTGATTGGCCTGTTCTTTTTTATATCCCTGCCAATAATTCCAGCCGATAATGATGGCAACGCCTATAACCAAACCGACAACGGTGGAGGTACCGTTTTCTTTCCACCATCTTTTTACTGCTTCAAGCTGTTCTTCTTCTGTATCGTAAATTGCCACTGCCGTTCTCTGTATTTTGTATTGCTAGATTTTATCATTAATAACAGGCGATTATTGCATTCAATCGGCCTAATTTATTGCTGCCGCCCTTGGCAATTCGACCAGTAGCGTGTTTCGTCACTCTATCCGCGTACGCAATAGATTAATGACTTCCGCTACCGGTAAATTTTGCTGGGCTTGATCCTGACGCAAGTTTTTAATGCCGATCAGGCCGGATTCGACTTCATCGTCCCCCAGTATGATCGCAAAATCTGCGCCGGATTTGTCCGCCTTTTTAAACTGGCTTTTGAAACTACCGCCATCTACCGAGATTTCCAGCTTGAGACCGGGCAGTTCGTCGCGGAGGGTTTCGGCAAGGCGCATGCCGGCCCGCTGCGCTTTGTCCCCGACGCGGATCAAATATGCATCAACCGTTTTCATTAATGGAATGTTGTCGCGCAATTCCAGCAACGCCAGTAAACGTTCCATGCCCATGGCAAAGCCGACGGCAAAGTTTGCCTTGCCGCCCAACTGTTCGATAAGACTGTCGTATCGTCCGCCCGCGCAGACGGTCCCTTGCGCGCCCAGCGCGTCCGTTACCCATTCAAACACGGTTTTGCCGTAGTAATCCAGGCCGCGCACCAGACGGGTATTAATGGTATAAGCGATGCCTAAATCTTCCAAAATGCCGGTAATAGCCTTGAAATGCGCCAAGCTATCTTCACCCAAATGCGCCATTAATTCAGGAGCTTGGGCGATAATTTCGCGCATCTCCGGGTTTTTGCTATCCAGAATCCGCAGCGGATTTGTGTTCAGCCTGCGCAAACTGTCTTCATCTAACCGATCTTTGTGCTGTTGAAAATACGCCACCAGCACATCTCGGTAACCCATGCGTTCTTCAATAGTGCCCAAGGTATTGAGTTCCAGCCTGACTTTGTCGCGGACACCTAGCTTTTGCCACAGGCGGTGCATTAACAGGATTAATTCCGCATCGATATCCGGCCCCGCCATCCCATAGGTTTCTACGCCAAGCTGCACAAATTGGCGGTAACGGCCTTTCTGGGGGCGCTCATGCCGGTACATGGGTCCGTAATACCACAGCCGGTGGGTTTGGTGATGCAGCAAACCGTGTTCCAGACAGGCGCGCAAACAACCAGCAGTGCCTTCCGGACGTAAAGTTAACGAGTCGCCGTTGCGGTCATCAAAGGTGTACATTTCTTTTTCGACAATGTCGGTAACTTCGCCGATGGAGCGCTTGAATAACTCGGTTTTTTCGACGATTGGCGTACGGATTTCGCTGTAACCGTAACTGGACAACACCTCTTTAATGACACCTTCCGCATAATGCCAAAGTAGTGTCTGACCGGGTAGCACATCATGCATCCCGCGAATTGCCTGAATATTTACCATGATTAATTAATCGGTTCAGCGAATCCCTGATACTTGTTTCGCTTCATTGGAATTGGGAAACTTCTCCAGCAGCAGATTCCGGTATTCGTTGGCGAGCGACATATTGCCCAAGGCTTCTTCGGTCTGGATACCTATCCACAGCGTTTCCGACGTATGCTTAGACTCACCGAGATAGCGCTGCAAATATTCTTCAGCGGCGCGATAATCCCCTGTTTGGTAACTGATTTCTTGCATTTCCAGCAGTGCGGCCGGGTATTGTTCGTTTAACTGTAGCGCCTGTTTCAGCAGGTTAATTGCCTGCGGCCTTTGTCCCATGCCCAAATGGCAACGCGCCGAGTTGGTTAATGTGATCCACGAGCGATCATTCAACAAATTTCCGGCCGCTTGCTGCAGATAACTCAAGCCGCGCTCGAACTGGCGGCGTTCGCATAGAAAACGGCCATAGTTGTTCTGTACGCTGATGTCGTCCGGCGCAATGGTTACAGCCGCTTCGTAGTGTTGCTTGGCTTCATCGAAATGATTAATTTTTTCGTTTAAAAACGCCAAAGCGCTGTGCGCGCGGGCATTGTTGGGATCTTTTTCGACCGCTTTCTGTAAGTTTTGTTTAGCCAGTTCCAGCTTGTCGATGTCCATGTAGCGAATACCAAGCTGTAAGTAAATGTCAGCCGGCTTTTCCGCCGGTTTGTCCGAAGACAGCAAACTACACCCCGGCAAGCTGAACGCGCACCATAAAACGATCGTAAACGTTTTTATTTTCATACTGTTAGGCTGCATAATCGACACTCGCTGGTTTTATTTTTAAATGTCTGCGGCTTTTATCGGCAACCTGTCCCACCAGCTGGCCGCAGGCCGCGTCGATATCTTCTCCTCGCGTTTTCCGCACCGTTGTCACAATACCGGCTTTATTCAACAGGGTTTTAAATTGATTAATACGGTTATTGCTTGCGCAGGTATAGGGGGAGTTCGGAAACGGATTAAACGGAATTAAGTTTAACTTTGACGGCACGGTGCGGAGCAGATTAATTAATCCATGCGCATCTTCAAGCGAATCGTTAATGCCGTTCAACATCACGTATTCAAAGGTTATCGTCCGGCGCGGCGCGAGCTTGGCATTTTCCCGGCAAGCTTCCATTAATTCAGCCAGAGGATATTTTTTATTAATAGGCACCAGCTGATCGCGCAATTCGTTGGTCACTGCATGCAATGATACCGCCAGACTGACATCGCAAACTTGCGTTAACCGGTACATGGCAGGCACTACGCCCGATGTGCTTATGGTTACCCGGCGTTTGGATAAGCCGTAGGCAAAGTCGTCCATCATTAAATGCATGGCGGCAACCACATTGTCGAAATTTAATAGCGGCTCGCCCATGCCCATCATTACCACGTTGGTGATTTTGGCAGACTGTCCCAAGCGGTCTTGCGCAACTTTGACTTGCCCGATAATTTCTGCTGTCGTCAAGTTGCGGTTAAAGCCCTGTTGCGCCGTCGAGCAAAACGTACAGGCCAAGGCGCAACCGACTTGTGACGATACGCACAAGGTACCGCGGCTTTCTTCGGGAATAAACACCGTTTCGATGCGGTTGCCGCAGGACGTTTCCAAAACCCACTTGCGAACGCCGTCGCTGGCGGCTTTTTCCAAAACGATCTGCGGTGTCGTAATATGGCAATGTTCCTGCAAGTAGGCTCGCAAGGGCTTACTGAAATTGGTCATCAGATTAAAATCGGTTACCCCTTCCTGGTAAACCCATTTCATTAATTGGGTGGCGCGAAAAGCCTTTTCGCCCAGACCGGCAAAGAAGGCGGTCAAGCCTTCTCTGTCGTAATCCAGTAAATTGATGAGTTTTTCCTTAGCGAGTGCGGGGGCAGAGTTCATCGTCGGAAAAAAAGTAAGCAATTTCCCGTTGTGCGGTCGCCAGCGCATCGGAACCGTGCACGGCGTTTTCGTCGATGCTGTTGGCGAAGTCGGCGCGGATGGTGCCGGGAGCCGCTTCTTTCGGATTGGTGGCGCCCATGATCTCACGGTGCTTCAACACGGCATTTTCGCCTTCCAGCACTTGAATCATGACCGGACCTGAAATCATAAAGGCGACCAGATCGTTAAAAAAGCCACGTTCTTTATGTTCCGCGTAAAAACCTTCGGCTTGTTCTTGCGTTAAATGCAACATTTTGGCTGCAACGATGCGTAAACCGTTTTTTTCAAAACGGCTGTAGATGTCGCCGATGATGTTTTTGGCTACGGCATCGGGTTTGATGATGGAAAAAGTGCGTTCTATCGCCATGTGATTCTAAAACTCCAATTAAAAACCATAATTATAACAGTCTATTAGTAAATTTTTGCTTAACGTCATGATCGGCAATAGTTAAGCATTAGGGCATGCCATCCAAATGCCCGCCTTCTTTGGCTGGCACCATCAAATCTTCCGGGCCTACGCCCAACATTAATGCAATCGGGCTGGCAATACAGATCGACGAATAAGTACCGATAACGACGCCAAACAGCAAGGCAATTGCAAAATTATGGATTACCTCCCCGCCCAGGAAAACCAAGGAAATCAACACCAGCACCACCGTCAACGACGTGATGATGGTACGGCTTAAGGTTTCGTTGATGGCAATGTTCATGATTTCTTGGGTTTCGACTTTGCGGAAATTACGGAAATCTTCCCGAATCCGGTCAAATACCACAATGGTGTCGTTAATGGAATAACCGATCAACGCCAGGATGGCCGCCAGCACCGTCAAGTCGAACTCCAGGCCGAATACCGAAAACATTCCCAAAGTAATGATGACATCATGAAATAATGCCGCCACGGATCCCACTGAAAATTTCCATTCGAACCGGGCGGTTACGTAGATAAAAATCCCGATCATCGACCACAGCAGTGCTAGAAATCCATCTTCTGTCAGGTCATCACCGACTTGCGGGCCGACAAATTCCACCCGTCGCAGCGTTGCCGTTTCCTGATTATCTTTATTAATGGTTTTCAATACCTTATCGCTGAGCTCCTTGCTGCCAACCCCTTCTTGCGGTTTTAATCGAATTAATACTTCTTTGGTGGAACCGAAATTTTGCACGGTTGCGCCGTTGATACTGGCTTCCTCCAACGACTTGCGCAAACCGGGCAGATCGGCCGCTTCCTGGTAGCCGACTTCAATCAGCGTTCCACCAGTAAAGTCGATCCCTAACGGCAAACCCTTGGTTATTAATGAAATGATCGAAACGACGATCAAAACACAGGAAATACCCAGAGTATATTTTCGATTGCCTAAAAAATCTATATTCGTAATCTTCATACTATGTTGTCCTTTTGACGCCATTAACAGACTAGATTGAAATCTTCTCTAGCCGTTTATTGCCATACAGCCAATTAACGATCATCCGTGTGCCGGTAATTGCGGTAAACATGGACGACAAAATCCCGATCGATAAGGTTACGGCAAAACCTTTAACAGGTCCCGTGCCGAATGCAAACAAAATAACTGCAATTAATAAGGTCGTCAGGTTAGAGTCGAAAATGGTGGCGAAGGCTTTTTCATAACCTAAAAAGATGGCCGCCTGCGGCGATGTTCCGTTCCGGAGCTCTTCCCGTATTCTTTCGAAAATCAATACGTTAGCATCCACCGACATACCGACTGTCAACACGATACCGGCAATGCCCGGCAGCGTTAATGTCGCTTGCAGCAAGGATAAAATCGCCAGAATAATAACCACGTTGAACACCAGCGCAATGTTGGCGATCAAGCCGAACATTTTGTAATACACCAACATGAATAAAACAACCAAAGCAAAACCGACGACGAACGACATCATGCCTTTATTAATGTTGTCCTGTCCCAAGCTTGGTCCCACGGTACGTTCTTCGACAATGTCGACCGGCGCAGCCAAAGCGCCCGCTCTCAGCAACAAAGCAAGATTGCGAGCTTCCTGCGGGCTATCCAAGCCTGTGGTTTGAAAACGCTTGCTGAATACGCCCTGGATGGTGGCGATGCTGATGACTTTTTCGGATGTTGATTTGGTGCGTATTTTTTGGCTGTCCACCAGCTTGGTTTCGGTTTTGTTTTCGATGAAAACGACCGCCATCCGTTTGCCGACGCTGGTTTGCGTCAATTTACCCATTTTTCCGGCGCCCGCGCCGTTCAAGGTAATAAATACAGCCGGACGCCCGTCCTGATCCATACCGGATGACGCATCGACAATCTGGTTACCGGTTACGATCACGCGTTTTTCCAGCAATACCGGCATCTTATTTTTATCGTAATACAGCTTGCTGTTAACGGGAACATGGCCTTGCACCGCTTGCTGTGCATCGTGTTCTTCATCAACCAGACGGTATTCCAGGGTTGCGGTAGTGCCCAGAATTTCTTTAGCGTGGGTGGTGTCCTGTACGCCCGGCAGTTGCACAACAATGCGGGCTTCGCCCTGTTGCTGGATAACCGGTTCGGCCACGCCCAATTCATTAACCCGGTTCCGCAAGGTCGTCATGTTTTGCGCAACGGCGTTTTTCTTGATTTCGCGCTCGTCCGCTTCCGACATTTTTAACCATAACTGGTCTTGTTCGGCCGGTTCGGTTACCTTTAAGCCTCTGAAATTTTTGTTCAATTGCTCGAAAACGGCGGTTTTGTCTTCCGGCGATTTCAAAGCAAGCTTGATATATCCGCCATCTTTAGTTACCGATTGATAGCGAATCTTCGCCTCGCGCAGGGCGATACGTAAATCTTCCGTATAACGTTCTTCCGCCTGTTTGATAGCGGCATCCATATCGACTTCCAGCAGAAAATGTACACCGCCGCGTAAATCCAAACCCAAATACATCGGGTCGGCGCCGATTGAGCTTAACCAGCTTGGCGTAGCCGGAGCCAAATTCATGGCGACGGTTAATTCATCGCCCAGTTTGTCTTTGAGCAGGTCGGTAATTTTAAGCTGATCGTCGGTATTATTAAAACGCGCCAGTACGCGGCCGTCATTAAACTCGAATGCTTTTACGGCAACGCCGGTCGCTTTTATTTCAGATTCGATCTGGCTGGCTTTGCCCGGCTCTATTTTCGAGCCGTTCTGGCTGGAAATCTGGACCGAAGGATCGTCGCCATACAAAATGGGTAAGGAGTAAAGCGCACCCAAGACAAATATTGCGATCACCAGAATATTTTTCCAAAGCGGGAAACTATTTTGCATGTGTTATTCCATCAATGAAACCGTGCTTATATGACTGCTTTCAAGGCCGTCAATCGGCCAACAGCATATTAAGGATTATGTAAGATTAACCGGACGCCTTTTTGGTAACGGCTTTGAAGGTTCCTTTGGGCATCATGCTTTCAATGCTTTGCCGTTGAACCTGGATAAACGTGTTGTCGCCCACTTCCAGCTTAACGAAATTGTCATCTAAATCAATGACCTTACCTAAAATACCGCCAGCAGTAACGACTTCTGCGCCTTTCCCCAACGCGGACACCATCTGTTTTTTTTCTTTGGCGCGTTGCGCTTGCGGACGTAGAAACAGGAAATAAAAGAACACCAGAATCGCAACCGGAAAGATTAATCCTTCCATGCCCGGCTGTTGCACGACAGTCGATCCGGCTGCCATCGCGTCAGAAATAAAGAAACTCATTGTTATCCTCGATTAATCGCTATTTTTACTAATCGCCTATTATGACACACTTGGCGTAACTTTTCCTCGTTGTTGGTAAAAGTGATTAACATAACGTTCCAGCTCGTTAATTTCGATGGCTTGCCTAAGTTCTTGCATTAACGTTAGATAGTAATGCAGATTATGGATGGTATTCAGTCTCGATCCGAGCATTTCCCCGCATTTATCCAAGTGCTTCAGATAAGCCCGGCTGTAATTACGGCAGGTGTAACAGGCGCAGTTTTCGTCCAAGGGACGGGTATCGGCTTCGTATTGGCTGTTTCTGATTTTAATGACGCCGAAACGGGTAAACAGATGGCCGTTACGGGCATTCCGGGTCGGCATTACGCAGTCGAACATGTCGATACCGCGGCGAACGCCTTCCACCAGATCTTCCGGCGTACCCACGCCCATTAAATAACGTGGCTTATCATTTGGCATGTTTTTGTGCAGATTGTCCAGAACCGCAAACATTTCTGCTTTCGGCTCGCCGACCGACAGGCCGCCGATGGCGTAGCCGTCAAATCCGATCCGTATTAATTCGCCGAGCGACTCGTTCCGCAAGTCTGCATACATGCCGCCCTGAACAATGCCGAACAGGGCATTGGGATTGTCGCCATGCGCGGTTTTGCTACGTTCCGCCCAACGCAACGACAGGCGCATGGAATGGGCGACTTCTTCATGGGTTGCCGGAAAGGGCGTACATTCGTCGAAAATCATGACAATGTCAGACCCTAAACTGCGCTGCACCTGCATGGATTCTTCCGGACCCATGAAAATTTTGCTGCCATTAATGGGCGATTTGAACGTAACGCCTTGTTCGGTAATTTTTCTTAAATCGCCCAGGCTGAATACCTGAAAACCGCCGGAATCGGTCAGAATTGGCTTGTTCCAGCCCATAAACCCGTGCAAATCCCGATGCGCATTAATCACGTCCATACCGGGACGGAGCATTAAATGAAAAGTATTGCCCAGGATAATTTGTGCGCCGAGTTGGTTTAGATCATCCGGCGTCAAGGATTTCACCGCACCGTAGGTGCCCACCGGCATGAACACAGGCGTTTCCACCGTTCCGTGCGTTAATGTCAGTTGGCCGCGGCGGGCGTAGCCGTCCTTATTAATCAGTTTGAATTCCATTAACCGGAAGTTTGTCTGTGTTTTTCTGAATGTTTAACGGCAGTAATTCAGCGTTTATTTATTAATGAGCTTGTCCCGCCAGCCTGTTTTGAAGAAAATTCAGCGCGCCATGCAGTCCTACCTCCTGATTCATACAAACCTTTACGGAAATAGTTTCGATAACGCTGCTGCTACGGCCTTTATTAATGAAGCTAGTAATGAACTCACCCTTCTGAAGTGCGGGCAATATTTTAGCGGCGATGCCGCCGGTTAAATAAATCCCCGAATACGGCAGGCATTTTAAGGCTAGATTGCCAGCTTCTGCACCGTAGATTCGGCAAAAAATCTTGAGCGCCTCTACACAAAGCGGATCGCTGCCAGCCACGCCCAGCATACCAATAACCGCCGCCGGATCTTCTTTTTGTATTCGCAGCGCGGTATCTGGCAACTCCAGAGCAAACTGGCTTTGCTTTAAGTAGCCGTAAATCGCATGTAGCCCCGATCCCGACAGCACTCGCTCATAGCTGACGTGACCGTCAAGCTTATCCATCAGGTAGTCGAGCAAGCCGATTTGCTGCCGGTCACCCGGAGCAAAATCGGCATGACCGCCTTCGGTGGCGATAATGCGATAATCGTCGCCGTAACAGATCATTAATGCTTCACCCAATCCTGTGCCTGCCGCCACCACGGCTTTATTGCCATCGGACTGATGTTTTGCGGACGAATTCAGTTCCACGAAATCGGTTTCGGGCAGCGCCAGCAAGCCCCAGGCGCTGGCTTCCAGGTCATTTAACAGCCAGACTTTATCCGTACCGGTTTGCCGACCGATCTCTTTGTGCTTAATAACCCAGGGCAAATTAGTGGTTATGCAATCGCCATTAATCACCGGCCCGGCAATGCCGATACAAACAGCATCTATGGGTGCCGAAACATCAGCCAAAAATAAGGTTAATAACTCGCTGAATTGATGGTAGTCTGCACTGGCGTAGCGCGCCGTTTTCCGGCATTGCCAGTCGTTACCTTCGGCTTCATAAAGCGCCAGAATGGTTTTTGTGCCGCCAATATCGCCTACCAGCCACATTATTCGGCCGGATAATCGCTGAATACCTGCTGCTTGTTATTCTTATCGAAGCTGAGGACTTGGTACGGATCTTTCCTGCCGCCCATTTCCATTCCCGGCGTACCGCTGGGCATTTGCGAAACGGTAATTCCGATAATATCCGCCGGTTGTTTTGCTTTCAGCATTTTTTTGATGTCTGCGGCAGGCACATGCCCTTCCACGATGTAGCCGTTAACCAAGGCGGTATGACAGGAAGCCAGTTCCTTGCTGACCCCGTGTTTATCTTTAATGGCCTGAACATCATCGGTGACAATATCTTTAACCTTGAAGTTATTGCTTTGCAGGTGCTCAACCCACTTTCCACAACAGGTGCAGGTCGGGCTGCGATTTACCACGATATCAACCGGCGCTTCTTTATTAACAGGCGCTACTTTGGTTTTACCTTTCGCCCAGATTAATCCGGCGCTTAACAACAGCGCCAGGGCGAGCAGATATTTTATTGCGTTCATACTTTAATCCTCTTGGTTAATCGCTATTGGAAAACCGGTGATACACCGGACTGTATCGATGCACCGCATCCACCATGGCTTTTACATGATCCGGATTAATATCGGGCAGTATGCCATGACCCAGATTAAAAACATGGCCGGAACCCTGACCATAGTTTGCCAGGATGGATTTTACCTTATCTTCAATATAATCCGGCTGAGCATAAAGCGCCACCGGATCCATATTACCCTGTAAGGCGACTTTTTCGCCAACACGGGCGCGGGCGCTTTGAATATCCGTCTGCCAATCCAACCCTAAAGCGTCGTAACCCGTATCCGCCATGGCTTCCAGCCATTGGCCGCCGCCTTTGGTAAACAGGATGGACGGAATTTTATTATCGTCTGCGCCAACATTCAGTAATGACCGAACTTGCTGGGCGTAATTTAAGGAGAATTCGCGGTAATCTTCGGTCGTCAACATACCGCCCCAGGTATCGAACAACATTACAGCCTGCGCGCCCGCGGCAATTTGCGCATTCAGGTAGAACGCCACCGACAGCGCCAACTTCTCCAACAGGACATGCATGTGTTTCGGCTGGGCGTACATGAGACTTTTTACCTTTTGAAAGCTTTTACTGCTTCCGCCTTCAATCATGTAGGTTGCCAATGTCCAGGGACTGCCGGAAAATCCAATTAATGGCACACTGTCCTGCAATTCTTTTCTTATTAATCGTACTGCATCCATCACATACCGCAATTCGCTTTCCGGATCGGGTATGGGCAGCCGCTCGATATCCGCTATAGTTTTGATTGGATCAGTAAATTTCGGCCCTTCGCCTTCAGTGAAGCATAACCCCAAACCCATCGCATCCGGAATAGTTAAAATATCGGAAAATAAAATGGCCGCATCAAAATCGAATCGACGCAACGGCTGTAAGGTTACCTCACACGCCAATTCAGGATTGGTGCATAATCCTAGAAAACTACCGGCCTGCTCCCTGACTTTCCGATATTCCGGCAGGTAACGCCCGGCTTGTCGCATCATCCAGACCGGCGTGTAGTCTACAGGCTGCTTTAATAAGGCTCTGAGAAACGTATCGTTTTTTAATAAGCTCATAAAATCTATTGCACCTGCTTGATTAATGGCGCAGGCGGCGCTGTTGCCGCTTTATCCGGTTGTCGCGGGGCTGACTGTAATTCGGCCTGGATGGCGGTTATTTGGCGAGTCCAGGTTTTGCGAAGATCTTTCGGCAGATTTTTCGCTTCCGCATTCGCTTGTTCGGCATTGGCAAACGAACCGTATAGCAGGATGTAACGCTCTTTGCCCCGCTTGCTGTAGGTTTTCAGCATTCTTAAGCTCGATCCTAATTCCGGATGGCTTTGCATGACATTAATGATGGCTTGCGGATCCGGCAAGGCCATTAATTGCAACGTTATAGTTTCAGCAGGCTGGCTCATCAGCCATTGCCCGCCTTCATCTAAATTCTGCATGTTAACCGCTGGCGACTGACTACTTGGCGCCGCTGCGAGTTGAACCTGTGTCTGCGCTGGAGTTAATTGCGCAGTATTTGTTTGCGTTGCCGCAACAGCAGGTTGAGGCTGTCCGCCAGCTGTCGCTTGCTGGACGGCAACACCTGTACTACCGGCTGTAATAGCCGGTGATGCAACAGATGGCGCTGGCGATGTAACTGGCGCATATTGAGCAACCGGCGACACGGGTTTAACAGATTCCGGTTGTCTGTCAGTCATTTCTTGAAGCTTTGCCGCACTGGCAACGGTTGCAGCCGGTCTCGGTCTGGAACTCCACCATTGTACAATCAAAGCGATTAATATGAGCGAGATGACTGCAGCAACCAAAATCGGCGCTGAATAATCCAGCTTTTTCTTGCTCAGCGGTCGCGGTAATTTTGTTAAGATTTTGCCGGGAATTCCATGCGTTTCACGATAAAGTTCGGCAACAAAGGTTTCATTAATAGCGTTAAAGTCGATGCGCGGATTGGGCAAGGTCGACAAATACTCAAGAAAATCAGCGCATTGCAATTCTGTCAGCGCGGGAATTTCTATCTGATAACAATCTTCAACAGCTGTATCCGTGCCGTTTTTTAAGTACAGTTCGCTGTGTGTTAAGGCAAACACTATTCTTAACGCCGGATATTGCCCTGCGTAGGAGATCAACTCTCCCATAAGACCAGGAGCCAACTGGCCGGCATCGTCTATTAATAAAAGCGCAAACGAATCGCGTTTCGTTAGCTTTTCCAAGATTTCCGGCAAAGGCTTACCCTGGAACTGAGGTATCTTTTGAGCGATAACATTAATGACCTGCTCTTTAATGTGTTCCATGCCAAACTGGCTGTCGCCTTTTAGCACACACAACAACGAATCGTCGGTAAACGCATCTTGGTAATGTTGCAGCAACCGCGACTTGCCAATGCCTTCCGGACCGCAAATAACCACGGTTCGCGCCAAATTGGCGGTTAAATGTTGCAGCAAGTCCAGTTTATCCGTACGTTCGCGGGTTAGTAACGGATATCCGAGATCTTGGAAAATACGTTGAGTATTAATGGTGCTCACAGAGAATCCGCCTTAACATTCTGAGCATGACTCAATAGTTACACGAATTAAGTCGTCTGTTACCGACATCGGCAACAACGCCTGACCAATTGCTTTTAGTAAAATTAATTTTATCTGGCCGTCGACATTTTTCTTATCAACCGACATTAACTGTAAAAATTCCTCAGCACTTAATGATTTAGGCGGATCTACAGGCAGTTTAGCCCTCTTAATCAAATTGATAATTCTAGCGACATCGGCGCTATTTAACCACTCCATGCGCCTTGATAACTCTGCGGCAAGGCACATCCCGATGGCGACAGCTTCACCATGAAGATACTCTCCGTAACCGACACCGGTTTCAATCGCATGGCCGAACGTGTGGCCTAGATTTAAAGTCGCTCTTACGCCAGTTTCGGTTTCATCTTCCGACACCACTTCGGCTTTATTAATACAAGATTGTTCTATTGCGTACGCCAAAGCGATTTTATCCCTCGCCATTAATGCATCGCAGTTTTCTTCCAGCCACTGAAAAAACGCGGCATCCCGGATCAAACCATATTTAATGATTTCCGCCAGACCCGCGGAATATTGGCGTTCATCCAAGGTAGTCAGCACATCCGTGTCGATAATCACGCATTGCGGCTGATAAAATGCGCCGATCATATTCTTACCTAATGGGTGATTAACGCCGGTTTTTCCGCCTACCGAAGAATCGACTTGCGCTAAAAGAGTCGTTGGAATCTGGATAAAGGCAATGCCTCGTTGATAGCAGGCCGCCGCAAATCCTCCCATATCGCCGATGACGCCGCCGCCTAAGGCAATCAAGGTCGCGTTTCGTCCGAATTTGTTCATTAATAAGGCGTCGAATATCCGGTTAAGAACGTCCAGGGTTTTATACTGCTCGCCATCCGGCAGAATGACAGTAGCCGTATTGTAACTATTTAATTGTGCTGTTATTTTTTCCAGATACAAAGGGGCGATGGTTTCATTGGTTGTCACCAGCGTTTGCTTACCTTTAATATGATCCGTAAAAAGTTGCCGATCAACTAGAATACCGCTACCAATATATATAGGATAGCTTCTGTTGCCCAATTCAACCTTTAACGTCTTCATGTCCTTGTTTTCTTGCACTGTATGCTTCCAGAATTTGTTTAATAACTGTTTTTGTCCTGAGAACACCTGTATCTATCTTAATGTCGGCGCAGGATAAATACAAAGGCTGACGTTCTTCCAACAGTTGCTGAAGGCATTTCCTGGGGTTATCCGTTTTTAGCAATGGCCGTTGCGTATCGCGCCGGGTGCGTTCTAAAATCCTGTCGATCGAACAATGCAAATATACAATAAAACCATTTTCCTTCAAATGGTTACGATTTTCTTCCCGCAATATAGCACCACCCCCCGTGGCCATGACGATGCCTTGTAATTGGGTTAGTTTTTCGATCATTTTTGCTTCGCGAACTCTAAAACCCTCTTCGCCTTCAAATTCGAAAATGGTAGGAATATCGACTCCGGTGCTGTCTTTGATGGCCTTATCGCTATCGTAAAATGGCATTGCCAACGCTTTCGCTAGTTGTTTGCCTATCGTCGTTTTGCCGACTCCCATTAAGCCTATCAAATAAATATTGTCGTTCACCATAGCGGACCGGCTGGCTACGCATTAAAAAGGGGGCATTATGCCCCCTTTTCGATTGGAGTAGAAGCCTTTCAGTTAACCGCTACATTGTCTTTAACGATTTTCGGGGTTACAAAGATTAACAGTTCGGATTTATCGTCAAGTTTGACATTCCGTTTAAATAAGAATCCAATACCCGGCAAGTCGCCAAAGAGCGGCACTTTTTTGACGTTATCGTTGAATGTTTCCTCGAAAATACCACCCAGCACAACGGTTTCACCATCCATCACATGAACATTGGTTTCCAAAGTACGCGTATTAATCGCAACGCCATCGACAGAAGCCGAACCTAGCGCATCTTTTGCAATCTTTAACGACATCACAACGCTGCCCGCTGGCGTAATTTGCGGCGTTACATCCAAAGTTAAAGTAGCGTCTTTATATTCCACTGAGAATGCACCTTGACCTTGTTGTACCCGATACGGAATTTGCGTACCTTGCTTGATGGTGGCCTGACAGCGATCGGACGTTAATACTCTTGGATTTGACAGCAATTCGCCTTGATCTTGATCCTGTAAAGCGGATAACTCCAAATTGAGTACATAATCGGCCGCTCTTACCAAGGTCATTCCTAAAGCACCATAAGGCGACGCTAAACCGAGATCAACGAGCGTATCACTGATTTCTCTAATATTGCCTTCATCATCAGGCTGGGCGTTGGAATTTCCGGCGGTTCCGGCGCCGCCTATTCCTACGACCTTCTTGGAACCTACGGCTGCTATTTTACCGGCACCGAACCTAACGCCTAATTGTTTAGCAAAAATATTCGACGCTATAGCTATTCTCACTTCTATCATCACCTGTCGCACTGGCACATCAAGACGGCGTATTAATTTTTTAGCTTCATCGAAGGAGCACATGGAAGCGAGCGAAGCCGAGCGATGTACGACGACCCCTGCGTAGCCGTAGAGGCCGGGCGTTTTGACGGAGTTGGAGCGCAAGCGTAGTGCGTAGTCAAAATGCAAGGCCATACGACACGGCGTCAAGTCATTCGCGCAAGGTCAAAATACGAAGCAAGGCGGAAGCCGATGTTTTGTGTTTTGGGCTGTAGCGGGACGAACGCAGGCCGCCGAAGGCAAACTCGCCACGTCATTTTTCGCTGCTGAAATCGGATTGGACCCCATTTCAGCTTTCGCGAAAAATAGTGGCGCGCTGGAATTTTCCCTACGCGCAAAGCTGATCCAGTTCGCTGGCAAAATATGGTTTGATGCGCTTCGCCAGAATTTCATGTTCCCAAAAAGCCGCAGGCATGTTGTAACCTTCCAGTTGCCGCAAGACTTTGTCCATTCCCGCTTCACCCGTTAACGGATCATGCAGCCGATGCCATTGAAATAGAAAACGCATGAAATCGGCGGGCGAAATCGGCTCGATTTCGTTACGCAATTGTTTTAAGGTATAACGATGGATACGCGCCAGCAGGCCACGCTCGCACCATTCATCAATCGTTGCGCCGGGTGTGTAACGTCCGCGCATAACCACGCCTTGCTGTTCCAAAGACAATAAGGCTTGTTCGATAAGCCTTATCTCCATTCCCAACGGTGCGGCTAGTTGTTGCGCCGTGACCGCAACCAAGCCTTCTAAGCGGCTACGGATCAATTCGCGCAAGGCATCTTCCGACGTATTAATGGAGTTGCTTGTGATCGGTTCTATCGGTGGAATGCATAGACTCTCAGGAAATAAGACTCGCAATTCAAACAGGCGCTCGGCAGTAACCCACAGCTTCTGACCGTTCGGCAAGTCTATAACAGCCGCCCGATTTTGCTCTTGTAATTCGACAAGCATGGCAAGGTTATTGATAAGGCTATCCGCCTTATTGCTTGGATAAACTGGATTAACTTCCTGCTCAGTCATAAAACCGAGAATCACCAGCGCATCATGCAATTCATCGGCATTGCGGACAACCGGCCACGCTTCTTCCCGCACCCGGGCTATGGCATCGGGATTCAACCTGCCGATTTCCGCCGCTTCCTGCGGATTGCCGAAGCGCCGCTGCTGAATCGCCAGGGTACGGCGTTCCTCGGCGGGCGTGTCATCAAGAAAGGCGTAAGGCTTGGCATTAATAATTTCCTGCGCCATCGGTGATGGCGCGGCCAAGTCGCAAGGGATAATCTTAATTGCGCCCGATTCGATCCCCTTGAGTACTTCTTGCAAACCGTCAATGTCCATCAGTTCATGCAGGCAATCCCGCAGCGTTTGCTGCACCAGCGGGTGGTCGGGGATTTCGCGGTCGCCTCCGATATTTTCGGCGCAGGCGATTTGGTCCGGGAAGACCACGGCAATCAAATCCTCGGCATCGTTGCGCTGGAAGATGGCCGGTACTTTTTTTCCTGAGCGCATACGCGGCACCGCCAATGCGGTATTGGCAACCCAACGCCAGCGGGTGGGGAACATGGGCGCGGCGAGCAAGGCTTGAACCAAGACATCCTTAACCGATTGCGCCTTCAGATAACCCGCCGGTTCCGCCAGCGGAAAGCTGTGGGTTGAACCCAAGGATAAGACGACATTGTTTTCATTCGCCGCAGCTTGCAGTTCGAAATTGAATTTGCGGCAAAAGCGTTTCCGCAGCGCCAAACCCCACGCCTTATTAATGCGTGAACCATACACCGAATGGATAACAAAGTGCATGTCGCCCGTCTCGTCGAAAAAGCGCTCGAAGATAATATTTTGGAAAGATGGTAAGACGGATAAGGAGGCTTTCGCTGTCGCCAGATACGTGTAAAGCTGGTCGGCAACATGCGCTGGCAAGGCCAATTGCTGATTAATGAAATCGCGGGCTTGCGCTTCGCCTTGTTCCAATAAGCGGTCAAGGGTGGATGTCAAATCAGATACGGCTTGCGACAACTCCTTGCTCCGCCCCGGTGCTTCGCCAAACCAGAACGGAATATTGGGTGACTGGCCGTGGGCGTCTTCCACATACACTTTACCGCTTTCGATTTTCAACATCCGGTACGACGTGTTACCCAGTTGGAAAATGTCGCCAGGAATGCTTTCAAAAGCGAAATCTTCGTTTAATGTACCGATAAACAAGCCTTCCGGTTGCAAAATGACATCGTAATCGAACTGGTCTGGGATCGCGCCGCCGTTCATGATCGCGGTCAAACGCGCACCTTTGCGCGAGCGCAACACGCCATTCACCACATCGCGGTGCAAATACGCACCACGCCGTCCACGCCGGGTGTGATAGCCATCACTGAGCATCTTCACCACCGCCGTAAAATCCGCTTGGCTTAAACTTTGATACGGCCACGCTTTGCTTAATGCCAAGTATAAGTCTTGTTCCAACCATTCCCGGCAGGCGACTTCGGCAACAATCTGCTGCGCCAGCACGTCCAGCGGATGTTACGGAAAAGCAATGGCATCAAGCTGGTCTTGCTTAATGGCGCACAACAACGCCGCGCATTCCAATAAGTCGTCACGGGACAAAGGGAACAGACGACCTTTGGGGATGGCGCTGAGCCGGTGGCCGGAACGCCCGACCCGCTGCAAGAAGGCGGCGATGGAATGCGGCGAACCCAATTGGCACACCAGATCGACATCGCCGATGTCGATGCCCAATTCCAACGATGCCGTGGCGACCAGGGCTTTCAACTGGCCTTGTTTCAGGCGGTTTTCGGCGGATAAGCGGTGTTCCTTAGCAAGGCTGCCGTGATGTGCGGTGACCGCGCTTTCGCCTAGCCGATCCGCCAAGGCTTTCGCGGCGCGTTCCGCCAAGCGGCGGGTATTGACGAAAATCAAGGTGGTGCGATGCCCTTTAATAAGCTGTTCCAGGCGATCATAAATTTCCGTCCACACCTCGTTCGCCATCACCGCTTCCAGCGGTGAACCGGTCACCTCAATCAGCAAATCGCGCTGGCGGACATGGCCGGTATCAATGATGGAGCAAGGCTTATCGGCACTGCCCGTCAAAAAATGTGCAATATTCGACAGCGGTTTTTGGGTAGCGGACAGACTGATGCGCACTGGCGCTTGCTCACACAAAGCATCCAGCCGTGACAGCGACAGCATCAAATGCGCACCGCGCTTGTTACCCGCCAAAGCATGGATTTCATCAACGATAACGGTGCGCACGGTTTACAGCATCGTTCTGCCCGAATCCGATGTTAATAAAATAAACAAGGATTCCGGTGTGGTCACCAAGATGTGCGGCGGAAACCGCTTCATCGCCGCCCGCTCTAACTGGCTGGTATCGCCGGTGCGTGTTTGAGTCCGGATGGCGGGGCAGGGCAAACCGGCTTCCAGCAAGGCCATGCCGATACCGCTTAAAGGATGTTCAAGGTTCTTGTTGATGTCGTTGGATAAGGCTTTCAGCGGCGAAACGTACAACACTTGGCATTGGTCTGGCAAAGCGGAATTTAAGCCCTGTTGTACCAAGCGATCAATCACGGCAAAAAATGCCGCAAGCGTCTTTCCGGAACCAGTCGGAGCGGCAATTAAGGTAGATTGCTCGGCCTGAATAGCAGGCCACGCCTGCTGTTGCACTTCCGATAGCGCAGTGAATTGCTGGCGAAACCAGTCGGCAACAATGGGATGAAATGATGCAAGTATGTCTACCACAACAATCGGGAATTAAATGCCATTTTCAAAGTGTATCGGCTGCAAATCTTTTATACCACTTATCACCATATTGGTGCAGCTTATTAATAATTGCACTCTTTACTTGCACATTAATGACTGAATAAATTGCCTATAACCGCAACCGAAAATATTATAAGTCATTGTATTAATAACTATTTATTATTAGAAAATGCTGTACGCCTAATAACTGGCATGAAGCATGCTTACTATGAAGCGAGACCAGTTGAGTTATTAATGCTGTTTTTGAAAATTGAATTTTCACAACCTCCAAGTACGTAATTGCTTATTCACTCCTCGTGTGAAGAAATCGGATGTCAATTTTGATGCAAGGATGCATCTTCTTTTTAATCGTTTGAGGAGAGATAACGGTTAAATTTCTGCGGATTAAGTTTTGAGCGTAAATATTGGATCAGCCTATTGCCGAATGCACATAACCGTATTGCGAGATTTTAATCTTTGCGGGAAAACGGTTTTCGCTCGCATCAATTAATCATTAATCGAGGATGATGAGAGCAGAAAGATAAGTTTATCTTTCTGCTCGTTAATGTCGCTGTTATGACGCCTTGTTTTACTGTAGCGTCAACGGCTTAATTTAAAGCTTGTCGGCGTGTTTGTCGAGGTATGCGGCAACACCGTCCGGGCTGGCGTTCATGCCGGCATCGCCTTTATTCCAACCTGCCGGGCAAACTTCGCCGTGTTCTTCATGGAACTGCAATGCATCGATCATGCGGATCATTTCGTCGACATTACGGCCTAATGGTAAGTCATTAACGACTTGGTGACGGACAAGTCCGTTACGATCGATCAAAAAGCTACCGCGATAAGCGACGCCAATAGGCGATTCGACATCATAATCTTTAGCGATGCTATGCGTCAGATCCGCCGCCAATGTATAACGAACAGCACCGATACCGCCTTTGTTGACCGGTGTATTGCGCCAGGCGTTGTGGGTAAAGTGGGAATCGATGGATACGCCAACCACTTCGACGTTGCGGCTTTTGAAATCGTCGATACGGTGGTCGAATGCAATCAATTCGCTGGGGCAGACAAACGTAAAATCCAACGGATAAAAGAATAAGACCGCGTATTTACCGCTTATTTCTGAAGAAAAGTTAAAAGAATTAACTATTTCACCATTACCTAAAACAGCAGGCACGGTGAAATCGGGTGCTTGTTTACCAACTAAAACGCTCATAAGAATTCTCCATTAATGTAAAAAGGATGAGGATATAAGGACATAGCCACGAACTAACTAAGACAGTCAGGTATAGCTGTGGTTCTCAATTTTACACCAAATTGGACAGTATTTGGCTGACGTGAAAAATTCCCTTGCATTTCTAAAAACTTGACTCCATAATTTGTAATCATAAGCTTACATATGTAAGAAAACTACTAAACCTGAGAACTAGAATGCATTAATGGCAACATAGCCTAGTCACTACTTAAAAGAGTCAGCTCAATGGGAAAAGTAAAACATATTACGGAACCTGATTTATTCGGTTATCAAGTAAGAATTGTACGCCGCGGCAAAAAAAGCAGCCGTTATTTTTCCCATAAATTATGGGGCAGTAAAACCAAATCGTTAAAGGCCGCCATTACGTGGCGCGATCAAATGCTGGTTGCCTTAAAAGGCAGCAAAACACGCTTCCTTAAACCGCCTAAAAACAAGACGACTACCGGCGTAACCGGCGTTTCCAGGACTATTAAGTACGATCATCGCAAATACAAAAGTTATTTATGCTATACCGTATTCTGGGTCTGTAATGGCAAATCCAGGAATAAGACTTTTCAAGTCGGCAATGTAGAAAACATTACCGCAGATGATGAATTACATGCTTTTCGTACCGCCCGCTTATTTAGAAGTTGCTATGAATACGCTATCGACAACGATTTGATGTTTCATGAAGACGTTTTCGCCGGGTGGAAAAAAAGCCGGCTGTATGAAAATGAAAATCTGAATGTTTATAGATTGGATAACGCTGGTTAAAACCGCCAAACGGAGCAAATAGTAATCCATTAATAACGTATTGTTAAATAAAGATAGTAATAATTAATATCCCTGCTTATTCTTCCACTGTCACAAACGCAATCTTGGCAATACCAGCATGCTGTACTGCCGCCATTACTTCAGCGACTTTTTTATACATCACCGCCTGATCCGCGTACAGATGTACACCTACTTCCTGATTCTTGATTAATTCGCTTTGCAACGCTTTTTCCAGCGCCTCCATGGAATCGTACGGTTGCTTGTTCAGGCTGATCACGCCCTTTTCGTCAATCGCCAATTGTAACGGCTGGTCTTTTACATTCGCCGTTGTTTCGGCGGTTTTCGGTAATTTAACATGAACCGATTGTGTTAATAGCGGCGCTGTTATTAATAAAATAATCACCAACACCAGCATGACGTCGACCAGCGGCGTTACATTAATTTCGCTCAAGGCGCTTTCATCCGAATGCGTTTTAAGTGCCATGGCTGTTCCTTATTTGATAGTGTCCGTACTTAATGCGGCATGCATAAAGCTAATTACGAAATTTTCCAGACCGCCCCGCTGTACTTTAACGCGGCGTAAGAAAAAATTATAAGCCAGCACCGCCGGTACCGCCACGGCGATACCGATTGCCGTCGCCACAAGCGCATCCCCGATGGGACCTGCGACGATATCCAGACTGGTCGAGCCGCTGGCTGTAATATTGTGCATGGCATGCATAATGCCGATAACCGTACCGAATAAACCGACAAACGGTGCGGTACTGCCGATGCTGGCGAGTACGGTCAGGCCGCTTTCCATCGCCCGCTCCTCTTTCTGCATTTGCACGGACATGGCCTGTTCCAGTAAGTCGTGCGGCGTACCACGGAATTTAAGGCGTTTGGCCGCCGCCGATTTGCTCTCCTTTAACCAGTTGAACCCTTGTCTGGCTATGCGCGCCAACGGTCCTCGGAAAGTCGATTCCGGTAGCGTATCGGCCTGATCGAAGGATTCCGCGTTCCAAAATACCTCATCAAACTGTTTATTCCAATTGCCGTTCCAGTAAAACTGCCAGGATTTAAAAAAAATCAGCGTCCATGTCACGATTGAAAATACCAATAATGTATACAAGGTGCCGTCGACAACCGCTTCGGGCGAGCTATGATAAAGCATTTATTTTTCCTTACTTTGATAACGTAAATTTGATGGTTTGCACCGCGCGCTGGGTCACGGCCTGACCATTCACCATCTTGGGTTTGAACCGCCATTTCATGATCGCGTCCAATGCCGCCGAATCGAAGATGCCCTGCGGCGACGCGCTGACGACACTTGGGCTTGAAACAGCGCCGGAGGGCGTAACAGTAAATTCGATTTTAACCCAGCCTTCGATATGGCGGCTAGTTGCCCGCGCCGGATAAACAGGTTTAACGCGCGAGATTAATGCTACGCCGGAACTGACGCCTTTACTGTTTGCATCGCCACTGCCCGATTTTACCGCAGGCTTGCTGGCTGGGCGCGGTGACGGCGGAACAGAAAATGCGGGTTTTTGCGGAGATGCGATAGGCGCTGTTAATACCGGCGGACGGTCTTCAATTAACGGCTTCACCGGCGTTGGTTTTTTCGGAACGACGGCTTCTTTTTTGATAACGGGTTTTACGATTTTTTTCGGCGGCTGTTTTTTGGGTGTGACGGTTTTTTGTACCACAGGTTGTACCGGCGCCGGTGCGGGCGGATCCGTTTTTTCTTTGGGTACCACCGGTCCTGGCCGTAGAATAACGACTTCAACCACTTTTACCGGCTTTTTAATCTCGTCTTTTTCGCTAGGGCTTAACAAACGCATGACCAACAGCGCATGTAAAAGCGCCACCACTACGGTTAAAAACCCTAAAAACGAGCGGTCTCTACCGACGCCGTCTTGTGGACTGATTAATACTGTCGAATGAGTTTGCACTGCGTAATCCTAACGAATAGCGTGGCGGTCCTTTGACGGCTGCAATGATATAAAACCTCTACTAGCGATAGCTGTGTAATACGCATAGACAAAAACTAACATTAAGCTTTATATAAAGTTATGCAAAAAGCTGTTTTCACTAGCGTAAAAAAATCAACTGCTTATTTTACACCAGAAGACATTGAATTAATCAAGAATTATCCCTGCCGGCTGTTTGCGTCGAAATTTGGAGCTTTCGAGTTATAAGTATAAGTTTTGTGAATTAGTTAACAAAATTTCTTGACTTTTTATTTTATTTTAAATAGAGAAACAATGCATTTATTAACAGGCGTATTGTCTCAAAAATCAAACCATGTATGATATTACTATACCGTCAGATGACTGTATGGTTGACTCAATTTTAACGAAGGGTAGGTAAAGAAATGAGTACTATTAATAAGGACATTTTGATTGGCCTTCTGTTTGTCGCAGGAGTTTGGAGTTTTATTTCCGGCCAATTTATTTTTTCAACTGTGTTGTTTGCGGGTGCGGCCATTTTCAGTAATATGGTCATGCGTACCAGCAATCAAAGCAATTAAGATTCACTTTAAGCGAGTGTTACAACTCAAGCGGCTCCTCCTCATACCCGTTTAAACAACATCCCAACCGATTTTATTACCGGTTGGGATTTTTTTTAATTTCTGTTCGTTGAGGCGCTTTTTGTCTCGGCAGCCCGTTTCGACAGCCCATCTTGCACTTCACAGTGCGGTTTAAAACCGGTAACAGCGTATTTAAAATACCTCTTACCCGTTCGAAATCCTCATTCTCATTCGCTTTTTTCAGGGCAGTGATTAATGTTTCCAGTTCCACCCATGATATGACGTGCTCTTCGGCCCGCATGATGCGGTTATGGGTTGTACCCGAAACATTTTCGCCGATTAATAATTCTTCGTACAGTTTTTCTCCCGGCCTGAGTCCGATAAATTTAATCTCAATCTCACCGTTTGGCCGTTTTTTGTCTTTTACTTCCAAACCGCTTAAATGAATCATACGTTTTGCCAGATCGAGAATACGGATCGGCTCGCCCATATCCAGCACAAAAACATCGCCGCCCAAGCCCATGGCACCCGCCTGGATGACTAACTGCGCCGCTTCGGGAATCGTCATAAAATAACGGATTGCCCGAGGATCGGTAACGGTTACCGGCCCACCATGAGCAATTTGCTCGCGAAACAACGGCACGACAGAACCCGACGAATCCAGGACATTACCGAATCTGACCATGGTAAAGCGAGGACTTTTATTATTTTCATCGGCTTCCCTGCTTAACGCCTGCAGAATTAATTCGGCAAAACGCTTGGTCGCCCCCATCGTATTGGTCGGCCTGACCGCTTTGTCGGTTGAAATTAATACAAACGTCTCGACATTGGCATTAATAGCGGCTTTTGCGGTATGTAAGGCGCCGAAAATATTATTCCAGATCGCTTCACCAGGGTTTTTTTCTACGATAGGAACATGTTTGTAGGCGGCGGCATGGTAAATAGTTTGGATCGCAAATGATTTTAAGGCGCGTCCCACCCGTTCCCGGTTAGTGACCGAACCCAATAACGTGACGATTTGTATATCATTGGCAATATTCATTTTTGCAGCTATTGCCAGCAGCTCTTTTTCTATTGCGTACAGCGCATATTCGGAAATCTCAAACAACACCAGCACTTTCGGTCTCAGCTGAACAATTTGTCTGCACAGCTCGGCTCCGATGGAACCGCCCGCGCCGGTCACCATCACCGCTTTATCTTTAATGTTAGCAGTCAGCAAGGTTTCGTCGGGCGGCACGATGTCTCTGCCCAGCAGGTCGCCAATGACCACTTCCTGTAATTCGTCTACCTTGACTTTACCTTGCGCCAGATCGGACAAGCCGGGCATGGACATGACGTGGACTGCATACGGCTCAAGCAACTGAATAATCTCACTTTTACGCGCCCGCGACGCAGACGGGAGAGCGAGCAGTACATCGGATAATTTATGCCGTTCGATTAAATGATTCAACAAGCTTAAAGGATAAATTCTAAGTCCATTAACCTTACGCCTGTGCAGTGAAGTATCGTCATCGATAAACGCAACCGGTTTGAATTCACGGCCATGATTTAAAGCGGAAGCCAGTTGCACACCGGCTCTGCCGGCGCCGTAAATAACCACATTTTTTTTGAATTGTTTATCGGCTGGCTTACCGCCTCCTAAGCTAATATAAATTTCGCCCAGCCACCACCGCACAAAAAAACGGCTGCTGGCCACCAGCACGATGATATTTAACCAGTTGAGCGGCGTTACCGTCCGCGGAATAGGTTTAATGCCGGATTGATATAGAATTAATGCGTATACTAGGGCGTACAACGTACAGGCTTGAATGATCGTCCATAAGGCCCGAATTTCAATATAACGGATTATAGCGCGGTACAGACCCATTCTGATAAAAATGGGAACGGCAATGAAAGGGGCTATGGCGAATAGATACCAGGTTTCGCCTTTGGGCAGATAAAAAACGCTCAAACGTAATGAGAATGCGACCCATCCAGCGCGCCACTATTTTTCGCGAAAGCTGAAATGGGGTCCAATCCGATTTCAGCAGCGAAAAATGACGTGGCGAGTTTGCCTTCGGCGGCCTGCGTTCGTCCCGCTACAGCCCAAAACACAAAACATCGGCTTCCGCCTTGCTTCGTATTTTGACCTTGCGCGAATGACTTGACGCCGTGTCGTATGGCCTTGCATTTTGACTACGCACTACGCTTGCGCTCCAACTCCGTCAAAACGCCCGGCCTCTACGGCTACGCAGGGGTCGTCGTACATCGCTCGGCTTCGCTCGCTTCCATGTACTCCTTCAACGCAATTAACGTAAAAACGAAATCGGCGCTAATTAAAATGACCGCTTTCGTTCTGCGGGAAAGATGAATAAACCAATGCGCTAATTTTGCACCCATTCTCTATCTCGCATTACCTAATGAAAGCGCCCACACCAGAGTTACCGGTTAATGCGAAATACCATCACCACCTAACACTCTGATAAAAGTCAGCCATAAGACATAGCAGTCAAAGCCAAAGGTTTGCCTTTGCATATACTCTACATCAAGTTTTACTTTTTGGGGAATAGGTAATTCATCCCGGCCATTAATTTGCGCCCAGCCGGTCAATCCGGGCAGCAAGTGATGAACCCCCTGTTGCGTTCTAAGCTCTATGAGGTCGTATTGATTAAACAACGCAGGACGAGGCCCAACAAAGCTCATATCGCCCTTGAGAATGCTCCACAACTGCGGCAGCTCGTCCAGACTGGTGCGCCGCAGAAATTTACCGATCGGCGTAAGGTATTGATCAGGATTTTGCAGCAGATGCGTGGCTAACGCTGGCGTATCGGTGCGCATACTCCGGAATTTCGGCATTTTAAAAATAGTATTGTTCTGGCCGATCCTGTCCGACCAATACAAAGCCGGGGCTTTCGAGGTCAGTTTAATAGTGCAGGCTATTAATAATATAGGAATTACCAGCACCAGCGCAATCAAAGCAAGGATGACATCCATTAATCGTTTCATATTATTAATCAAGATTCCTTTAATTGTAAGAAATCTCAGGGTTGTTTACAGAGTGGTTGATTAAAATATTGGTAGAGTATTTCATAAGGAGTTGAATTATTCAAAGCCTTGTGTGGTTTGACGGTGTTATAGAAGTTGATGAAACGGTTCAATTGCAATTGTCGGTCGAAGTTATCCTTGAATTCGGTTTTCACATGCCACATCTCCATCAAGGTGCGGATGACCCGTTCGGCCTTGCCATTGGTTTGCGGGCGG